>JANYCX010000198.1 GCA_025360065.1 Acetobacteraceae bacterium | reverse complement strand
GATCGGCCAAACCATATTCGTCACGATCTGGATTGTGCTGAACGCGATCGGGGTAATGAGCTTCGATATTTACCCGTTCATCCTACTCAACCTCGCCTTCAGCCTGCAGGCCGCCTACGCCGCGCCGTTGATCCTGCTGGCCCAAACCCGTCAGGCCGATCGCGACAAAGCGCATTCCCTCGCCGATGCGCAACACCGCGAAGACCTCGACAACGACAGCGAACAACGCCAGAAATTGACCCACGACCAGACCTGTTTGCTGATCGAGATGGTGAAGCAGAACACCGAATTGACCGAAGCGGTGAAATCGATGACCGAGCGGATCGAACAGCTTTCTAAGGATTTACACGCCCATATCGTGGCTGAGCCGGCATCATAGCCCGACCAGGCTGCGGGCGAACTCGCCCGGATCGAACGGCCGTAAATCGGCGGCTTGCTCGCCGACGCCGACCGCATGGACCGGGATGGCGAAGGCCTCGGCTAACGCAACCACGATGCCGCCGCGCGCGCTGCCATCGAGCTTGGTGACAACCAAACCGCTGATGTCCACCATATCCTTGAAGACCTGGACTTGCTGGATGGCGTTCTGCCCGGTGGTGGCGTCGAGCACCAGCACGGTTGAGTGGGGTGCGCTGGGGTCCTGCTTTTGCAATACCCGGATGATCTTGCGCAGTTCTTCCATCAACGCGGATTTGTTGTGCAGGCGGCCGGCGGTATCGACCAGCAGCACGTCAATATTCGCGGCGCGGGCTTTCGAGAGCGCATCGAAGGCAAGGCCGGCGGGGTCGGCATCCTGGGCGCCGGTGATCACCTCGCAACCCGCCCGCTGGCCCCATACCTGCAATTGTTCGACGGCGGCGGCACGGAACGTATCGCCGGCGACCATCATGCAGCGCAGGCCCTGTTCGCTGTAGAACTGGGCAAGTTTGCCGATTGTGGTGGTCTTGCCGGTGCCGTTCACGCCCACCATCAGCACGACATGGGGATGGCGGGCGCGGTCGATCACCAAGGGCTGTGCGACCGGCGCCAGGATGGCGGCGATTTCATCGGCCAGCGCGGTCTTGATTTCCTGATCGGTGACTTCTTTCCCGAAACGACTGCGACGGAAATTGGCGATCACTTCACCGGCGACTGCGGTGCCGAGATCGGCGGCAATCAGCAGGTCTTCAAGTTCTTCCAACGCCGCATCATCAAGCTTGCGCTTAGTGAAGACGGCGGTGATGGAGCTCGCGAGCTTTTCGGTGGTACGCGATAGGCCCTGTTTGAGCCGGGCGAGAAAACCGCCAAGTGCCATTCAAGCCGCCTCCGCAATCAAGCCGGCCATGTCGGCGCCGATGACCTTGGCGCGCAACAAGCTGCCGGGTGTCGCTGCGATGCGGACCGGGGCGAAATGTTCGCTGTGGCCGGTGGCGTCCGATTCCGCCAACACCGAAATTTCCGCGCCCATTTGCGCCGCATAAAACCGCGCCGCCTGCGCCTGTCCGGCAGCGCGCAGCCGGGATGCGCGTTCGCGGCGAATTGCGACACCCACCGCAGGCATCCGCGCGGCGGGCGTTCCGGGGCGTTCGCTATAGGGAAACACATGCAGGAACGGAATTTCGGCTTCTGCAACGAATGCAAGGGTTTCGGCGAATAGTTCCTCGGTTTCGGTCGGGAAGCCGGCGATCAGATCGGCACCTATGCCGATGCCAGGGCGCAAGGCGCGGGCACGGGCGATCACGGCGAGCGCATCGGCGCGCAAATGGCGGCGCTTCATCCGCTTCAAAATCAGGTCGGACCCGGCCTGCGCCGACAGATGCAGATGCGGCATCAAACGCGGCTCCTCGGCGATCAGGCGCCACAAATCGACATCAATTTCGTTGGGATCAAGCGACGATAATCGCAGGCGCGGCAAGTCCGGCACCAGGGCCAACAGCCGGCGGATCATCTGCCCGAGCGTGGGCTTGCCCGGCAAATCGGGGCCGTAGCTGGTAATATCGACGCCGGTCAGCACAATTTCCTGGTAGCCCGTGTTAACCAGCACACGCACTTGCTCGACAATCGCACCCATCGGCACGCTGCGGCTGGGGCCTCGGCCAAACGGGATGATGCAGAAAGTGCAACGATGATCGCAGCCCTGCTGAACCTGGACGAAAGCCCGCGCCCGGCCGGAAAATTCGGTGACCAGATGGGCTGCGGTTTCGGTTGCCACCATGATGTCGGACACCGCCGACCCAGCGCCGGCCGCCCAGCTTTCCGGTTGCAGCTTCTCGATATTTCCCAGCACGCGGGTTACGCCGGGCAACGCCGCCCAGGTTTCGGGTGCGATTTGCGCGGCGCACCCGGTGACGATGATTTTTGCATCGGGCCGTTCCCGATGGGCGCGGCGGATCGCCTGGCGGGCTTGGCGTTCAGCCTCCCCCGTTACCGCACAGGTGTTGACGATGATGGTATCGGACAGCCCGACGGCGTGGCCGCGCATGACTTCGGATTCATAGGTATTAAGCCGACAGCCGAAGGTCAGGATTTCGGTTTTCATGCCGGAAAGGCCGCGAGATCGATCTGGCCGACAAACGATGTCGCGACCGGCCCGGTCATCAGCACATGGCCATCGTCGCGCCATTCCATGTCGAGCACCCCGCCATCGGCGATGATGCTGGCGCGCCGGCCAGTCAGGCCGCGGCGGGCGGCGTTGACGATGGTGGCGCAGGCGCCGGACCCGCAGGCGAGGGTCAATCCAGCGCTGCGTTCCCACAGGCGCAGGCGAATGCGGTCCGGGGCCACGATTTGCGCGAAGCCGATATTGGCGCGCTCGGGGAAAATCGCCGCGCGCTCCAACGCCGGGCCGAGCGTGATGACATCGAGTGCCTCGACATCATCGACAAAAAACGTCGCGTGCGGATTGCCCATCGATAGGGCGGCGGGGTCGGCAACCGGGCCAAGGGCGAGCGGCAGATGCAGCGTGTCCATCGCCGAGGCCAAAGGCACATCCTGCCAGCCGAGCCGCGCCGCGCCCATATCGACGGTGATGCGGCCACCGGGCAGGATTTGCGCGGGCAACAGGCCGGAAATTGTCTGAATGACTGGCGACAAATTGCCAGCTTCGCCGTGCAGCAAATGCGCCACGCAGCGTGTGGCGTTGCCGCAAGCGCCAGCTTCAGTGCCATCCGGATTGCGAATACGCATGAAAGCGGTGGCGGTTGAGCCGGGTGGGGGGGGCTCGATCACGATAAATTGGTCGCAGCCGATGCCGCGATGGCGGTCCGCGATGGCGGCGGCGCGCGTGGCGGTCAGCGCAAGCGGAGCCGTGCGCTCGTCGAAGATGACGAAATCATTGCCGCAGCCGTGCATCTTGGTGAAAGGGGTGAGCATGGGAGGGGTTATAGGCGCAGGTCAGCGGGCAGCAAAGGTTGTTCTTTTTGTGAATAAAAAGAACCAAAAAAACTTTTTGATACTTTGTTGCCGTTGGCTCGGGACCGTGGTGAGTTCCCACGCCAACGGCAACAATTAATGAAGTTTTTTTGCTACTTTGTTTTCAAACAAAGTAGACCCTTACTTAGTATCTATAAAGATCATGCTTAAACGGCCCGGCAACAGGCGTGCCGATATAGTCCGCCTGCGCTGGGGTCAGCTTGGTGAGCTTGGCGCCCACTTTCGCCAGATGCAGCGCTGCCACTTTCTCATCGAGGTGCTTCGGCAGGGTGTAAACCTTGCGTTCATATTGGCCCGGCTTGGCGTTCCAGAGTTCGAGCTGGCCGAGCACCTGGTTGGTGAAGCTTGCCGACATCACAAAGCTCGGGTGGCCGGTGGCGTTGCCGAGGTTCACCAGGCGGCCTTCGGACAGCACAATCAGGCGCTTGCCGTCGGGGAAGATAACTTCATCAACCTGCGGCTTCACGTTATCCCAGGTGTAGTTGCGCAGCGCGCCGATCTGGATTTCGCTGTCGAAATGACCAATGTTGCAGACAATGGCGCGGTGCTTCATGGCGCGCATGTGGTCAATGGTGATGACGTCCACATTGCCGGTCGCGGTCACAAAGATGTCGGCGTGGGCGGCCTGGTCATCCATGGTGGTGACCTCATAGCCTTCCATCGCCGCTTGCAGCGCGCAGATCGGATCCACTTCGGTGACCATCACGCGGCAGCCGGCATTGCGCAATGACGCCGCCGAGCCTTTGCCGACATCGCCGAAGCCGTTCACCAGCGCAACCTTGCCAGCCATCATGACGTCAGTGCCGCGACGGATCGCGTCCACCAGCGACTCACGGCAGCCATAAAGATTGTCGAATTTCGACTTGGTGACGCTGTCATTGACGTTGATGGCGGGGGTCAGCAAGGTGCCGGCCTTGGCCATTTCCCACAGGCGATGCACGCCGGTGGTGGTTTCTTCGGTAATGCCGCGCACATCGGCGAGCATTTCGGGGTATTTGCTGTGCATGATGGCGGTCACGTCGCCGCCGTCATCAAGGATCATGTTCGGGGTCCAGCCATCAGGCCCGCGCAGGGTCTGTTCGATGCACCACCAGAATTCTTCCTCGTTCATGCCCTTCCAGGCGAAGACCGGGGTGCCGGCGGCAGCGATCGCGGCGGCAGCGTGATCCTGGGTCGAGAAGATGTTGCATGACGACCAGCGCACGCTGGCGCCGAGATGTTCCAAGGTCTGGATCAGCACCGCGGTTTGGATGGTCATGTGGATGCAACCCACGATCCGCGCGCCGGCGAGCGGCTTTTGGGTGCCGTATTCCGCACGGATCGCCATCAGGCCGGGCATTTCGTCCTGCGCCATGGAGATTTCTTTGGCGCCCCAGGCGGCGAGGGAGATGTCTTTTACCTTGTAGTCTTCGGCCATGAAGATGCTCCTGCTTCGGTTGGCGCGGCGTATATAAGGATATTGTTATGTCCGCAAGTGAATGCTGCGGGATGATAGGTGGTGGGATAAAGGATTGGTGAAGGTGGTGGATTGGGCGGTCGTTATCGAAGCTATGATGTTAGCCTCGTCAGGAGCCCCGAACATGAAGCCGCCAGTCGCTCCCCGCGCCGATGACGATTGGGTCGCCGCAATTCGATTGCTGTTTGCCGGGCGTTGTGGTGTCGACTTGATCTGTCCAAAGCCGGACAAATCGCGCCCGGTACCGGTTGGCGCCAATGGACAGCCACTCGGTCCCCCTGGCATGATACCGTTAACCAATTGCCGAGGAAGAAACGCCATGCAGAAAATCCGTCGCCGTTCCGTGCTTGCCGGTGCCGCTGGCATGCTCGCTATGCCCAAATTGGGCCGGGCGCAGGCCGCCAAGCCGCGCCTGACCGCGATTTCGCAGTGGAGCGCCGGCAGTGATGGCGCGGCGATATCCGCGCTCGGCAAGAAATTTGAGGAACGCGGCGGCATTTGGCAGCATTCGCCGGTGCCGGGTTTTACCACCGAAATGATGAACAAGCTGCGGGCGCAGATTCTCTCCGGTGATCCGCCGGCCTGTTCGCAGTTGAAAGGCCCAGAAATCGCCGCGTGGTCGAAGATTGCGCCGACGGTCAATCTCGACGCGATCGTGGCCGCTGCCGGCTACGAAAAAGTGGTGGCTCCCGATCTGGCGCGGCTGCACAAGCCGGGCGGCAAATGGGCCGCTTTGCCATTGCAAATTTACCGCACCAACACGCTGTTCGTTTCCAAGCGCGGGCTTGATCGCGCCAAGGCCGACAAGCTGCCGACGACTTGGGCGGAGTTTAATACACTCGCCGACAAGATGCAGGCGTCAGGCATGAAATACCCGATCTCCAACGGCGGCAGTCGCGCCGATGATGGGCAGAAATTCGAAGCCTGCCTCGCCGGCATCAGCCCCGCCGCCTATCGCGCGGCGATCATGAACCTCGACGCCAAGGCGCTCAAAGGCCCGGAAATGCTGGCGGCCTTTGTCCAACTGCGCAAAATCGCCAACTGGATGGACCCCAACACCGCAGCCCAGCCTTATGCGGTGCATCTGCCCAAACTCATCGCCGGTGAAATGGGCATGATGATCCAGGGCGGCTGGGCGCAAGGCGTGCTGCTTAACGCCGGCTTCAAGCTTGACGACTTCATCATCGCACCTGGCCCGACCGATAACGGCAAGCCTGTCTTCATCCTCAACGCCGATGCCTTCATCTTCTGGCAGCGCAAGGAAGCCGACTTGCAGGAAGGCCAGAAGTTGATGGCCGAATTGGTCATGCAGCCGGCAATCCAGACGATGTATTCGCAGATCACCGGATCGATCCCGGTCCGCACCGACGTTGATCTGTCCGGCCCCGGCTGGTCGGATGGCCAGCGCGAGGCGGCGAAGACCCTGAAGGACGCGGTCGCGGCCAACCAGGTCGTGCTCAGCCTCGCCCACAACATGGCGCAGGAAAACGGCATGACGGCGGCGATGATCGACGTGCTGACCGAATACGTGAAGGACCGCACCATCACCCCGGAGAAGGCCGTGACCCGGCTGACCGAGGCGGTTGAGGGCGCGCGTTGAAGCTAAATCTGCGCCGCCTGCCGGAATATCTGGTGATCTGGGTCCCGCTGCTGCTGGCAGCGGGCCAGATTGTGACGTTCGCCCTGTGGACGACGTGGATTTCTTTCACCTCGGCCACATTGATGCCGAGCGGCGATTGGGTCGGCCTGAAGAACTACACCAACGTGCTGGCCACCCGGAACTGGAAGATCGCATTCGACAACCTGCTGATCTTCGGGTTCGGCTTTGTGGTGCTGACCGCACTGACCGGGCTATTCCTGGCAATCCTGCTCGACCAGCGCATCCGTGGCGAGAACGTGCTGCGCTCGATCTTCCTCTACCCGCTGGCGCTGTCGTTTGTGGTGACGGGGACGGCGTGGTCCTGGCTGCTCAACCCCGGCATGGGGGTGCAGAAGCTGGTTAATGATCTCGGCTGGACCGGATTCCGGTTTGACTGGCTGGTTGATCGCGACATGGCGATCTGGACCATCGTGATCGCCGGCATCTGGCAGTCATCCGGGTTTGCCATGGCGTTGTTCCTGGCGGGGCTGCGCTCGGTCGAACCGGATCTGGTCAAGGCCGCACAGATCGACGGCGCCGGGCCGTTCCGGCTGTACACGCGGGTGATCCTGCCATCGCTGTGGCCGATTGTGATCGCGGTGATGGTAATCCTGATCCAGACCGCTATCCGCACCTTCGATCTGGTGCGCGCGCTGACCGGCGGTGGGCCGGGCATCGCCACCCAACTGCCGGCCCTGGTGGTTTATGATTTCATGTTCCAGCGTGGCCAGCTTGGCCGTGGCTCGGCGGCCGCGGTGCTGATGCTGCTGACGTTGGCGGCGGTGCTGCTGCCTTATGGCATCTGGAAATATGTCCAACGCCGGCGTGCCGCCAATGCGTGACCGTTCCTGGGGCCGGGTTGCAGTCTATGTTGTGGTGTGGGCGCTGGCCGTGGGCTATCTGGTGCCGTTCGGTGTGGTGCTGCTGAACTCGTTCCGCACCGCCGAGGAAATTGCCCAGACATCGATGATCGGCTGGCCGACAAATTGGGTGTTCGGCAATTACACCGCCGCCTGGGCAACGTACTGTATCGCGCAGACATGCAGCGGCATTCAGCCCTATATGTGGAATTCGGCGCTGGTGACGGTGCCGGCAACCATCCTGTCGACGCTGCTAGGCGCGGTTGCGGGCTATTCCATTTCGCTATGGCGGTTTCGTGGTGACGCCTGGATTTTCGGGCTGGTCACCATGGGTGTGTTCCTGCCCGAACAAATGCGACTGATCCCGTGGACGATTGTGCTGCGTGACCTCGGGATGACCAACACCATCGCCGGGCTGGTGATGATCCACACGATCCAGGGCCTCAGCTTCACCACGTTGTTTTGCCGCAACTATTACGTGGCCATCCCGGTGGATTTGATGAAGGCGGCGCGCATCGATGGTGCGGGGTTTTTCCGGATTTTCTGGCGCATCGTGCTGCCGTTGTCGCCGCCGATCCTGATTGTTACAGTGATCTGGCAATTCACCCATATCTGGAATGAATTTTTATACGGCGTCACCTTCACCACCGGCCAGCAGCAGCCGGTGACGGCGGCGTTGATCGCGCTATCGGCATCGGTTGCCGATGTGCCGCAGCACGGCATCCAGAGCGCGGCCGTGGTGGTTGCGGCCTTGCCAACCTTGCTCGTCTACCTGTTCGGCGGGCGTTATTTTGTGCGTGGCCTGACCGCCGGCGCGGTGAAGTAGGAACGATCAATGTCCGCCTTGATGATCCGTGATCTGCACAAACGCTTTGGGTCCGTTGATGTCTTGAAAGGCGTCAACCTCGACATCGAAAGCGGGGAATTCATCGTGCTGGTCGGCCCGTCGGGCTGCGGCAAATCGACCTTGCTGAATATTGTCGCGGGGTTGGAAAAGCCGTCAGGCGGCACAATCGAAATCGGTGGGCGGATGGTGAACGATGTGGCACCGTCCGACCGAGACATTGCCATGGTGTTCCAATCTTACGCGCTTTACCCGTCGATGACGGTGCGCCAAAACATCACCTTCGGGATGGAATGCCGCAATGTGCCGCGGGCCGCACGCGACAAGGCGGTCGAACACGTGTCGAAGCTGTTGCAGATCGAACCATTGCTGAACCGCAAGCCATCGCAATTGTCTGGCGGGCAGCGCCAGCGTGTGGCGATGGGCCGCGCCTTGGTGCGCGACCCGCTGCTGTTTTTGTTTGATGAACCGCTATCGAACCTCGACGCCAAGTTGCGGGTCGAAATGCGCGCCGAAATCAAGCAATTGCACGCGCGCAT
This sequence comes from Acetobacteraceae bacterium, assembly GCA_025360065.1. Classification (GTDB taxonomy): domain Bacteria; phylum Pseudomonadota; class Alphaproteobacteria; order Acetobacterales; family Acetobacteraceae; genus CAITOL01. The sequence goes on along the minus strand of JANYCX010000198.1, from coordinate 1,395 downwards.
CGGCACCACGATTGTTTATGTGACCCACGACCAGGTTGAAGCGATGACCATGGCGACCCGGATTGCTGTCATGCATCACGGAGAGGTGCAGCAATTCGCCGATCCTGAAACGATTTATAATCGCCCGGCCAATCTGTTCGTTGCCCGCTTCATGGGCGCGCCGCCGATGAACACCTTGCCGGCGCGGGTTGATGGCGGGCGGGTGATGTTGGGCGATGGCAGCGTGGCTTTGCCGATAGACGCCGTTGGATTGGGCGCGCGCGATGTGGTGCTTGGCATTCGCCCGGAATGTATCGCCGAACCCGGCCGCCGCTTTGGCGATGCCGCGCCGCTGATCATCAAGGCGCGTGTCGAAATGATCGAACCGACCGGGGCGGAAACCATTGTGACCCTGCGGCTGGCAGGGGAAAAAATGATCGGCCGGGTGGCGCCGGACGTTCGCCTGGCGGTGGGGGCGGAGGCCGAGTTCGCAATTGATGTGCGGAAATTGTGTTTGTTTGATCCCAAAACCGAGCGCCTGATTTGAGGGTGACGGCGAGGCGCTGCTATGATCGGTCGCCCACACAAGGATGATCGCATGACCCTCGCCAGCATGACCGGATTTGCCCATAGCGAGGGCCATAAGGATAATGTGACGTGGCGCTGGGAGCTGCGCAGTGTCAACGGCCGCGGGCTGGAATTGCGGTTTCGGCTGCCGGGTGGGTTTGACCCGTTGGAAATCGCGTTGAAGGAGGCTGCTGCCAAGCTGCTTAAGCGCGGCAACGTGACCGCCAATCTCAACATCAAACGGGACGAGGTGTCGCGGATGGCGCCCGACATTGCCGTGCTCGACCAGATGCTGGCGCTGGCGACCGCGTTGGCCGCTCGCATTCCAGGCAGCGCGCCACCGCGTGCCGAGGCTTTGCTGGCATTGCCGGGGGTTTTGCGCGCCAACCAGGCCGAGCCCGAGGCGCTTTCACCCGCATTGCTGGCCGACGTTCGGGCCGGGTTCGACGCGGCTTTGCGCGGGCTTGCCGATGCGCGGCTGGCCGAGGGCGCGCGGTTGGGCGTTATTATGCGCACCCAAATCGATGAAGTTACCGCACTGACCGCCATGGCCGCGTTGGACGCCGCCGACCAACCCGCCGCCCAGCAGGCGCGGATGATGGCGACGGTCGCGGGCCTGCTCGCCGAACAGCCTGCCTTGCCGGCGGACCGCATTGCCCAGGAAGTTGCCATCCTGGCGGCGAAATCCGACGTGCGGGAAGAACTCGATCGGCTGAGCGCGCATCTTGGCGCCGCCCACGCGCTGCTGGCGGAGGGCGAAAATATCGGCCGGCGCTTTGAGTTTTTGTTGCAGGAGTTTAACCGCGAGGTCAACACGCTGTGCAGCAAATCGGCATCGGTGGGGTTGAC
>JANYCX010000197.1 GCA_025360065.1 Acetobacteraceae bacterium | reverse complement strand
CCGTGCCGGTCAGCACGACCGCGTCACCCAGATCTTGTGCGACCACGTCAGACGGCACCACCGAGGTATAAACCGTCGCGCCGTTTTCCATGTTGGCGATCAGGCTCGCCTTGGTGTCCATCCGCGCCGAGGAGTGGGTGTAGATCAGGCCCTTGCACAAATGGCTCTGCAGAAAGGGAATGTTCTTTTCCGACATCGCGGTCATCCGCGCGCGGTCGAGGTCAATGATCATTTGTCCGTTGCCGGCCATGGGGTCCTCCTGGTGTTGACGCAGGCCGATGTTAGCCATGGGAGGGAGGGCGTGTCACGTCGGAGGCTCACAAGCGGTCAAGCAGTCTGTCTTTGACATCCGCGATCAGGTTCAGTACGCCGACGACCAAGGGGATGGTGCGATAGCGCCGTGCGGCTTCGGCCAAAGTATCGCGTCCACCATAGACACAGGACGCTGGAAATGACTGCAACCACACCACCCAAAATCGCCATTGTATGGCGCGGCGATCGCGAGGCCCGTACTGCGGCAACGCCTGCGAACAACCGTTTCCATCGGATTTTTGAGGAACTGGCGCTGCTTGGCATCACGGCCGAGCCGGCGGTGTACGATGAAGCATTTGCCGATGAGTGCCGCGACCAGCTTCTCGCCGCGGATGGCGTGCTGGTTTGGGTTGATCCGCTGCATGACGGCAAGACCCGTGTCGCGCTCGACCCGATGCTGCGCGATGTCGCGTCACGCGGACCATGGGTCAGCGCGCATCCGGATGTGATCCTGAAAATCGGGGTGAAGGAGGTTCTCTATCGTACCCGGCATCTTGGCTGGGGGGTGGACACCCATCTTTATGCCTCGGCCGCAGCGTTCGGGCGGGAATTTCCGCGCCGACTGGCAACCGATGGGCCACGCGTGCTGAAGCAAAATCGCGGCAATGGCGGCCAGGGGGTGTGGAAGGTGGAAGACACTGGCGGGGGGGCGGTGCGGGTGCTGCATGCCCAGCGCGGCAGTGTGCCCCAAGACCTGCTGCTCGCTGACTTTATCGCCCGGTGCCAACGCTATTTCATCGCGGATGGCTGCATTGTCGATCAACCGTTTCAGCCGCGCCTGCCGGATGGGATGATCCGATGCTATATGGCCGAGGACAAGGTGGCTGGATTTGGCCATCAACGCATCAAGGCGCTGATCGCGCCGCCCGAGGCGGACCCGGATGCGCCCGAGGCCCAGCCCGGCCCCCGCATCATGCATGGCCCGGATGCCGAGCCGTTTCAACGATTGCGCCAGCTGATGGAACGCGACTGGACGCCGCAGATGATGGCGGTGCTCGGTATCGATGCCGCGTCGCTGCCGATCATCTGGGACGCCGATTTTTTGTACGGGCCGCGCGATGCCACCGGCGCGGACACCTATGTGCTGTGCGAAATCAACGCAAGTTCGGTCTTCGCGATCCCCGATCAGGCCGCGATGACGATTGCGCGGCTGGTCGCGGCACGGTTGCTGGGCGCCCGCTTGTAGAAGGGGTCGGCGGTCGCGGTGCAGGCGCGAAAATTGCTTGCATTGCCTGAGCAAATAAGTTATTTAATTAGACATGACATTTTCTAGCACTCCATCAACCCCAGCTCCTTGCGCGCATGATCTCGCCCGACGTTTGGGTGGGATTTTGCTTGGGCTGGCGGCGGTGGTGGCGCGGCGGTTTTTGCAGAAGCCGCAGCTGGTGGCGCTGATCCTGCCGCTGTGGCGTCGGCTGACCCGGATTGCGGGACGGTTTGAGCGGGCGGCGGTTCGCCCCGCGCTGGTGCGCAAGGCAGCAGCGGGCGGTGGTTCGGGCACAAGGGCGCCGCGGTTGCAATTGCCGTCGGGGCGCGGCTGGCTGGTGCGGGAACTGGGGCACGAGGCGGCGGGCTATGGCTTGCAACTGGCACATTTGCTGGCCGAACCGGAGATGCAGGCATTGCTTGCGGCAATGCCGGGAGTTGGGCTGGTGTTGCGGCCGGTTTGCCGGATGCTGGGCTACGATTTGGCGGCGGTGACGACGATGGTGGCGCCGGTTGCGGTGGTGGCGACGCCGACGCCGCGGGTTTGGGCGGCGGGGGATAGCGCGGATTTGGCTGGGGTTCCCGGAGAAAGGTTTGATTTAGCAACTATAGCGTGAATGGGTTGGGCAAAGGCGCGTCTAATTTGTTACGATATCGAAATAAAATATCGAGATTTTCCTGGGCCGAGGCGGATCGGAGGCACCCTCACCCCGGCGCTCTCCCGAGGGGAGAAGAACGTGCCTTTGCTTACTCCGCTGCTGATATGGCGGATGGCGGATCGAAGGCAAGGCTGGGCATTGTTAAGGACGTGGCGGTAAAGGACGGATCATGCGAAAGTCAGACCCTATGGACATGTTGGATTGCCGGCCGCGATGAACGACCTCAGCTTCGATCCGACGGATCTGGAGGCGATGCTGTGGGCGTCGCGGCGCCCCGATTATCTGAGCGCCTGGCACGGTCATGTGGCGTTTGCGCATTGGCTGGTGGATATCGCCCATCCCGGCTGCATCGTGGAACTCGGGACCGAGCATGGCGTTTCCTATGCGAGCTTTTGCCATGCCACGGCCGCGCGCGGGCGGTTCGCCAAATGCTTCGCGATCGACACCTGGCAGGGCGATGACCATACGGGCACGTATTCGGACGCGGTGTTCGACGATCTCAATGTGTTTAACCAGACCTATTACGGCTTCTTTTCGATGCTGCTGCGCATGCGGTTCGAAGACGCGGTGGCCGGGTTCGATGACGGCTCGATCGACCTTCTGCACATTGATGGGCTGCATACTTATGATGCGGTGCGCAACGATTTCCTGACCTGGTTGCCGAAGGTGTCCGATCGCGGGGTGGTGCTGTTTCACGACACCGCCATCCGCGAGAAGGATTTCGGGGTGTGGAAGCTATGGGCGGAACTTTCGGATCGCTATCCATCGTTCCGCTTCGATCATGCGGCGGGGCTGGGGGTTTTGCTGGTCGGGCGCAATCAGCCGGCAAAGCTGCGGGCGCTTTGTGCGCTTGGGGACAGCCCGATGGCGGCGCTGGTTCGCGCCAATTTTGAACTGTTTTCAGCCCTGGCCCAACGTGTTTCGCCATGACGCCGGTCAGAACCGGTAATAGCGCGCGGCGTTGTCGTGAAACAGGGCGCGTTGTTCATCGGGGGAAAATTCGGCGATGATGCTGGCGAAGGCATCGACCATCGCGCCATAGCCCATATTGCGGCGGGCGACGGGATAGTCGGTGCCGAACATGGCGCGGGCAGTGCCGAAGGCGTCGATGCAGCCCATCACGGTTTGGCGCAGGATCGGCAATGATCGGTCGGACGAGTAGGCGCCGAAATTGGAGACCTTGATCGCAACGTTGGGCTGGGCCGCGAGGAGCGCGAGGCCATCATGCCAGCGGGCGATGCCGGCGGCGTCGCGATCATTGGGGGTGCAGCAATGGTTGATCAGGATGGTCTGGTTGGGAAAATCATCGGCAAGCCTTGCGACTTCCCCAGCCTGATACGGGTTCATCAGCAATTCGAGAACGAGATTATGGTGGGCCAGGCCAGCGACGCCGGCGCGGAAATCAGGGCGATCAACGAGGCCGGCATCCGCCCACCGCTTCGCCGGATCGGGATGCCAGCGAATGGTTTCGCGAACGCCGACGACGCGCGGATGGGCAGCCTGGGCAGCCAGCAACGCCGGTGCGTCGGCGGAGGCCAGCGGCGCGTAGGCGATGTAGCGCGCCGCGATGTCGGAGGATTTGTCGAGGCTGTCGAGCCACTCGGTTTCCTCGATCGCGTTGCGCGCGCGATCCCAGACGGCTTCGATGTGGACACTGCCGATGACATGATGCGGGCCGACATCGGCACGGAAATTCGCGGGGAGGTAGGTGTGGCGGAGATAGTTGAGATCGCCGAGGGCGCTCAAGGTCGGGTCGCCGGCGTCGAGCCAGCGATGGCGGTTGAGGGTGAGGTCCCAGAGATGGTGATGTGCATCAATGATGGGGCCGGCATACGACATTTGGCGCCTTTCTTTATTTGACCCGCCCCGGCCACGCGCCTAGCGTTATCGCTACCTAATTGAGGGAAGGAAAATATCCAATGCCAACAAAAGTCGCAAAACTCTGGGCGTCCGGCAAGGCCGTCGTCAATGGCTGGCTCGCCATTCCATCGGGCTTCTCGGCCGAAGTCATGGCACAATGCGGGTTCGACGCAATAACCGTTGATATGCAGCACGGCGTGCAGGACTATCAGTCGATGGTGCAGTGCTTCCAGGCGATGCAGGCCCATCCGGTAACGCCGATGGTGCGGGTGCCGTGGAATGAGCCGGGGATTATTGGCAAGGCGCTTGATGGCGGGGCGATGGGGATCATCTGCCCGATGATCAACACCAAGAAAGAAGCCGAAGCCCTGGTGCAGGCCTGCAAGTATCCACCAATGGGGGTGCGCAGCAACGGCCCGATCCGGGCGGGCATGTATGGCGAGGCGACCAGCTATCAGACCACCGCGAACGCCGAGACATTGTGCATTCCGATGATCGAAACCAAGACCGCGATCAAGAACCTTGAAGCAATCCTCGATGTTGAGGGCGTTGCCGGCGTTTATATCGGGCCGTCCGATCTCGGGCTGTCCTATGGCATGGTGCCGAAGCTCGATCGGGATGAGCCGGAAATCCTCAAGATTTATGACAAGATTTTGAAGGAATGCGGCAAGCGCGGGATCTATGCGGGCATTCATACCTCGGGCGCAGCGGATGCGGCGAAGTGCATTGCGCGTGGGTTCCGGTTGACGACGCTGGCCAATGACAGCGGGCTGATGGCGACCTATGCCAAGATGCAGGTGGCGGCGACGCGGAAGGATTCTAAGGGAGTAGCGTAAGGAAGGTCTTCTTTGTTTGAAAACAAAGAAGCAAAAAAACTTTGGTAATTGTTGCCGTTGGCGTGGGACTGCGGAGGGACCCGAGCCAACGGCAACAAAGTGTCAAAGTTTTTTTGGTTCTTTTTGTTCACAAAAAGAACTTGCTTTCTTCCCTTCGGAGTCTTAGCATGACTAACGCTCCAGCCGTAATCCGTCTACACCCTGATGACACCGTTGTGATCGCCCGTTCGATCGGGAGCCGCTGGCGGTGCTGCGGCGAACGTTGGGCGGCTATGCGCGGCATGTGAATTTCAGCCACGTGATCATGCTGGGCTTGGGTTGCGAGGTGAACCAGCTTGGCGGGAGTTGGTTCCGGTAAACGGGCTGACGGTTGCGCTGCAATGTGGTGGGTCGGACGGCTATTCCGGAATTTCGGCCAACCCGGCGCTGGGCATCGCCAGCGATCTGATCGTGCGGCATGGCGGGGCGGTGATCCTGTCGGAAACGCCGGAGACCTATGGCGCCCAACATTTGCTGACCCGCCGCGCCGAAAGCCGCGCGGTTGGGGAGAAATTGGTTGGGCTGATGCGCTGGTGGGAGAACTATACCGCCAAAAATGGGGCCGAAATGGACAGCAATCCGTCGCCCGGTAACAAGGCTGGTGGGCTGACGACGATCTTGAAAAAATCGCTCGGCGCGATGGCGAAAGCCGGCAGCACCAATCTGGTGGACGTGGTGGGATATGCCGAGGCCGTGACGACGCGCGGCTTGTTGTTCATGGATACGCCTGGCTATGACCCGGTGGCGGCGACCGGGCAGGTGGCGGGTGGGGCCAATCTGGTGTGCTTCACCACTGGCCGCGGGAGTGTTTTCGGCTGCAAGCCGGCGCCATCGATCAAGCTCGCGACCAACTCGGCGATGTATCGGCGGATGGAGAAAGACATGGACATCAACTGCGGCACGGTGGCCGACGGGGATGAAACCGTTGCGCAATGCGGGCAACGGATTTTCGATCTGATCCTGCGCACCGCGTCGGGCGAGGCGACGGCGAGTGAGGGCTTTGATTTTTGGGGCGGCGAAGTTCGCACCTTGGGTGCTGGGGCGACGATGGAGGGCGGGCTTGAAATGGGCGAGAATTGGGCGCATATTGTGCAGACAGGAGATTGATACAATGTCCGCAACCCTTGAAAAGCTCGATACCACCCTCTTCGGTCGCCTACGTGAGCCAAGCACGCCTTACCTGTCGCCCGCGCGCTTTGCCAAACTTGCGGGTCTTAGCGTGCAATCCCTCGCCAGCATGACCGGGGTTCATCGTAATACGCTGAGCCAGCATCCCGGATCGCCTAAAGTGCAGGAAAGCCTGCGGGCGATGGTGAAGGTAATCAGTTCGGCGACCGAACTCACCGGTGATACTGATCGTGCAATTTGCTGGTTCATGAACGAACCGATTGCCGATTACCGGCACCAAACCGCGGCCGAACTTGTGGCCGCAGGGCAGACAGACGCGGTGATGCTGTTTCTTGAAGATCTTAGAAATGGTGCGACCGGGTGAAATTGATTCGGCTTTCGCCGGATCGCATCTTTTACCGCTTTCATGGACCTCGCTGGGCAAGCCAGCCGATCAGTGGCTCGGGAGCCGCAATGTTTGGTGGGAGGTTCAATCGACCGGGAATCGCTGCGCTCTATCTTGCAGGCGACCCAGTGACGGCACTTGCCGAATATGTCCAGGGCGCGCCAATTACATTGCCTGGAACATTGGTTGCATACCAAACCGAAATTGATGGCGTCATCGAACTGGACGAAGCCGAACTTCCCGCTGCGTCCTGCGACTGGAAATTCCTCGCCCGCATCGCACAACAGACCCCACCAAGCTGGTTGATCGCTGATCGATTGATTGCTGACCGGCGTCGCGGGCTGCTCTATCCTTCGATCCGCCACCTCGGCGGTCAAAATCTGGTGCTGTTCCTCGACAATTTCACCCGGAGCGATCGCGTCTTGCCCCACGACCCGAATGCCAGCCTCCCTCGCGATCAGTCCTCTTGGCCCCCCTCGCCTTGACGCCCAACCAAGGCGCGGTATGACACCGCGATGACCGGAGACGCCCCCTTGAACAAGCCCCTTTCCCCCTTCCCCGCCAACTCACTCCGCACCGGCCCCGATGCCCGCGGGCGGTTCGGCCAATTTGGTGGCCGTTTTGTTGCCGAAACTCTGATGCCGCTGGTGCTGGAGGTTGAGGCCGCTTACGAAGCCGCCAAGGCCGACCCGAGTTTCCAGGCGGAACTTGATGTCTATCTCAAGGATTACGTCGGCCGCCCCAGCCCGCTTTGGCTCGCGCAACGCCTGACCGACCGGCTTGGCGGGGCAAAAGTGTATTTCAAGCGCGATGAGTTGAACCACACCGGCGCACACAAGATCAATTCCTGCATGGGGCAAATCCTGCTCGCCAAGCGGATGGGCAAGACACGGATCATCGCCGAAACCGGCGCCGGCCAGCATGGCGTCGCCACCGCCACGGTTTGCGCGCTGTTCGGCCTGCCGTGCACGGTTTATATGGGTGCCACCGACGTCGCCCGGCAGGCGCCGAACGTGTTCCGCATGAAGCTGCTCGGCGCCGAGGTGAAGCCGGTCACCTCCGGCGCCGCCACGTTGAAGGACGCGATGAACGAGGCATTGCGCGACTGGGTCGCCAATGTGTCGGACACTTTTTATATCATTGGCACGGTCGCCGGCCCGCATCCCTATCCGGCGATGGTACGCGATTTCCAGTCGGTGATCGGCAACGAAGCGAAGGCCCAGTTGCACGCGGTCGAAGGACGCCTCCCCGATATCGCCGTCGCGTGCATTGGTGGCGGATCGAACGCGATGGGGTTGTTCCACCCCTTCCTTGATGACCCGTCGGTTCGCCTGATCGGGGTAGAAGCCGCCGGCCACGGCCTCGATAGCGGCCAGCACGCGGCCAGCCTGTCGCGCGGCCGGCCCGGCGTGCTGCATGGCAACCGCACTTACCTTCTGCAAGACGATGACGGCCAGATCACCGAAGCCCACAGCATCAGCGCCGGGCTCGACTATCCCGGCATCGGGCCCGAGCATTCCTGGCTGCATGACATCAAGCGTGTCGAATATGTTTCGGCGACCGATACCGAAGCACTCAATGCCTTCCAGCTCTGTTGCCGCACCGAGGGCATCATACCGGCGCTTGAACCGGCGCACGCGATTGCCCATGTCGCCAAGATCGCCCCCACCATGGCCAAGGACGCAATCATTTTGATGAACCTCTGCGGTCGCGGCGACAAAGACATTTTCACGGTTGCCGAAGCATTGGGAGTAACCCTGTGAGCCGGATCGCGGCGCGTTTCGCGCAACTGAAAGCCGAGGGTCGCGGGGCGCTGATCCCGTTCCTTGAAGCCTGGGATCCGGATGCCGCCACCTCGATGGCGTTGCTGCGCGGCATGCCGGGCGCCGGCGCCGACCTGATCGAAATCGGCTGCCCGTTTACCGACCCGATGGCCGATGGTCCGACGGTGCAGTTGGCGGCCAAACGTGGCCTCGCGGCCGGTGCCACCATGGCCCACACCCTCGCCATGGTGCGCGAATTCCGCCGCGAGAATGATACGATTCCCATCATCCTGATGGGCTACCTCAACCCGATCTTGTCCTACGGTGTCGAACGCTTTTGCAAGGATGCCGGCATATGTGGGGTGGATGGGCTGATCGTCGTCGATCTGCCGTCCGAGGAAGCCGATCTGTTGGTGCCGCATGCCACCGCCCACGCCATCGATGTGATCCGCCTTGTGGCGCCTACCACCGACGCCAAGCGCCTGCCGCTGGTGCTGGATGGCAGCTCGGGCTTCGTCTATTACGTGTCGATCACCGGGGTCACCGGCACCCGCACCGCGAGCGCCGATGAACTCGCGGCCGCCATACCGCTGGTGCGCAAGGCGACCAAGCTGCCAATCGCCATTGGCTTTGGCGTGCGCAGCCCTGCCCAGGCAGCGGCGGCGGTGCAGGCGGCCGATGCCGCAGTGGTCGCCTCGGCCCTGCTGGATACGCTGGCCGGCAGCCTTGATGAGTACGGCCGCGCCGGGCCCGACACGGTTCGCCTGGTGCTTGATCAGGTCAGGGAATTGGCAGAAGCCGTGCGTGCCGCCCGCCTGACAGCATAGGATCGTTGCGATGAACTGGCTCACCGAATTCGTCCGCCCCAAAATTCGCACGCTGCTCGGCCAGCGCGAGGTGCCAGACAATTTATGGAGCCAATGCAGTTCTTGCCAACAGATGATCTTCAACGCTGAGCTGGAAAAAAACCTGCGCGTCTGCACCCATTGCGGCCATCATATGAAGGTCGGCGCGGTGCAGCGCCTGTCTTGGACCTTCGACGATGGAAAATTCTCGCGCATCGAACTTCCCAAGCCACCGGCCGACCCGCTGAAGTTCCGCGATACCAAGCGCTACACTGACCGGCTCAAGGAATATCGCGACAAGACCCATCTTGATGACGCGATCGTCGTCGGCCATGGCAGCATTGGCGGCCATCGCGCGGTCGTGGCAGTAATGGCATTCTCGTTCATGGGCGGCTCGATGGGGGCGGCCGTTGGCGAAGGCATTGTTGCCGCCGCCAGGCTCGCCATCCTCCAGGACGCACCGTTGATCGTGTTCACCGCATCGGGCGGCGCGCGCATGCAGGAGGGCACGATCAGCCTGATGCAAATGCCGCGCACGGTGATCGCGACCCAGATGGTCAAGGAAAAGGGCCTGCCGTTCATTGTGGTGCTGACCGACCCGACCACCGGTGGCGTCACCGCAAGCTTCACTATGCTCGGCGACATCCAAATTGCCGAACCAGGCGCCGAAATTGGTTTCGCCGGCGCACGTGTGATCGAACAGACCGTGCGCGAAAAGCTGCCCGACGGCTTCCAGCGATCGGAATATCTGCTTGCCCACGGCATCGTCGACATGGTGGTCAAGCGCGGCGAACTGGCGGCAACCCTGGCCCGCCTGATTGGGTTGCTGGGCATCAAGCAGATTGCGACCGCGTGACCAGCCCCGCCCCGGGCCGCGCCGAGGCGATCATCGATCGGCTGCACGCGCGCTATCCGCGACTGATCGATCTCAGCCTGGACCGCTTGCGCAATGTCCTGGACCGGCTCGGCAACCCCCAGGACCGCTTGCCGCCGGTGATCCATGTTGCCGGCACCAATGGCAAAGGCAGCACCTGTGCGTTTTTGCGCGCAATGGGCGAAGCTCAAGGTTGGCGAGTCCACGTCACCACCTCCCCGCATTTGGTGCGCTTTAACGAACGCATTCGGATTGCCGGAGATCTGGTGACCGACGCGGCGCTGTCCGCGGCGGTCGATCGGATCGAAGCTGCCAACGGCTTGGCGCCCTTGTCGGTGTTCGAATTGCTGGTCGCCGCCACGTTCGTGCTCTTCGCCGACGCCCCCGCCGAGCTTTGCATCCTCGAAACCGGCCTCGGTGGTCGATTTGATGCGACCAACGTGATCGCCCGGCCGGCCGCTTGTGCCATCACGTCGATTTCGCTTGATCATCGTGAAATGCTCGGCGACACGCTGGAAAAGATCGCCTTCGAGAAAGCCGGCATCTTCAAGCCCGGCGTGCCAGCGGTCACCGGCGCGCAACCGGCCAATGTCCTGGCGGTGTTGCAGGCCCGGGCCGACGCGCTCGGGTCGCGGCTTGCTGCCCGCGACCGCGACTGGACCGCGACCCAATCCGCCACCGGATTTCGTTTCGCCGACGCTGCTGACACGCTCAACCTGCCGCCCCCTGCCCTGCTTGGCGCCCACCAAATCGACAATGCCGCCATCGCGATCGCCGCCTTTCGTGCGGCCGGCCTGCCCGTCATGCCAAGCGCCATCGCCCAGGCCATCTGGCCCGCCCGCATGCAGCGCCTGCTCGGTGCCGTGCTCCAATCCATGCCACCTGGCTGGGAAGTCTGGCTCGATGGCGGCCACAACCCTGGCGGCGGCGAAGCGGTGGCGGCGCAATTGCGGAGCTGGAATGATCGCCCGACCCATGTCGTCGTCGGAATGAAACAGGCAAAAGACACCGCCGAGTTCCTCGCCCCGATCATGCCCTTGGCCGCCAGCCTGTGGGCCGTCTCCGAACCCGGCCAGCATCTCGCTTTGCCAGTCGAGCGCATCATCGCCGCATCTGGCGGCGTGGCCAAACCGGGCCCGACCGTCGCCGCAGCCCTCGCCCAGATCGCCAGCATTTTTCCACCCGGCCGGGTGCTGATCTGCGGCAGCCTCTATCTTGCGGGTGAGGTTTTGAAGCAAGATGGCTATACCCCGACGTGAACGGTGGAAGGAACTGACATGGTATTGAAACGCATGGTGCTCGAAATCGGCATGGGCACCGACATCCGGGGCGCCGACCCCACCAAGGCCGCCGTCCGTGCGCTGCGCGATGCGCTGTGGCACAACTCGCTGTCGATCGGCGATCTGGTCGGCCAGCCAGTTGACAGCATGCAGGTCGAAGTCCGCATCGGCGTGCCCTACCCGCAACTTGTCGATCACGCCCAGGTCCTCGCGGTTCTGCCGCACGGCACCGGGACGGTCACCGTGGTTGAAGGCGGCCTCGAAATCCCCAACGATACCGGCACCAATTCCACCCTGATCGCCCATGCCGCCGCCATCGTCCGCCTCGACCTGCCGGAAGGACGCTAGCGATGACCCTCGTCCGAGCCATCCTCGAAATGGGCGCCGGCAACGATCTGCATGGCGGCGACTACACCAAGGCCGCGTTGCGGGCGGTGCAAGATGCGCTGCATCATTCGTCCCTCACCTTTCTCCGCGCGCTCAAAATCCCTCCCGCCACCATGCAGGTCAC
>JANYCX010000164.1 GCA_025360065.1 Acetobacteraceae bacterium | reverse complement strand
GGCGGCTTGAACGCGGGGTGAAGCTGAACTACCCCGAGGCCATTGCCCTGATCAGCGACTTCGTTGTCGAAGGCGCGCGCGATGGCCGCAGCGTTGCCGATCTGATGCAGGCCGGCGCCCATGTCATCACCCGCGCCCAGGTGATGGAGGGCATTGCCGAAATGATCCACGACGTCCAGGTCGAAGCCACCTTCCCCGACGGCACCAAGCTGGTGACCGTGCATGAACCGATCCGTTGAGAAAGGCCGCGCAATGATCCCTGGCGAAATCGAAACCCTCGACGGCGACATCGAATTGAATCCAGGTGCCCCGCGCACCGCCTTGACGGTCACCAACACCGGTGACCGGCCAATCCAGGTTGGCAGTCACTATCATTTTGCCGAAACCAACGCGGCGTTGCGCTTTGATCGTGATGCCGCGCGCGGACAGCGGCTCGACATCGCCGCCGGCACCGCGGTGCGTTTCGAGCCTGGGCAAACCCGTGATATCGTTCTGGTGCCGTTCGGCGGCGCGCGCAAGGTTTTCGGCTTTCAGGGCCGCGTGATGGGAGATTTATGATGGCGCGCATCACCCGCCGTGCCTATGCCGACATGTTCGGTCCCACCACTGGCGACCGGATGCGGTTGGCCGATACCGATCTTTGGGTCGCCATCGAAAAGGATTTCACCCGCTATGGCGACGAGGTGAAATTCGGCGGCGGCAAGGTCATCCGCGACGGCATGGGCCAGTCCCAGGCGAGCCAGGCGCAGGGGGCCGTCGATACCGTCATCACCAACGCGGTCATCATCGACCATTGGGGCATCGTCAAAGCCGATGTCGGGCTGGTCAACGGGCGCATCGCATCAATCGGCAAGGCCGGCAACCCGGATGTGCAATCGGGCGTTGATATCATCATCGGCCCCGGCACCGAGGTGATCGCCGGCGAGGGCAAAATCCTCACCGCCGGCGGCATCGACAGCCATATTCATTTCATCTGTCCCCAGCAGGTCGACGATGCGATTGCGTCCGGCATCACCACCATGGTCGGCGGCGGCACCGGCCCGGCAACCGGGACAGCGGCGACCACATCGACCCCCGGCCCGTGGCACATGGCGCGGATGCTGCAAGCCGCGGAAGGTTTGCCGGTTAATCTGGCATTTGCCGGCAAGGGCAATGCGTCCCAACCGCAGGCGCTGGAGGAAATGATCCGCGCCGGGGCGTCTTCGTTGAAGCTGCACGAAGACTGGGGCACCACCCCGGCGGCAATTGATTGCTGCCTGTCAGTGGCGGATCGTTTCGATATCCAGGTGATGATCCACACCGATACGCTGAACGAGTCGGGCTTTGTCGAAGACACCATCGCCGCCTTCAAGGGCCGCACCATCCATGCCTTCCACACCGAAGGCGCCGGCGGCGGTCATGCCCCCGATATCATCAAGGTTGCAGGCTTGGCCAACGTGTTGCCGAGCAGCACCAACCCGACCCGACCCTACACCGCCAATACGTTGGACGAACATCTCGACATGCTGATGGTCTGCCATCACCTCGACAGTTCCATCCCCGAAGACGTCGCCTTCGCCGAAAGTCGGATCAGGAAGGAAACCATCGCCGCCGAGGACATCCTGCATGACCTTGGCGCGTTGTCGATGATATCGTCGGACAGCCAGGCGATGGGACGGGTCGGCGAGGTGGCAATCCGCACCTGGCAGACCGCGCATAAAATGAAGCAGCAGCGTGGCGCGCTGGCGGGCGATACGGCGCGGTCCGACAATAACCGGGTCAAGCGCTACATCGCCAAATACACCATCAACCCAGCCATTGCGCAGGGATTATCGCATGAGGTCGGATCGGTGGCCGTCGGCAAGCTTGCCGATCTGGTGCTGTGGACGCCGGCGTTTTTCGGGGTCAAGCCCGATCTGGTAATCAAGGGCGGCACCATCGTGGTCGCCGCGATGGGCGATCCCAACGCCTCGATCCCGACGCCGCAGCCAGTGCATTACCGGCCGATGTTCGGCAGTTTCGGCCGTGCAATGGCGGCCGGCGCAATCACCTTTGTTTCGGCGGCGGCACTGGAAGCGGATGTTGGCGGCAGGCTGGGGCTTGCCCGGATTATTTCGGCTGTGCGCAACACGCGCAATATCGGCAAGGCCGACATGATCCATAACGATGCGCTGCCGCATATTGAGGTCGATCCGGAAACCTACGAGGTTCGTGCTGATGGGGTATTGCTGACCTGCGAGCCGGCCAAGCTATTGCCGATGGCGCAACGGTATTTCCTGTTCTGATGCGCGCCCAGGAAATCCTGCATGCCGGCGATTGGGATGCCGCGCTGGCAATCGACCGCGTGCTGATCGACTTCGACCGCCGCCATCGCCGACGCATTAAGCTCGACACGGTCAAGGGTTCCTCGGTGTTGCTCGATCTGCCCCATGCGGTGCGACTGCGTGATGGTGATGGGTTGGTGGTCGACGGCGGCATCATCCTTGTGGTGGCACAGGCCGAAGCCCTCGCCGAAATCCATGCCCATGATGACGCCACTTTGGTACGGATCGCGTGGCATCTCGGCAATCGCCATCTGCCGGTGCAATTGATCGGCGACCGTATTCGCATCCGCGCCGACCACGTCATTGAGGAAATGGTCGAACTGATCGGCGGCCATGTCGAGCGGATCGAAGCGCCGTTCGACCCGGAGGCCGGCGCCTATGCCGGCGGGCACAGCCACTTGCACGATGACGATGACCACCACCACTGAGCCCGCCAAGCTGCTGCGCCTGCTCGCCTGGCTGTCCCCTGCCTTTCCGACCGGGGCCTATGCCTATTCGCACGGGTTGGAATGGGCGGTCGAAACGGGTGACATCATCGATGGCCCAAGCCTGGAGCACTGGCTTGCCGACCTGCTGCGCTACGGCAGCGGACGCAATGATGCCATCCTGGCGCGCTGCGCGCATCGCGGCGCCCAAGACCGCGAGGCGCTGGCCGAGATCGCCGAAATGGCGGTCGCGATGTGCGCGGGGACGGAGCGTCTGGGTGAAACGATCGGCCAGGGCAATGCGTTCCTGCTGGCGGCCCGGCCCTGGGCGCCTGCTGGCTTTCTTGCCGATTTCGGCGACATTGCATACCCGGTCGCAGTCGGCGCGCTGTCTGGCAGGCACGGTATTGACGAGGACGGGATGGCGGCCGCATTGCTACAGGCATTTGCAACGAACTTGATTTCGGCTGCGGTTCGCCTGGTGCCGCTTGGTCAGACCACCGGACTAGTGGTTCTGGCAGCACTCGAACCGGTGATCATCGCCACCGCGGCTGAAACACGCGGTGGCGGACTCGATGATCTCGGCGGCTTCGCGTTCCGTGCCGATCTGGCATCGTTACGCCACGAAACCCAATACACAAGGCTGTTCCGCTCATGAATAAGTCCCCCAACGGCCCGCTGCGGGTTGGCATCGGCGGCCCGGTCGGCACCGGCAAGACCGCGCTGATGGATGCGCTGTGCAAGATTTTCCGCGAAAAATACGACATCGCGGCGATTACCAACGATATTTATACCAAGGAAGACGCCGAATTTCTAACCCGCGCCGGATCGCTGTCGCCCGATCGCATCCTCGGGATTGAAACCGGTGGCTGCCCGCATACCGCGATCCGTGAAGATGCCAGCATCAACCTCGCCGGCGTCGCCGAGCTCAACCGGCGCTTTCCTGCACTTGATATCATCCTGATCGAAAGCGGTGGCGATAATCTCGCTGCGACCTTCAGCCCGGAACTGGCCGACATCACGATCTATGTGATCGATGTCTCCGCCGGTGACAAAATTCCCCGCAAGGGTGGACCGGGGATTACCCGCAGCGATCTGCTGGTGATCAATAAGATCGACCTTGCGCCCTATGTTGGGGCAAGTCTTGAGGTGATGGATCGGGACAGCAAGCGTATGCGGGGGCTACGCCCCTATGTGTTTGCCAATGTGCGGGCGGGACAGGGCGTGGCCGATATTGCGGAATTTGTTGAGTCGTCGGGGGGGTTAAGGTCTTATACCAAGCGCTGTTGACCCATGAAGACTGGGTCAACGGCGCTTGGCATTGCAGACAGAATTACTGAGAAATCACTAAATTAATTGCGATGTCGAAACAAATAAGGCGCAGTTATTCCCACCTGTCCTCACCCGCTTTTTGCAAAACCTACACTTTCCCCAACCACCCCAATCATCGCCAATTCCTCCGTCACACTCACCACCACCGCCGGCCTCGCCCGCACAACCACTGGCACAATTTCGCCCGAAACCCCCAGCATCCGGCAGATCGGGCGCAATACCCGCCCCGCCGCAGGTGCGCCTGCGAGTGATGCCCGGCTCGCCACCTCGGCCAGCAGCGCCTCCAACTGCGCCATATAGCCTGCGGCCTCCCACCCCAGTTCCCGCACCAACCAGCCCCGCCCCGATGGCAAAGCCATCGGCCGCACCCGCAAGTCATCTCCGCGCGTGCCCCGCGCCCGCGGTGCCCGACCTGCCCGCATTTTGCCCGGCGCCTGCGTCAACGCGCGATGAAACCGCTGCACCGCTCGATTGAGCCGGCCCCACAGCAACAAGGTAAACCCCGCCAGATGCGGCATCCGCAAAAATCGCCGCGCCACCAAAGCCGCCAACCCCGCCAGAATCGCAGCAAACCGCCGCGCCAAGTCGGGCGCGGTCTCCGGCAGGCTGAAAGGGGAGGAGTTGGCTGAAGTATTCATGAAACAATAACTAACACAACGGCGCCTCGACCGCAAGCAATTTCGCCACCTCCCGGTCTCCCCTGGGCCGAGGGCCGGGTTAGCGGACGATGATCCCTTATACCAAGCGCCCTTGATGTTGACCCAAGAAGAATGGGTCAACGGCGCTTGGTATAAGTCTTTGCTTGGCGCACCGCCGCCGGCCAACCCGGTGCGCAATACCAAGCGCCCTTGATGTTGACCCAAGAAGAATGGGTCAACGGCGCTTGGTATAAGTCTTTGCTTGGCGCACCGCCGCCGGCCAAC
>JANYCX010000150.1 GCA_025360065.1 Acetobacteraceae bacterium | reverse complement strand
CGGGCATCGAGCACCAGTTCCTGCCGCGACCCGACATTGGCCAGCATGTCGCCGACACCGCGCACCCGGGTTGGGCGCCAGTCGGGGCGGAAATCGGCCGGGGTTGCGACCGATGGTGCCCCAGCTGCGGTCTTAAGGCCCTCAGCGCGCCATTTCGGCAGCCCGCCATCGAGCACGGCGGTGCGGTCATGGCCGAACAGACCCATCATCCACCAGCCGCGTGCCGCGGAGGCAAGGCCCTTCTGGTCGTAAAATATCACCGTCGTGGTGTTGCCGACGCCGAGCGCGGACAGCTTGCGGGCGAAGCGACCGGGGGTGGGCACCATATGCGGCAAGTCGGTATCGGCATCGGCGATATCGTCGATATCGAAGAACCGCGCGCCGGGAATATGCCCGAGACGGAATTCGGTGAGCCCATCGCGACCTTCGTTCGGCAAATATTTTGTCGCGTCAAAAATCACCAGATCGGCGTCGGCGAGATGGTCGGCGAGCCAGGCGGTTGAGACCAGCGATTGCACTGCGGCGTTTCCTTTTGTCGTTCAGCCGAGCGTGATGGTGATCCGCCGGTTCTGTTTGCCCTTGTTCTCGATCTTGCCGACCACGAGGCGCCCGATCAAGCCGGTGCTGCCAACATGGGTGCCGCCGCAGGGTTGCAGATCGACCGGGACCCCGTCGGCGCCAATCCGCACCAACCGCACATGGCCCGCACCGCGTGGTGGTTTGACCGACAAAGTGCGCACCAGTTCGGGGTTGGTGTCGAGCACCGAACTATCCACCCAGCTCGCCGATATAGGATGGTTGGCTGCAACCAGCGCGTTCAATCCGGCCTCGATCTCGTCCTTTGGCGGTGGCGCCGACAGATCGAAATCCAGCCGCGATTTTTCAACCCCGATTGATCCGCCCGTGACCGATGCGCCTGGCAGCACCACGCAGAGCAAATGCAGCGCGGAGTGCATCCGCATCAGGATTTCGCGCCGCGCCCAATCGAGCCGCAATATGACCGCGCTGCCCACCGGCGGCAGTGCCGCATCGGGTGCTGGGATGTGGAGAATGCTATCGCCCTCGCCCTTGATCGTGTCGATCACCGGACACGCGCCGCCGTCCCAGACCATCTGGCCGAGATCGCCGGGTTGCCCGCCGGACCGCGCGTAGAAAATCGTGCGATCCAGCACGATGCCGGCCGTATCACAGGCGATGACCGTGGCGGTGGTTTCGCGCAAGGCGGTCTGGTCGAGAAACAGGCGCTCGGTCATGTATCCTCCAGTGAATGGGAAGGACGATAGAGCGCCGCGTGGCCCTTGCCCAGGGTCACACTTTTTTCAGAAACTCGGCCTTCAGCACCAGACCCTTGATGGTGTCGGCGGCGCGTTCGATCGGACCGGGATCGTCGTTCATGCGGCCCGGCTTTCGGCGACCAGTTTGCGCAAGGCTTCGGCGGCGGCGGCGCCTTTGACCGCATCGCGCCAATAGGATTCCGCGACCCGCTGATGGGCGGCGATGGCCTCATCGGCGGCGGTGATCATGGCAACGCCGGGGGCGGCGGACGGGTAGGTATCGGCCGGGAAGGCGTTGACCATCAGGGTGGCGCGGTCGCGCGCGCGCATGATGGCGAAGGCGCCGGTCGGCTCGGCGATCGGCAGCAGGCCGAATTGGAGACCCATCGGTTCGGCCTCCATCATCTTGGCAATGTGTTCAACCTCGGTGGCGGCGACCTCGCGGCACATCCGGCGGGTGCGTTCGGACAGCACCACACCGGGCGCGATGCCGGCTTCGAGGAAGCGGCGCAGCCGGCTGACCGGGATCATCGCGATGATACTGGGGCGGCGGATGCCATACATGCGTTTGCGGGCGGCCAGGATGCCGAGCACCTGCTCGGCCGCTGCTCGGGCAGCAGGTCGATCGGCGCCGGCAGGGTCGGAAGCCTCCTCGAACGCGGCGGCGAGCGCTTCGTCATAAGCGTCGGTGCTGGTGATATAGGTCAGTGGGCCTTCGACGGTTAGGATCTGGTCGGCGGTTTCCTCGGCCTGGCGGGTGCGTTCGAATAGCGCCACCGGGCGATTATAGTACTCGACGCCGATGCCGAGCAGCGACAGGGGGGAAATTTTGAGCAGTTCAGCCAGGCGTTGGATGGTGTCAAGCTTGATCACCTCGCCTTTTTCGTAGCGATAAAGCGCCGCGCGGGAAACGCCAAGCCGGGCGGCGATTTCTTCTGCGCGGAGGCCGGATTCGAGGCGGTAGGCCCGCAATTGCTGGCCGATTTCGGTAAAGCGCATCCCTGATCCCTTTGCGGCTTGGCCGGCCGCGACGCTGGCACGGTCGTGGTACGTTTGTCTCAGTATTAAACCATACCGCCGAGATGGTGGGAATAAGTGTTATTTCAATACCTGTGTTAAAAAATCAGAAGTGCGTTCACATTTTTTTTACGGTCGGGCGTTGCGTTCAGCGTTTTCAGCCCGGCATTTCGGGGAAAGGCCGGGCTGACGGCGCCTATTCCGCCAAATTCGCCATCAATTCAATCGCCTGAACCAGCGCCGAATGGTCCTGCTCGGCGCCGCCATGGGCCGCGACGATTGAAAACATCTGCTGGGCGATGGCGGTATTGGGCAGCGCCATGCCCATTTCCTTGGCCGATGACAGCGCGAGGTTGAGGTCTTTCTGATGCAACCGCACCCGAAATCCGGGGTTGAAGGTGCGGTTGATCATGCGCTCGGCGTGCACTTCGAGGATGCGTGATGACGCAAACCCGCCCATCAGCGCCTGGCGTACTTTGGCCGGATCGGCGCCGGCTTTGCGGGCGAAGGTCAGCGCTTCGGCGACCGCCTGGATGTTGAGGGCGACGATGATCTGGTTGCAGACCTTGCAGGTTTGCCCAGCCCCGTTGTCACTGCCGACATGGGTGATGTTCTTGCCCATGGTTTCAAACAACGGCCGCGCCCGTTCAAACGCATCGTCCGGGCCGCCGACCATGATGGTGAGGCTGGCCTGCTTGGCACCGACCTCGCCCCCCGAAACCGGGGCATCGAGGTAGTCGCAGCCCAGCTTGTTGATGCGGGCGGCGAAGTCTTTCGTCGCAATCGGCGAAATCGATGACATGTCGATGATGAGCTTGCCCTGCGACAGACCCTCAGCGACGCCATGTGCGCCGAACAGGACGTGTTCGACATCGGGGGTGTCGGGCACCATCAGGATGATGATGTCGCTGCGTTCGGCGACCGCTGCCGCATCGGCCACCACCTCGGCGGCGGCGCGCATGTCCTGGGTCAGGCTGTGGCGTTCCGGCACCACCATTTCGTGGCCGGCGGCGCGAAGGTTCAGCGCCATGGGGCGGCCCATGATGCCGAGGCCGATAAATCCGATTTTCATAACGGTAAATCCTTTCGTGGGAAACTTGCGGTCAGACGCCGAAGCGCTGCCGCCAGCCGAGGCCGGTGACGGTGTCGCCGGCGGGGCGATATTCGCAGCCGACCCAGCCAGTGTAGCCGAGTTCGTCGATGCGACGGAAAACATACTCCCAGCCGATTTCGCCAGTACCGGGTTCGTTGCGCAATGGCACGTCGGCAATCTGCATGTGGGCGACTACCGGCAGGAATTTTTCCAGCCGCTTGGTGATGTCGCCCTCAGTGGTTTGGCAGTGATAAACATCGAACTGGAGCCCGATGCGGTCCACCCCGATGGCATCCACGACCGCCGCCCCCTGGGCCATGGTGTTGAGGTGATAGCCCGGCATGTCGCGGTGGTTGATCGGCTCAATCGCCAGACGCACCCCGGCGGTTTTGGCGTGTTCGCCAGCCCAGGCGAGGTTGGCGGCGAACAAAGCGGCGGCAGTAATCGGCGAGGTGCCAGCGGGCGGGATGCCGGCCATGCAATGGATCAAAGGACAGCCGAGGGTCGCAGCATAATCGAGCGCGATCTTGACGTTGTCGCGGAATTCCTGGGCGCGGCCGGGGAGGGAGGCGAGGCCGCGTTCGCCGGCCGCCCAATCGCCCGGTGGCATGTTGAACAACACCTGTTGTAGCCCGGCGGCATCGAGCCGGGCACGCAAAACGGCGGCTTGGTGTTCATAGGGGAACAGGAATTCCACTGCCTTGAACCCGGCTTTCGCGGCCGCGTCGAAGCGGTCGAGGAACGGCACTTCGTTAAACATCATCGACAGATTGGCGGCCAGATTGGGCATGGCGGTTCTACTCCTGTGGGTGGCAAGCCTAGCGCGATGGCGCGATGGTGGACAATCCGGCGGCGCGCACTAGGTTCACGCCAATTATGGGGATAGATCCATGCTGGCCGAGCGGGTGTTGATGGGATTGCTGTTGGGCGGGGTGGCCATTGGCAGCATGGTGGTACTGTACCCGTTCTTTTCGGCGATCCTGTGGGCATCGATCCTGGCGTTTACCACCTGGCCGGTATTCATCACCCTGCGCGCCCGGATCGGGCGAAATGCAGCGGCGGCCCTGATGGTAGTGATTACCGCGGTGGTGGTGCTGCTGCCGCTGGCGTTGGTGGCGCCGAGCGGTGGGCACGACGTGAGCGAAATCCAGGCCAGCCTTCAGGCCGCGATCATCGCGGGGCTGCCGCCGGCGCCGGCATGGGTGGCCAATATCCCACTGGTTGGCGTCACCGTGCGCGATCTTTGGGATAGCTGGGCGCATGATTTTTCGGTGATGGTGGCGTTCTTCCGGCCTTATTTTGGTATTGCCGCTGAATTCGGGTTGCGGTTGCTGTTGGGGCTCGCCAACGGGGTGTTGGAGTTTTTGCTCGCGCTGGTGGTGGCGTTCTTTATCTATGGATCGGGCGATACGATTGCCGCCAAGCTGCAAACTCTGCTGCGACGGATTGCCGGCGATCGCGCCGACCGGCTGATCACGGTGACCGGGGCGACGGTGCGGGGTGTGGTCTATGGCATTCTCGGCACCGCCGTAGTGCAGGGGCTGCTGACCGTGTTCGGGCTGTGGATGGCGGGCGTGCCGCGTCCGTTATTGCTCGGGGTCATTGGCGGCGGCTTGTCGGTGCTGCCGATCGGCGCGCCGTTCATCTGGATCCCGGCATCTTTGTGGCTGCTGGCGTCAGGCAAGACCTTGGCGGGCGTGTTTCTCGGGCTGTGGGGCGGGATTGTGATCAGCGGGGCGGATTCGCTGATCCGGCCTTATTTCATCGCGCGCGGTGCGCAG
>JANYCX010000098.1 GCA_025360065.1 Acetobacteraceae bacterium | reverse complement strand
GCCATTCGGGCGCTTGGTATCAGCTGCCAGCCGACCGGCGTGTCGGAGATCACCGCGAGATCGAGGTCGGAATAGGGTTTCACCCGTCCGGTCACGCGGGATCCGAAGGCCCAAACCTCGCAGCTTGGCACGTGCTTTTGCAGAATGGCGCGCACCATCGCCCAGTGCTCGGGCGTGATGGTGATCGGCGGTGTGCCGGTCACGCCAGTCGGCGCCGTAGCTGGTCGCGCAGAAATTCCGCGTCGGCGAGAAAGGCCGGGAGGCGAGCCACGACCTCAAGCGCCTTGGCCTCATCGTAGGTGTGGCTGGTCATGCTGCGCAGCGCGCGATATTGGCGCTAGACCGGCCAATCGCCGAGCAGCAAGCCGTGCTCATTGCCGATTCTGATCAGGTCGGCGAGGTTCATGGTATCGAAATTATCGGTCAGCGGTGATTCCATTTCGAGGTAGCGTTTGAGCATCTTCCAGCAGAGTTCGTAGGTCAATTCGAAACGCTGGATCAGCCCGTCCCTGATCTGGAGGTCGCTGGTGTCCTGGCCATACCGCGCCAGCCCTTCCGCCAGCCGCAGCACCGCATTTTCCAGACTGCGTATGTCGAGCGTCACCCTGAACTCCCTTGCTGCGGCCACTATATCATGTCGCCCGATTGACCCCCACCGCCACCCTCGCCACACTCTATATTGTCGTCCCGGAGGCTTTCCATGCAAAACACCGAAGAAGTCTGGCGCCATGTCGATGCCCGCGCCGCTGAATTTACCGCCCTTGCGGATCGGGTTTGGGAAATGCCGGAGCTGAACTTCCAAGAAACCCGATCGGCCGCCGAGCATACCGCCATGCTGCGTGAACAGGGCTTTCGGATCAGCGAAAACATCGCCGGCATCCCGACCGCGATGATCGGTGAATGGGGGGATGACGGCCCGGTGATTGCGATCCTCGGGGAATTCGACGCGCTGCCGGGGTTAAGCCAGCAAGCCGGGTTTGCGACGCATAGTCCGCGTCCGGATGAGGCCGCCGGCCATGCCTGTGGGCATAATCTGCTCGGCGCGGCCGCGATGCTCGCCGCGACCGCGGTGAAGGACTACTTGACGGCGAACGGCTTGAAAGGGCGGGTGCGCTATTACGGCTGTCCGGCCGAAGAAGGCGGCGCGGGCAAGTTGTTCATGGTGCGCGACGGCGCTTTCAAGGATGTCGATATCGCGCTGTCGTGGCATCCGGCGCCGTTTTGCGCGGTCAACAACGCCAATTCGCTGGCGATGGTGACAATCGATTTCACCTTCCATGGCCGCGCGAGCCACGCCGCCGCCGCGCCGCATCTCGGCCGTTCTGCGCTCGATGCGGTGGAACTGATGAATGTCGGCGTGAACTATCTGCGCGAACATATGCCCTCTGATGCCCGCATCCATTACGCCTTGTTGGATGGCGGCGGGGTTGCCCCCAATGTCGTGCAAGCCCGCGCCAAAACCCGCTACATCGTGCGCGCCCGTGAATTGGCCGATCTGCATCCGCTCGCGGCACGGGTGCGCAAGATTGCCGAAGGTGCCGCGCTGATGACGGAAACCAGGATGCAAGCTCAGCCGATCAGCGGGATGTCCAATCTGCTGGCCAATACCCCGCTGGAGCAGGCGATGCACGACAATCTGTGCCGCCTCGGCGCCCCGCAATGGGACGACGCCGACCGCGCATTCGCCCGTGAGATCCAAGCCAGCCTGCGTCCCGGCGATGTCGAGGCCGCGTATCGGCGTTTCGGGATGAAACCGAACCTTGATGATCCACTCTGCACCGACATCGTGCCGTTGCACTATGACAGCAACGAAGGCGTCGGTTCGACTGACGTCGGCGATGTCAGCTGGGTGGTGCCGACCGCGCAAATTCGCGGTGCGACCTACGCCATCGGCACGCCGGGCCATAGCTGGCAGCTCACCGCGCAAGGCAAATCCGGCATTGCCCATAAGGGGATGATCCATGCGGCAAAAATCATGGCGGCCACTGCGATTGACACGTTGCGCAACCCAGGCCTGATTGCCCAGGCCAAGGCCGATCACGCCGCCCGGATTGCCAGCCAACCCTATGTTTGCCCGATCCCCGATGATGTCCCGCCGCCACTCGCGATGGCGTTGGGGTAATAATCCGGTTCCGAGGAAACAATACCGTGAACGAATTGGATGATTTCCGCGCCGAAGTCGCGGCTTGGTTCCGCGACAATCGCCCCCCGGAGCCAGATTTCCTGCTGCCGGAATCCTTCATGGAGGTCGGCACCGATGCCCAGTTCGACTATCTGCGGTCCTGGCAGCGCAAAATCTATGAGGCCGGCTATCTCGGCATGGCCTGGCCGGTCGCTTATGGCGGGGGCGGCCACGCGCAAATCCATCAGGACATCGTCAATGCCGAGATGGTGCGCCAGAAGGTTCCGTTCGTTCCCAACACGATCGGCCTCAACTGGGCAGGACCGCTGATTTTGGCGATTGGCACCGAGGCGGAAAAGCAGCGCTACATCAAGGGTATTCTCAACGCCGACGACATCTGGTGCCAGGGGTTTTCCGAACCAGACCAGGGCAGCGACCTCGCCGCCAGCCAAACCCGCGCGACCCGCGATGGCGAGCATTACATCCTCAACGGCGCAAAGATCTGGACCAGCCTGGGCAGCTACGCGAAATATATGATCCTGCTCGCCAGGACCAACCCGGCCGAACCGCGCTATGGCGGGCTGTCGTTCTTTCTTGCCCCGATGCGCACCCCAGGCATCGAAACCCAGCCGATCCGCAAGCTTACTGGTGAGTACGGCTTCACCCAAACCTTCTTCCGCGATGCGCGCATTCCGGCAGACTGCCTGATGGGGCGGGAAGGTGAGGGCTGGAAAATCGCCATGATGACGCTAACCTTCGAGCGAGGTGCCAGCGGCGGCCAGGCTGGCGGCACGGCGCGGCTTGCCCCCGGCGTTGTCGACGTCATCGAGCTCGCCCGGACCACGCGGCGCGACGGTCGGCCGGCGATCGAGGACCCGCTGATGCGTGACCAATTGGTGCGCTTCCTGATCGAAGACCAGGGCGACCGGCTCTGCGCCGCGCGGGGCGCCATCCCGGCTTTGTGCCACGAACGCCCGCAGGCCATTCCGTTATCGCAAAAACTCCGCACCAGCGAACATCGCCACCGCCTGACCCAGTTTGCCATCGGCCTGCAAGGCGCCAACGCCGCCCGTTGGGTTGGGGACGCCAATGCGTTTGAAGGCGGCAAGTGGCAGCGCGCCTATCTCAATTCGTTCTCCAGCACCATCGGCGGCGGCACCAGCCAGATCCAGGCCAACATCGTTGCCGAGCGTGTGCTCGGCCTGCCCAAGGATTAAGCGCCATGGCAAACCTGTCCCACCGCATTGCGTTTACCGACGAGCAGGCCATGCTGCTCGAAACCGCAACCGAATTTTGCCGTGAGAAATCACCGATCCGCGTGGTGCGCAATTTGCTCGGGAGTGCAACCGGGTTCGACCGCGCGGTCTGGGACGAAATGGTCGCCCTCGGCTGGTCCGGCATCGCCATCCCCGAACTCCATGGCGGCAGCGGGCTGACCTTGGCCGAAATTGCCACCATTACCGAACCGATGGGCCGGCACTTGCTCGCAACCCCGTTTGTCAGCACCCAGATTGCGGTGCAGGCGATCCTGGCTGGCGGCACTGCGGCCCAACAGGCGGCGATTTTGCCACGCATCGCCCAAGGCGCCATTGCGACAACAGCCGTCTTTGAAGCTGATGGGGACTGGGACCTTACCGTCATCGCCACCAACGGCAACGCATTGCGGCTTGATGGCGTGAAAACACTGGTGCTGGATGCGGCGGTTGCCGATATTTTCGTGATTTCAATCCGCGTCGATGGCGCCCCGGCGCTGGCGATCCTTGATGCCGCCGATGTGCCGGCCGGGCGCTTGCTGCCTGAAACCATCATCGACGAAACCCATCGCAGCGCGCGGATCGACCTCACCGGGATTTCTGTTGCAACTGACCGGCTGATCACCGGGCCGGCCGCCCGCGAAGGATTGCGCGCGATCCGCGATGCCGCACTCCTGCTGGCCAGCGCCGAAGCCGCGGGCGGCATTGCCGGGGTGCTCGATGTGACGGTCGCATACCTCAATACCCGCATTACCTTCGGCCGCAAGATCGGCAGCTATCAGTCGCTGAAGCACGCCTGCGCCGACATTCTTGTCGGATTGGAACGCAGCCGGTCGCATCTCTACCATGCCGCCACCTTGTGCGCGGGCAACGAGGCACCTGAAATCGCGCTGCGCATGGCCAAGGCCGAGGCCACTGACGTTTTCGCTTACGCCGGCGATCGTGCGGTGCAATTCCACGGTGGTTTTGGGTTCACCTGGGAGTGCGATGCGCAGCTTTTTCTGCGCCGTGCCATGTGGCTGCAATATTCGTATGGCGATGCGGCCCATCATCGTCGCAAGCTCGCCGATCTGCTGCTCGCCTAATACCAAGCGCCCGAATGGCGGACTCTTCCAGCCATTCGGGCGCTTGGTATTGCGCACCGGGTTGGCTGGCGGCGGTGCGCCAAGCAAAGACTTATACCAAGCGCCGTTGACCCATTCTTCATGGGTCCAAGGCGCTTGGTATAAGCCGTGGTCAGCCCAATTGCCAGCGCCCGCGTTCGACCGTTGAAAAG
>JANYCX010000063.1 GCA_025360065.1 Acetobacteraceae bacterium | reverse complement strand
CGATAATCTTCTCGACAAATTCCGGGGTAATCGGCTCGATGTAAGTTGCATCCGCCAGCCCCGGATCGGTCATGATCGTTGCCGGGTTGGAGTTGACCAGGATAACGCGGTAGCCCTCCGCCCGCAGCGCCTTGCAGGCCTGCGCGCCAGAGTAATCGAACTCGCAGGCCTGGCCGATGACGATCGGGCCGGCGCCGATGATGAGGATCGATTTGATGTCGGTGCGTTTGGGCATTTTTTAGGGTCCTTAAGGCAAGGGTGTTCTTTTTGTGAACAAAAAGAACCAAAAAAACTTTTTAATACTTTTTTGCCGTTGGCTCGGGACCGCGGTGAGTTCGCACGCCAACGGCAACAAAGTATTAAAGTTTTTTTGTTTCTTTGTTTTCAAACAAAGAAGATTCTTACTTCGCTGCTTCGATCGCTTCCGCAAATCGCTGAAACAAATAATGGCTATCGCTCGGCCCCGGACTAGCCTCGGGATGATACTGCACGCTGAAAGCGCGCTTGCCGGGGCACGCAATGCCTTCGTTGCTGCCATCAAACAGGCTGGTGTGGGTAACATGGACCCCATCCGGCAGCGATGCCGTATCGACAGTGAAGCCATGGTTCTGGCTGGTGATTTCCACCTTGCCGGTCACCAGATCCTGCACCGGCTGGTTGGCGCCGCGATGGCCACGCGCCAGTTTGTAGGTCTTGCCGCCAAGCGCCAGCGCCAGCAATTGGTGGCCGAGGCAGATGCCGAAAATCGGCGTGCCAGACGCCAGCACGCCCTGGATCGCCGGCACCGCGTATTCTGCGGTCGCTGCCGGATCGCCCGGGCCGTTGGACAGAAATACCCCGTCCGGTTTGTGGCGCAAAATATCCTCGGCGCTGGCGGTTGCCGGCACCACGGTAACCTTAAAGCCGGCGGCGGCGAGGCAACGCAGAATGTTGCGCTTGGCCCCGTAATCCACCGCCACCACGTGGCGGGTGGGCGAGGTTTGTCGGCCATAGCCCGTGGGCCAGGCCCACTCGGTTTCGTCCCATTCATAGGATTGGGTGCAGGTCACGGTCTTGGCGAGGTCGAGCCCCTCCAGGCCCGACCACCCGGCGGCTGTTGCGGTGAGCGCGGTGATATCGAACCGACCATCGGCGGGATACGCGATCACCCCGTTCGGCGCGCCGAGGTCACGGATGCGCAAAGTTAGCGCGCGGGTATCAATTCCGGCAATCCCCGGCACGCCTTGGCCGGCCAGCCAGGCATCAAGCCCCTGGGTCGCGCGCCAGTTGCCGGGTTCGGTGACATCGAGCTTAACCACCAACCCGCGCGCCGCGACGCCTGCCGCTTCGAGGTCTTCAGGATTAGCGCCGACATTGCCGATATGGGGGAAGGTGAAGGTGATGATCTGTCCGGCATAGGACGGATCGGTCAGGGTTTCCTGATAGCCGGTCATGCCGGTGTTGAAACAGATTTCAGCGGGCAGGCTGGCGGCCACATGGGCGCCAAAGCCGCGCCCCCAGAACACGCTGCCATCGGCAAGCACGAGGGCGGCGGTGGCACCGGTTGGAACCACGGACGGATTGGACATTGCGGCCCCTTTCTGATTTGGCGTGGATTGCGGCATATCGCCGAGCGTAAGGCCGGTGGCAGCGATCACCGCGGGCCAGTGCCGGGTTGGGATCGCCCGGGCCTGCCGCCATTTTCGCAAAGCCTCGGTGCCGACGCCAAGCTGGGCGGCAGCAGCATCGGGGCCGCCGAGGCGTTGGATGATGGTTTCAACGGTGATGGTCATCACCAGAGACTATGGGAAATTTATTCCCGAGGCAATCGCCGAAATGACATGGGAAAAAATTTCCCAGATCGACTCGCTCTTGATTCAAAGCGCGGCAGGATATACATGGCTATTGTCGTCTATCTAGTGAAAGAGGATCACCGTGCAAGTCGCAAAATGGGGCAACAGCCTCGCCGTGCGTATCCCTGCGGCCGTGGTCGAGGCGCTCGAACTTACCGCCGGCGACGAAATTGAAATCCACATCGCCGATGCGCGCGAAATCGCCATAGCGCGCAAACCCGGTCGTGAGGACTTTCTGCAGCGCCTGCGCGCGTTCCGAGGTCGATTGCCCGCCGATTTCAAGTTTGACCGAGATGAGGCGAATGCCAGGTAACTTCATCGATACCAACGTTCTGATCTATCTCGCGTCCGATGACCTGGTGAAGGCCGATCGCGCGGAAGCGACACTGCGAGCGGGCGGTGTGATCAGCGTTCAGGTTCTGAATGAGTTGACCAATGTCGCGCGTCGCAAGATGCGGATGAACTGGCCGGATACACATATGTTTCTTGCCATGTTGCGCGCTCTGCTGACCGTCCGACCGATCACAGTCGAGACCCATGAAACCGGATTGGCACTGGCTGAGCGCTATAATCTCTCGACCTATGACGCGATGATCGCTGCCTCAGCGCTCCATGCCGATTGCGATATATTATGGTCAGAGGATATGCAGCACGACATGGCGCTGGGTGAAAATCTGCGGATCGTCAACCCGTTTCGTGCCCTGGGTTAATCTCGGTCAATGCGGCAGCGCGTTCGCAAGGCCGGCGGTATAACACTATACACAGACTCTAGTTTTCATCAGGAGGCCCAATTGGCCCTACGCGACGACTTCACCACCCAGCTCAAAACCGCCATGCTCGCCAAGGATGCGCCCTTGGTGCTGAGCCTGCGCAGCATTACCGCCAAACTGAAAGACTTCGACATCGCCGCCCGCCCCAAGGGCGTCGAAAAAATCCCCGATGAAGACATCATCGCCATGCTGCGCGGCATGGTGAAGTCCCGCCGCGAATCGGTGGAGATGTATCGCCAAGGCAATCGCGAGGAACTCGCCGCCAAGGAAGAAGCTGAAATCGCGGTGATCGAAACCTTCCTGCCGCAGCAAATGGACGCTGCCGCAATGGACGCAGCCGTCGCGGCCGCCATCGCCGAAGCAGGTGCCACCGCGCCCAAGGAAATGGGCAAGGTCATGGCGGTGCTGAAAGCCAAATACGCTGCCTCCCTCGACATGGGCAAAATCGGCCCGATCGTCAAAGCCCAATTGGGAGGCTGAATTTGGCCCTGCCGGACGGATTTCTCGCCGAACTTCGCGCCCGCACCAGCCTGCAAGGTCTGGTCGGGCGGCGGGTCAAGCTGTCCAAATCCGGCCGCAACTGGAAAGGCTGCTGCCCGTTCCATAACGAGAAAACCCCGAGCTTCTATGTCTACGAAGACGCTTATCACTGCTTCGGCTGCGGTGTGCATGGCGATGCGATCAGCTATGTAATGCAAACCTCCGGCGCGAGCTTCCCCGAAGCGGTGCAAACGCTCGCCAGCGAAGCCGGCATGGAGGTGCCCAAGCCGACCCCAGCCGCTGCCGCTGCCGAACGCGCACGGATGGACCTCGGCGAGGTGCTGACCGCCGCCGCCGCGTTCTACCAGACCCTGCTGCCCGCCTCGCCGGGACTGGCCTATTTGCGCAATCGTGGCCTAAGCGATGACACCATCGCCCGCTTCGGCCTCGGCTGGTCCGGTGACGGGCGTGGCGGTTTGATCGCCGAACTCGCCCGCCACGACGTCAAGCTCGACATGCTGATCGAGGCCGGGCTGGTCCGCGAAGCCGAAGACGGCCGCCCCGCCCGCGAACAATTCTACAACCGGGTGATGTTCCCGATCCGCGACCGGCGCGGTCAGGTGGTCAGCTTCGGTGGCCGCATCCTCGGCGATGGCCAGCCGAAATACGTCAATGGCCCGGAAACCCCAGTGTTTTCCAAGCGCCGCATGCTCTACGGCCTCGATTTCGCCCGCGCGGCCGCCCGCGCCGGGCAACAAGTTGTCGTGGTCGAAGGCTATATGGACGTGATCGCGCTGCATCAGGCGGGCTTTGGCGGTGCCGTTGCCCCGCTCGGCACCGCGCTTACGGCCGAACAACTCGATGAACTATGGCGCCTGTCGCCTAGTCCGATCCTGTGTTTCGATGGTGATGCCGCCGGCGCGCGCGCCGCCATGCGGGTTGCCGAACTGGCGCTGCCGCTGATTTCCGCCGAACGGAGCCTGAATTTCGTCCGGCTTGACGGCGGCGATGACCCGGACAGCCTGGTGCGCCAACATGGCGCGCCGCGCTTCCGGGCGGTGCTCGCCAGCGCCCGCCCGTTCTCCGTCGCCCTGTTCGACATGCTGCATGAGGGTGTCGGCGCCACCGCCGAAGCCAAAGCTTCCTTCCGCAAGCGCCTGATGGCGACCACCGACCTCATCACCGACAAAGCGCTCGCCGGTGAAATCCGTGGCGCATTTTTCGAGCAGATACGTCGCCTGCGCGACGCCGAATTCAGTCGTGGCCGCCCGGGCGGCAAATTTGCCCCCGCCGTAAAGTTCGCCCGCCAGCCGCCGAGCACCAGCGCATCCACTGCCCGCCAGGCAGGTATGCTGGTGATGATCCTGCTGCATAATCCCGGCCTGTTGACCTCAGTGGATGAAGCCTTCGCCAGCGTCGCACTCCCAGAACCGATGGCGCGGCTGCAAATGGTGGTTTTGGATTGGTTCCATGCGGCAGAAGTCCTTGACACTGGGCCTCTCATGTCCCACCTGCACGACTTGCAGCTATCGGGTGAGGTGGACTATGTCCGTGCTTTGGTTGCCACCGACCTCCCACCCTGGGTATCCCATGATGCCATGCCCAAGGATGCGGCCGATTTGTGGTGGGAGTCGTTCAAGTTTTTGAACCGACCAATCCTAAAGGAACAGCAACTGGCTGCAGGCCAGCGCTTCGCCCGCGATCAGGACACCGATAGCGAGCGGCAGTTCCGCAGCATGACCGCAATAATGCGCGCCGTCGACAGCGGCGAAGATAGCCTCGATCCGTGACCGGATCGGCAAACTGATCTCGATCCGTAATCGGATTGGCTGATTGAAACACGACCGGGAACGGCGACGGCCGCCCCCGCATGACATTGGAGATTGAACATCGATGGCCACCAAGCCCGCCACCGCCACCGAAAACGCCACCCCCGATCAGGACAGCGAGGCATCGCTGCTCGATGTGCAGTCGGCGTCCGTCAAGCGGCTGATCGCCAAGGGCCGCGAGCGCGGCTACATCACCCTTGATGAGCTGAACGCGGTGCTGCCGGCCGACCAGAACACGTCCGAACAAATCGAAGACGTCATGGCCGGCTTCAGCGAAATGGGCGTCCAGGTCGTCGAGAACGAAGAAAACGAGGAAGGCGAACCCGCCGTCGTCGCCACCGATAAAACTGATGAGGAAGCCGAGGAAGGCGCCCCAACCGGCAACGTCGACGCCGAAAGCCTTGGCCGCACCGATGATCCGGTGCGGATGTATCTGCGCGAAATGGGCAGCGTCGAATTGCTGTCGCGCGAAGGCGAAATCGCCATCGCCAAGCGCATCGAGGCCGGCCGCGAGATGATGATCGGCGGCCTGTGCGAAAGCCCGCTGACCTTCCGCGCCATCATCGCCTGGCACGACGCGCTGAAAGCCGGTCGCATGCTGCTGCGCGACATCGTCGATCTTGAAGCAACCCAGGGCGGCCCCGCCCCAGGTGCCGTCGCTGAAGCCGCCGACCCCGCCGCCGAACCCATAGCGCCGCCCGCCTTTGAAACCCCCGCAACCGATGACGATGACAGCGAGGAAGGCGAAGGCCCCGGCCTGTCACTGTCCGCCCTCGAAGAAAAACTCAAGCCCGGAGTCCTCGCCAATTTCGAGGAAATCGAGACGCTCTACAAAAAGCTGCACAAGATGCAGTCCAAGCGCCTCGAACTGATGACCTCAGGCGAGGAAGCCAACACGCGGTCAGAACGCAGCTATGATAAACTGCGCGAAGAACTCGTCGGCAAGGTCGAACAGGTGCGGCTGCATAACAACCGCATCGAAGAATTGGTCACCCAGCTCAAGCAGCTCAACCAACGCCTCAACGGCATGGAAGGCCAGTTGCTGCGGATGGCCGAAAGCAGCAAGGTCGCCCGCGACGACTTCCTCAACCAGTATCGTGGCCACGAGCTCGACCCGAACTGGCTCGACCGGATCGGCAAACTGCCGGGCAAATCCTGGAAAACCTTCACCGCCAAACACGCCGGCGATATCGTCAGCATCCGCACCCAGATCAGCGCCGTCGCCAACGACACCAGCCTGCCGATCGGGGAGTTCCGCCGCGTCTTCATGACCGTCAGCCGCGGCGAACGCGATTCCGCCCGCGCCAAAAAGGAAATGATCGAGGCCAATCTCCGGTTAGTGATTTCCATCGCCAAAAAATATACCAATCGCGGCCTGCAATTCCTCGATCTCATCCAGGAAGGCAATATCGGCCTGATGAAAGCGGTCGATAAATTCGAATACCGCCGCGGCTATAAATTCTCCACCTACGCCACCTGGTGGATCCGCCAA
>JANYCX010000202.1 GCA_025360065.1 Acetobacteraceae bacterium | reverse complement strand
TTTTTTTGCTTCTTTTTGTTCACAAAAAGAAGACGCTTCCCTTAGCGCTGGCCTAGAACCCCAAAATCGCCTTAGCGATAATGTTCCGCTGGATCTCATTAGACCCACCGTAAATCGACACTTTGCGCTTGTTGAAATAAGCCGGCGCGGCGGCTGCGGCGAATTCCGGGCCGTACCCGGTTTCGTTACGGCCGCTGCCTTCGTCCGACATCGCGAACGGCATGATATACGGGCCGGCGACGTCCATGGTGAGATCGGTGATCCACTGCTGGATTTCCGAGCCTTTCATTTTCAGGATGGAACTCGCCGGATTCGGGCGACCTTTGGCCTTGCCTTTTTCGTCGGCGATGATGCGCAGCTGGGTCATTTCCAGCGCCTTGAGCTCGATTTCGACCATCGACAGCTTTTCGCGGAATTTCGGATTATCGAGCACCCGGGCCTCGCCCATCGGTTCAATGGCCGCAAGTTCGCGGATCCGCTTCAGGCGTGCCTTGGACGCGCCGACCTGGGCGATGCCGGTGCGTTCATTGCCGAGCAGGAATTTCGCGTAGTCCCAGCCCTTGTTGACCTCACCGACAATATTTTCTGCCGGCACCTTCACGTCGTCAAAAAAGACCTCGTTCACATCATGCCCGCCATCGATGGTC
Source organism: Acetobacteraceae bacterium (assembly GCA_025360065.1). Taxonomy (GTDB): domain Bacteria; phylum Pseudomonadota; class Alphaproteobacteria; order Acetobacterales; family Acetobacteraceae; genus CAITOL01. The sequence goes on along the minus strand of JANYCX010000202.1, from coordinate 11,225 downwards.
TGGATCGGGCGGACGGTTATGCCGGGGGTTTTCATGTCGCAAAGGATATAGGAAATACCCTCCTGCTTCTTGACGTTGGGATCGGTGCGGCACAGCACGAAGATCCAGTCGGCATGCTGGCCTAATGTGGTCCAGGTTTTCTGCCCGTTGATGACCCACTGCCCGTCGATCAGTTCGGCCTTGGTGCGCAGGCCCGCGAGGTCCGATCCGGCACCGGGTTCAGAAAAGCCCTGACACCACCAGATGTCGAGATTGGCAGTCGCGGGAAGAAACTTCGCCTTCTGCGCTTCCGAGCCGAACTGCGCGATCACCGGCCCAACCATCGAGGTGTTGAAGGCGAGGCCACCTGGAACGCCGGCCTGCTGGATTTCATCGGCGTAGAAATAGCGCTGCACCGGGGTCCAGTCCTTGCCACCCCATTCAACCGGCCAGCCCGGCACCGCCAAGCCATGCTTGTTCAAGATGCGCTGCTGAAGGATGATCTCATCCTTGGTCAGGTGCTGGCCTTCGAGCACTTTGGTGCGGATGCCTTCGGGGATTTCGGTGCGAAAAAATTTGCGCATCTCGTCGCGGAACGCCAGTTCTTCGGCGGTAAAATTCAGGTCCATCGCTTGCTCTCCTATTGCCCTGTCCGGGCGCGTTCCTCATCGACCAGGTCCTTGCGTGACAGCTTGCCGACCCCCGTCTTGGGCAGGCTGTCGCGAATTTCCAACGCGGTTGGCAGTTCGTGGCGTCCGATACGATCGGCGAGGAAGCTGCGCAACCCCTCTAATGATATGGCGTCTGCCCCGTCGCGCAAGACCACGAAGGCTTTCGCCGCCTGGCCGCGATATTGATCGGGGATGCCGATCACCCCGGCTTCGATCACGTCGGGATGTTCGTAAATCGCGTTTTCGATCATCGCCGGATAGACGTTAAAGCCGCCGGAAATAATCATGTCCTTCTTGCGATCAACCAGGAAGAAAAAGCCGCGCTCGTCGTAATGGCCGATATCACCGGTCAGCAAATACCCGTCAGCGAAGGCGGCGGCGGTTTCTCCCGGCCGGTTCCAGTAGCCGCGCGTGACGTTCGGCCCCTTGATGCGGATTTCGCCGGTTTCATTGGGACCGAGGATTTTGTGCGGATCGTCGAGCGCCACCACATCCATCATGATGCCGGGTGCAGGAATGCCGATCATGCCCGATGTGTAGGTGATGCCTTCGGGGATCAGCGCGCCGACCGGGGATGTTTCGGTCATGCCCCAGCCACCGCCGAGCTTCTGGCCGGTCATCCGTTCGAACTTGTCGGAGATTTCCGCCGGCAGTGGCGCCCCGCCTGACAAAGTGAGCCGCAGCGATGACAGATCACGGCTTTCGATGCCCGGTGCATTGACGAGTGCGATCCACATGGTCGGCACGCCGCAGAACACCGTGGCCCGCCCGGTTTCGAGGTCAGCAATCGTGGTTTCGACATCAAAGCGCGGGCGCAGCAGGATTTCCGCACCAGCGGCAACCGCGCGCAGCAGCACCCCGGTGAGCGCGTAAATATGGAACATTGGCAGCACGCCGATCATCCGGTCATCCGGGCCGACCGAAACATGGCCGGCACCGTAATTGTCGATGATGCTGACAGCGGCCGACAAATTCGCGTGGCTCAGCATGGCAGCTTTCGGCACCCCGGTGGTGCCGCCGGTATATTGCAGCAACGCCACATCATCGGGGGAAATCACCGGCCAAGTCGCGGGCGGGTCGGTGGAAATTGCGGTGAGGTTGAGCGCCTCGGCCGGGATCGGCAACGCGGGGGACGGCACGCCGAATTCCGCATCGTCGCCCAGGATCACGCATTTCGCGGCCCCTTCGGCAAGCACCGCCAGCGCGTTGTGCATCAGTCCGGGAATATTGGTCGAAATCAGGGTGCTGGCGCCGCTGTCCTTGAGCTTGCTGGCGATGGCGCGCGCCGGATCGAGCGGTGATAAATGCACCACCCGCGCGCCGAGGCGCAGCACCGCGAAAAACGCGATCGGGTGGAACGGGGTGTTGTGCAGCAGCAGCGCCACCGCATCGCCCTGCTTGATGCCGATTTTTTGGAGCCCGGCTGCAAACCGGTCGGCGCGGGTGGCGAGATCGGCGAAGGTGATTTTGGCGCCTCGGAAATCAATTGCCGGGCGATGACCGAAACGCTGCACCGCTTCGTCAAGCAGGGCTGGCAAGGTGGACAGCCGGATCGGCGCGTCCCAGACGACACCTTGCGGATAATGGGCTTCCCACGGGAATGGGCGGGCGTTGATCATCGGTTGCTCCTGGACGTTCGGCGTGCGCCGTTATCCCACCAAGATGCCTGTCCGCCACCCGCCCCGCAACTGGAAATGCCCGGCAGTCGCGTCGCGGCTTGGGTTAGGGGGCGCGTAGGATCGGGAGGAAGCTGGAGCGAGCACGTCCGGCACCCAAGACGGCCGCTTTCAGATGGTAGCGGTCGAAAGCTGGCGAGGCGATACGGAATCCGACGCCGGCGCGGGCCTTGGCGGCAACCCGCGCGAGGCCCACCGCAGTTTCGGCCAGGGTTCGTTCGTTGCCAAGGCTGCCATCGAGCGGAACCGGCCCCAATGCAGGCGCCGCGCCATGAAATTCCAACCCTGGCATAACGTCGGTCCAGCTATTGGTCAGCGCTTCGAAAAAGCTCTCGATCCGCCCGGCGGTGATGGCGGCACGAAGACGTGGGTCGACCGGTCCGTCGAATGCGGCATCAAGCAGGCCGAGATAGGAAATCGGCCGGATGGGTTGCAGCTTCTGGGCAAGTTCGATGGCGTTGGGGCCGCCGTTGCTGATGCCGATAATGACGGTCCGACCCGGCGGTAACATGCGCTCACCACTGACACGGGCGATTTCGGCCATGATCTTGACGACCGGGCTTTTGGCCGCGAACGGGCTGCCAAAGAAGTTGATCATGTGCATTTCGTGACGAATGAGATATCCAGGCTCAGTAGAAACCGCGCGCACGGCGGAGAAATTATTCAGTTCATCGACCACACGCGGATTGCCTTCGTTGGCACCGAGCGTTCCCTGGATTTCGATATACAAATCCAATGTACGCAGGGTGGTCGCGCCTCCTCCTCCGCCGCCGCTCAATGCTGCCAGGGCGGCGTCGAGGGCTCGGACGGTCTTGATGCCGACGATGTCGTCAATTTGACCCGCGAAGTTGACCAGGCCAATGCGCTTTTTGAGAGCCATCACGGCGGCGGCTGTATTGCTGCCGTAATTTCCCGTGGCATCTTTGGGGCCGGGCGGAAAAGTCATTCCGAGGGCCTTGAAAATCGCGGCCAGTGCAGTTTGTATCTTGCCGACCGGCTGGAGCTGGGAGGCGCCGGTGAAGCGGCCAAAATGGGCGGGGTCGGACTGGCTGCATGCAAGCAGTTTTGCATCACCCTTGAAGGCGGCGGATTGCGGAAACTGGTAGGACCCGTTCTGGATCGCCAGCTTCATCGCCTCTGCGACATCGGCCATTATTGTGCTCCCGTTCTGTGCTTACCTTATGATACCGACACCATCATTGTCGATTGAAAATTGAATGACCAGCGCTCATTTTGGATCAGCCATAGGCAAGCTCGGTCATCATGCCGCGCGCCATGTGGAACAGGTTGTGGCAATGGAACAGCCAGCGTCCGGGATTATCGGCGTCAAACGCCACCGTCACCGCCCCGTTCACCGGCACCAGAACAGTGTCACGGATCGCGCCGGACATCGACTTTCCGTTAATCGCGGTGACCTGGAAATGATGGCCGTGCAGATGCATCGGATGCGCCATCGGGCTGCGATTGACCATTTCCACCGCCACACGCTGTCCCTTGGCCACGGCCAGGCGGCGTCGAGTATCCCAGACGCGATCATCAATGACCCAGCTATACGGCATCATCGTGCCGCCCAACACAACGCGATGGCTGACATCGGCCGGGCGGATCGCCAGCGGCACGGCGGCGACCAGTTTTTGTTCGAGTGACATGTCCACCGCCGCCGCCTTGGCACTGGCAAGATCGGCAAGCTTGGCGATCGCGGCCCCAGGGGTTGCCAGAATAAAGCCGGTGCGCTGGCGTTCACCTTCGCGCAACGCCAAAATCGGGAATGCGCCGGAGGCTGGCAGGGTCAACAGAATATCCAGGCGCTGGCCCTGCGCCATCGGGAACATCCGGCCGGAAACCGGCACCACGGTGTTGCCATCCACCGCGATGACCTGCGCGCTGAGGGTGCCGAGATCGATCCAGAACGCGGTGCCGGTCGCGCCATTGATCAGGCGCAGCCGCACCCGGCCGGCCCGTTCGGTCCGCACGACAAGCGGGTCGGCCAGGGTGCGATCGTTGGCAAGATAGGCGTCGTATTCAAAGTCATTAAGGTCCTGCATCGGCATCGCATGGCTGCCACCATGGGCCATCGCCATGCCCTTGGTGACAGTGGCGAACACCTCGGCCGGGGTCCGGAACGAGAAATCATGCAGCAGGACAACAACCTCCTGGGCGTCCATCCGCACATCCTCGGCGGTGCGCACGATCAGCGGTGCCGCCATCAGTGCCTGTTCCTGCAGGCCGTGATGGGAGTGCATCCAATGCGTCCCAGACCGCGGGGCGAAATCGTAGGACTGGTTGCCGCCAGCCGGGATCGGGGTGACGTAGCCGGTATCGGTGACCCCGTCCTGGTCGGGCGGCGGGGTCTGGCCGTGCCAATGCAGGATGGTGTCCTCGCCACTGCGATTGGCGACCGACACAGCAAAACGCTGATCGGGCGCCAGCACCAGCCCCCTCTCGCCGTTGGGCTGGCGCAGGCCAAAGACCGAGGCGGGCCTGCGGTTGACCTCAATCACCCGGCGTTCGGCGATGAGGTCGAGCTTGCGTGTCTCGGCGGCGTTGCTTGGGTGCAAACCCAGTCCGCCTGCGAGCACGCCGGAACCCGCTGTGGCCAGTAACAGCCGCCGTGAAAGCGCACGCCGCATGGTCTTTCTTCGTCCTTTTGTGATGCTAGATATGGCGCCGCTCACCTGGCGCGCAAGCAGCTTGGTACGTCCGTTATTGCTGAAAGCTGGGGTTTCGATTGGCCATGCCGAACGCAATGGCGGGGACCACCAGCCATTGCGCCAGTGGCAACACGCCGATGCCAAGCACGGGAAGCAGCGGCATCAGCGGCGCATAGGCCCAATCGGCGCCGATGACCGCGTGCACATATTCACTCCACATTGTGTAGAAAAACCCCATCGCTATAGTGGCGCCGATCACCCAACCGGTTCGACGGCGGAAACATACCCACGCGATCAGCAGGCTTGCCGTCGCGATCAGCACGTCGCCCGCGGTGCAATGGAGGATGGCAATACTGATTTCGTGCAGGTCACCGGCCGACCCGATCGTATAAAACGGCAATTGGGCGATTTCCCACACCAGATTGGCGATCGCCATAACCACGAGATAGCGGATCGCCATGGGCCACGACATACCGGAACCCGCGCCGCATAGCGATCATCGCTCATCGGCGAACCTTTTTCGGTGTGATCAGGCCGTTACATGCGGCCCATCGGCTGGCCCAGAAGCTCATCCGCAGATTTTTTCTGAGTATCGTCGATCCCCATGTAGAGCGCCCGTAGCGCAATGGCGGCGGTTTTTGCGGACTCCAACTGGGCAGTCAGGCGCTTGACCCGCTGATCGGCGCGATCCGCCGCAGTCGGTGTCACCTGAGCGGGCGCAACCGGCATCATCATGCCGCGCATGTCTGACATCGATTTGGCCTCGGCGCGCAGCACATTGGCGTAGGCGGTCCACAGCGGTGCCTGGGCGTCGGTGATTTTCAACTCGGTCTTGAGAAAGGCGATGCGGCCTTCAACCCGCGCCGGCGCCATCATGCCCATCGGGCCGTCGGCGCGCATCATGCCGTCATGGGCCATCATCTGGCGCATCATCGGCATCATGGATTGCATCATCTTTCCCATATCGCCGCCCATCATCGGCATGGCGGCCCCTGGCGCGCCCATCGCCATGCCGGGGGCGGCAGGCACTGCGGCGGCCGGCGGATGATGCTCATCAGTCGGTTTTGGCGCAGCTTGCTGGGCCTGGGCAAAACTGACCCAGGCGAGCAGGCAGGCGGCAGTCAGCAGCGTGTGCGACTTGGACATGGCTTGGCCTTTCACAAAGTGTCCGCGGCGCCAGTTTCGACTGGACCCGCCAGATTGTTAGGACATTACTTGATCGCAGGCCGCCAGCATTGATCCAGATCATCCCGCATTTTTGCCAATAAAGACATACCCCTTGTTCTCGCCTCGGGCAGGCAACACATCCAGAAATCTTCACCACGAACGCTCCGGGAGAGGCCGCGATGAGCCATCAGCACAGCACCGCGTCGCACCCGGACGAGACCGACCCGGTTTGCGGCATGGATGTCGATCCCGCGACGGCCAAGCACAGCTTCAGCCATGGCGGGCAGATTTATCATTTCTGTTCCGCCAACTGCCAGGCAAAATTTACCGCCGACCCGACGGCGTATCTTGACCCGAAGGGCGCGCCATCCGCCCGCCCTGGCGCGATTTATACTTGCCCGATGCACCCGGAAATCCGCCAGACCGGCCCCGGCAGTTGCCCGATTTGTGGCATGGCGCTGGAACCGTCGGAAATCTCGGCCGAGGCCGAACCCAACGCCGAATTGATCGACATGTCGCGGCGGTTCTGGATTGGCCTCGGGCTGACGGTGCCGGTGGTGGTGCTGGAAATGGGCGGCCATGTGCCGGCGCTTGGGTTGCATCAGGTGATCGGGCCGGGTGTGTCGACATGGATTCAGTTCGCGCTCGCAACGCCCGCCGTACTGTGGGCCGGCTGGCCGTTTTGCACGCGCGGCTGGGCATCGCTGGTCAGCCGCAACCTCAACATGTTCACCCTGATCGCGATCGGCACCGGGGCGGCTTATGCCTATAGCGTGGTTGCCACCCTGGCCCCTGGCAGCTTTCCGGACGGGTTCCGTGGCATGGGCGGCACGGTGGCGGTCTATTTCGAGGCGGCCGCGGTGATCACCGTGCTGGTGCTGCTGGGCCAGGTTCTGGAACTGCGTGCGCGTGAGCAGACCGGCGGGGCGATCCGGGCGCTGCTCAATCTGGCGCCAAAAACCGCGCGTAAGATCGACGACGCCGGCAATGATCAGGAAATCCCGCTCGATCAGGTCCAGGTTGGCGACCGGCTGCGGGTCCGGCCAGGCGCTGCCGTGCCGGTCGATGGCAGCGTGCTTGATGGCGCGAGCGCGGTCGATGAGGCGATGGTGACCGGGGAAGCCATGCCTGTCGCCAAACATGAACATGACCGACTGATTGGCGGCACCATCAACGGCACCGGCGCGCTGGTCATGCGGGCGGAGAAAATCGGCACCGAGACCATGCTGGCCCGCATCGTTGCCATGGTGGCCGAGGCCCAGCGCAGCCGTGCCCCGATCCAACGCATGGCCGACAGCGTGGCGGGTTATTTCGTGCCAGCGGTGCTGCTGGTGGCCGTGCTCGCCTTCATCGGCTGGGCGGTCTGGGGGCCAGCGCCGGCGCTCGCCTACGGGCTTATCGCGGCGGTTTCGGTGCTGATCATCGCCTGCCCCTGCGCGCTCGGGCTTGCGACACCGTTGTCTATTATGACCGGGGTTGGCAAGGGGGCCTCGGCCGGGGTGCTGATCAAATCCGCCGAGGCGTTGGAACGGATGGAAAAGGTTACCACCCTGGTGGTGGACAAAACCGGCACCCTCACCGAAGGCAAGCCCCGCGTGGTGGCCATCCTGCCGGCCGACGGGATGACCGAGCTTGAACTGATCGGCCTCGCCGCCAGCCTGGAACGTTCCAGCGAGCACCCGCTGGCAGCGGCGATCGTGGCGGCGGCGAAGGAACGCGGCGCGACCCTTGCCGAACCAACCGACTTTGCCTCGACCACCGGCATGGGCGTAGCCGCGATGGTCGGGGCCCGCAAGCTGGCGCTGGGCAATGCCAAGATGATGGCAGCCAACGGGATCGACGCGGCCGCGCTCGCGGTTCAGGCCGAGGCGCTGCGTCGGGACGGTGCGACGGCGTTGTTTCTCGGCATCGATGGCCGTCCGGCCGGTGTGATCGGGGTTGCCGACCCGATCAAGCCGACCAGTGCCGCGGCGCTGCAAACCCTGCACGACGCGGGCATCCGGGTCATCATGCTGACCGGCGATAATCGCACCACCGCCGAAGCCGTGGCGCATAGCCTGGGGATTACCGATATCGAGGCCGACGTGCTGCCCGAGGACAAGCTGCGCATCGTGCGCGACTTGCGCGCCAAGGGCGAAGTGGTGGCGATGGCCGGCGACGGAGTGAACGACGCCCCTGCCCTCGCCGAGGCCGATGTCGGGATTGCCATGGGCACCGGTACCGAGGTCGCGATGCAAAGCGCCGGGGTCACATTGGTCAAGGGCGATCTGGCCGGCATTGCGCGCGCCCGGGTGTTGAGCCAGGCGACGATGCGCAATATCCGGCAGAACCTGGTGTTTGCGTTCATCTATAACGTTGCCGGCGTGCCGATCGCCGCAGGGGTGTTGTACCCGAGCTTTGGGTTGTTACTCAGCCCGATCATCGCGGCAGCGGCGATGTCTTTGAGTTCAGTGTCGGTGATCGCCAACGCACTAAGGCTGCGCGCGCTCAAACTCTGATGACGGGCGCGGTGAGGAAAAGGAAATAAGGTCTTCTTTTTGTGAACAAAAAGAAGCAAAAAAACTTTCTCACTTTGTTGCCGTTGGCTCGGGAACTCACCAGGTGTGTATGCCAACGGCAACAATGGATTTAAAGCCTTTCGGCTTTTTTGTTTACTCTGCCCTCGTGGGAACCCAAAGAAATCAGATCATTGTCATCGCGAGCCGTTGCGTGGCGATCCAGGCGAACAGCCCCGAAAGTCGGGTTTGGACCACTCGACTGCCACGGCTTCGCCTCGCGATGACGCATGCGCGGGGCCGCTTCTTCGGGTTTTCAGGTGTGCGGTGTATTCACACAAAGAACAACTTACTTCCCTGCCCTTTTTATCGCCGCCTCAATCAGTGCCCGCGCCTCCGCCGCATCGCCCCAGCCCAGCAGCTTGACCCATTTACCAGGTTCAAGGTCCTTATAATGCTCAAAGAAATGCTGGATCTGTTCCAGCGTGATGCTCGGCAGATCGGTGTAATTATGCACGTTGACATAGCGTTGGGTGAGCTTGGGGGATGGCACGGCGATGATTTTCTCGTCGCCGCCGCCGTCGTCTTCCATTTTCAGCACCCCGACCGGGCGGCAATTGATGATGGCGCCGGGGATGATCGGGCGGGTATTGGCGACCAGCACGTCGATCGGGTCACCATCGTCGGACAAAGTGTGGGGCACGAAGCCGTAATTTCCCGGATAGCGCATCGGGGTATACAGAAAGCGATCCACGAACAGGGCGCCGGCTTCCTTGTTCATCTCGTATTTGATCGGCTCCCCTCCGATCGGGACCTCGACGATCACGTTGATATCATCGGGCGGATGGATGCCTATCGGGATAGCGTTGAGGTTCATGCGCGGCGCTCCGGTTGATGGGCCGGGGTATAAAGCCGGGGGCGAATTTGGCAACGCGGGATTTCGTGGCAATCTGGTGTGATGTCCAAATAGCATGAGAGCAAAAATGTCCCTGCCCCCGATTCTGCAAAATCTGCGCCTGCCGGTGATTGCGTCCCCCATGTTCATCGTATCAGGTCCCGAACTGGTGATTGCCGAATGCAAGGCGGGCATAGTCGGGTCGTTTCCGGCGCTCAACGCCCGCCCGGCCGAGGCGCTGGAGGAATGGCTGAAGCAGATCATCGATGAGTTGGGCGAGCATGATCAGAAGCACCCGGAGCGTAAATCGGCGCCGTTTGCGGTGAACCAGATTGTCCATCGGTCCAACGTGCGGCTCGAACATGATCTCGACGTGTGCGTGAAGTATAAAGTGCCGATCGTGATTACCTCGCTCGGTGCGCGGGAAGATGTTTACGCCGCGACCAAATCCTATGGCGGCATCACGTTGCACGACATCATCAACAACAAGTTTGCAAAAAAGGCGATTGAGAAAGGCGCGGACGGGTTGATCGCGGTGGCCGCCGGGGCTGGCGGGCATGCCGGGGTGCAGTCACCGTTCGCGTTGATCCAGGAAATCCGCGAATGGTTTGATGGCCCGATTGCGCTGTCGGGTGCAATCGCCAATGGCGCCGCAGTGCTCGGCGCACAGGCGATGGGGGCCGATCTTGGCTATATTGGCTCGGCTTTCATTGCGACATATGAGGCACGCGCGGCGGAAGGCTACAAGCAGATGATCGTCGATAGCGGCGCTGACGACATTCTCTATACCAACGCGATTACCGGGGTGCATGGCAATTACCTGGCGCCGAGCCTGGTGCGGGCGGGGCTTGATCTGGACAACATGCCGAAATCCGACCCGAGCCAAATGAGCTTTGCCGACAACAAGCCCAAGGCCTGGAAGGATATATGGGGTTCGGGCCAGGGCATTGGCGCAGTGAAATCGGTGGTGACGGTGGCTGAACTGGTTGACCGGCTGGAGCGTGAATATAACGCCGCGCGCTTGCGGATTGCCGCGTAGATGGACGGCATTGCAGGCAAGGTCGCACTGGTCACCGGCGCTTCGGCCGGGCTGGGGGCGCAGTTTGCCCGGGTGCTGGCAGGTGCCGGGGCGCGTGTGGCAATCGCGGCGCGGCGGGTGGATCGGCTCGACGCTTTGGCGGCGGAACTCGGCGGGGAGGTTTTGCCGGTGGCAATCGATGTGTCGTCGGTTGCTTCAATCGAGGCGGGTGCGGCGTTGGTTGCCGAAAAGCTCGGGCCGATCGGCATCCTGGTCAACAATGCCGGCATCAGCCTGACCGCGCGGATCGAGGCGGTGACCGAGGCTGATTATGACGGGGTGATGGACACCAACTTGAAAGGCGCCTTTTTCATGGCGCAGGCAGTGGCCAAGCAGATGATTGCGGCCAAGCTTGAAGGCCGGATCGTCAATATCGCGTCCATCACCGGGCAGCGCACAGTGGGGCAATTATCGGTTTACGGCATGTCGAAAGCGGCGATGATCCAGATGACCCATTCGATGGCGCGGGAATGGGGGCGGCACGGGATCAATACCAATGCGATCTGTCCGGGCTATATCGCCACCGAAATGGCGGAGGCGTTTTTGCCGACCGAGGCGGGGCAGCGCTTTGTGGCGTCCATGCCGCGCAAACGGTTTGGCGAGGCGGCGGATT
>JANYCX010000200.1 GCA_025360065.1 Acetobacteraceae bacterium | reverse complement strand
TTTTTTTGCTTCTTTTTGTTCACAAAAAGAAGAGTCTTCCTTCCCCTAACCCATCAATCCACAATCGCCTGATAAGCCAAAACCCGCATTTCTTTACTTACTGGATAGGTGCTTGACGGCATCAACTGGGTAAAGAACACCACCGCCATATCCTCGACCGGATCGCACCAGAACACCGTGCTCGCCGCCCCGCCCCAGGCGTAGCTGCCGGCGCTGCCCATGATCTGTGCCTGCGCCGGATCGATTGTGACCGCAAAGCCCAGCCCGAAGCCGATGCCGTCATAGGTGGTTTCCGAAAAGCGCGAGGCGCCCATTGCCGCCATGTCGCCGCGCAGATGGTTGGACGTCATCAATTCCACCGTCTTGCGCCCCAGCAGGCGCACGCCGTCGAGTGTACCCTTGTTCAGCATGAAGCGGCAGAAGCGCATATAGTCGCCGATCGTGCCGGTCAGCCCGCCACCACCGGAAATCACCCCCAACGGCTTGGCGTAATTGCTGTTTTGCCCATCATCAACGATCCCGAGGGAGCCGTCTTTCGGATTGGTGTAGTAATTGGTGGCAAAGCGCGGCAGCTTGCTCGGGGCGACGGTGAAGTCGGTATCGACCATGCCGAGCGGGGCCAGGATGCGGGTGCGCATGAAGTCGTCGAACGGCACCCCCGATAGTTCTTGCACCAGACAGCCGAGCACGTCAGTAGCATTGGAGTAATTCCACGCCGCACCGGGATGCGCAAGCAGCGGCAGGGCCGCAATCGCCCTGGTCATTTCGCGCAGGTTACGGTCGCCTGGCGTATTATATTCAATCTTGTTCAACCGGTACAGTGCATCGACCGTGGTTGATTCCATGAACGCGTAGCTCAAACCCGAAGTATGGGTCAGCAGATCGCGATAGGTGATGCCGCGCTCGGCCGGCACCGACATGTATTTTATCCGCGACCCGCCAGTATAAACATGGCTCGACTTAAATTCCGGCAGGACCTTCGAAATTGGATCGTCGAGCTGAAAGCGCCCTTCCTCGTACAGCATCATAATCGCGACCGAAGTCAGCGGCTTGGTCATCGAATAGATCCGCACGATGGTGTCGGCGGCCATCGCGGTGCCGCGGGCAATGTCGGATTTCCCGACCGCCTTAAAATAAGCCACTTGCCCGTGTCGCATGATGGCAGCCGACGCCCCCGGCAGCTTGCCGCTATCGACCATGCCGTTGAGCCAGGTGTCGATGCGGGCGAGACGGTCGGAAGCCAGGCCCACGGATTCCGGGGCGGCGGTGACGGCGATGGACATGGATTGGTTTCCTCGGGGTAGATTTACGTAACGGGGGATGCTGCCCTGCGCACGCGATCCCGGCAAGCCTATCCGCGCAATGCCGCCATCACGCTGGCATACCCCATTTTCGCATACCGCAGCGGGTTGGCCTTTGCCGGGTCCTGTTCGGCTTCAACCACCAGCCAGCCATCGTAATCGGGCAATGCGCGCAACACAGACAACAGATCGATCATGCCATCGCCCGGCACGGTATAAACCCCCGCGATCACCGCATCGAGGAAGCTCCAGTCGCCCGCATTGGCCCGCGCCATCACAGCATTGCGCACATCCTTGCAATGCACATGCCCGATCCGTGCGCGATGGCGGCGGGCCAGTGCTGCCGGATCGGCGCCGCCCCAGGTCGCGTGGCCGGTATCAAGCAGCAGCTTCACCGCGTCACCGGTCATTGCCATCATCCGGTCTATTTCGGCGCCGGTCTGAATGCGTGTGCCCATATGGTGATGCACACACAACGCCACGCCCTCGGCGGCGGTCATGTCAGCAAGCGCGGTCAGCCGGGCGGCGAACGGCACCCAATCCGCTTCCGCCATCACCGGCCGGCGTGACAGCGGCACGCTTTGGCGACCATGCACGGTGCCGGCGCATTCGGCGTAAATCAGCACCTCGCAGCCCATCGCCTTGAGCAGATCGAGATGCGGGCGCAACGCGATCATTTCGGCGGCGGCATCGCGGTCGCACAGCGTGCCGGAATACCAGCCGGAAATCAGCGCCAAGCCGTGTGCCGCCAAAATCGGGTGCAATTTCGCCGCATCGCGCGGAAACTTATTGCCAAGCTCGATACCAACGAAGCCGGCCTCCCGCGCTTCGGCGAGGCAGGTCTCCAGCGGCGTATTCCCCCCCAGCGCCGGCAGATCGTCGTTGGACCAGGCAATCGGGTTGGTGCCGATACGAACACTCATTCCGCGCGCTCCTGCAATTTAGCCTCGTAGGCAACACGCGCGGCCTGCACTTCGGCGCGTGCGGAAACAGCCGGCACCGCCACGTCCCACCATTGGCCGCCGACTTCGGTGCTGGCGCGCGGATCGGTGCGCAATACAATCACAATGGTGCGGTCAGCGCCACGCGCGGTCAGCAGTGCCGCTTCAAGGTCGGCAATCCCATCGACGGTGATCGCCAGCGCCCCCAGCCCCCGCGCCTGGGCGGCAAAATCAAGCGTCGGCATTGCCACCTGCCGCACATCGGCGAGCAAATTATTGAACCCAACTCCGCCAGTGCCACGCTGCAAGCGATCGATGCAGCCAAATCCACCATTATCCAGCAGCACCACAATCAGCTTCGCCCCAAGCATGACGGAGGTGAAAATTTCTGCATTCAGCATCAGCCAACTGCCATCCCCCAGCAGCACCACCACCTCGTGGTGTGGCCGGGCGAGCTTCACTCCAAGCCCGCCGGCAATTTCGTAGCCCATGGTCGAATAGCCGTATTCGAGGTGATAGCTGCCCGGCGCGCCGGCCTGCCATAATTTGTGCAATTCCCCCGGCAATCCGCCAGCGGCAGCGACCACGACGGTATCGTCGCACGCCCAGCGCTGCACCGCGCCGATCACCTGCGCATCGCTCGGCAGGCCATTGGCCGGTGCGGTGGCAGCGACGACGGCCGCGCGCCAATCGCCAAGCCGCGCCGTGCAGCGTGCGGTCCAGGCGGCGGGCGCGCGATAGTCGCTGGTAAGCGCCGCAAGTCCCTCGGCGGCGTCAGCCACCAACGGAAATGCGCCATGCTTGCCGGCGTCAAACGCCTGCACATTCAGCGCCAGAACCGGCGCGCTCAGTCCCGCCCAGGACCCGGTGGTGAAATCGGCAAGCCGGGTGCCGACCGCCAGTATCAGATCAGCCTCCGCCGCCGCCGCATTGGCGGCTTCGGTTCCAGTCACGCCGATTGCGCCGAGATTAAGCGGGTGATCGTGCCGCAATGCTGACTTGCCGGCCTGGGTTTCGGCGACCGGAATGCCATGTGCGCTCGCAAAGGCGGCAAGCGCGTCACACGCCCCGCTGTAATGCACCCCGCCACCGGCGATAATCAGCGGCGCCTTGGCCGCCCGCAATGCGGCGATGGCATCAGCCAGTTCGGCGCGGTCCGGTAATGGCCGCCTGATGCGCCAGACCCGCGGCGCGAAGAAGCTCTCCGGATAATCATATGCCTCGGCTTGGGTGTCCTGGCACAGCGCCAAGGTCACCGGCCCGCAGGCGGCGGGATCGGTCAGCACCGCCATGGCGCGGGGCAGGGCGGTGAGCAATTGTTCAGGCCGGGTAATCCGGTCAAAATAGCGGCTCACCGGACGAAAGCAGTCATTGGCTGACACCGTGCCGTCGGCGAAGTCTTCCACCTGTTGCAGCACCGGATCGGGCAGGCGGTTGGCGAAGACATCGCCGGGCAGGAATAAAACCGGCAACCGGTTGACATGGGCCACCGCGGCCGCCGTCACCATATTCGTCGCCCCCGGCCCGATTGAACTGGTGCAGGCCATGAAACGCTGGCGGTTGGATGCCTTGGCAAACCCGATCGCGGCAAAAGCCATCGATTGTTCATTCTGCCCGCGATACGTCGGCAGCGCATCGCCCGCCGCCTGCAACGCCTCGCCCATGCCGGCGACATTGCCATGCCCGAAGATCGCCCACACGCCGGCGCAGATCGGCGCGCCGTCAACGTTGGTTTGCGCGGCGAGATAGCGCACCAGCGCCTGGGCTGCGGTCAGCCGAACCTTGGACATTGACGAGCCCTTCTTTATGCTTCCGCCACCACGGAGGAATGCCCCATGCTTGACATCGCCGTCATTGGCGCCGGCCGGATTGGCCATATCCATGCCCGCAATATCGCCGCCCATCAAGGCGCGCGCCTCGTGGGTATCGCAGACCCCGATGTTGGTGCCGCCAGCAGATTGGCGCAAAGCTGTGGCTCGCAGGTCATCAGCCTTGATGCGGCATTTTCTGCCCAGGCGGTGCTGATCGCCTCACCCACCCCGACCCATGCCGACTTTATCGAGGCCGCGGCCAATGCCGGACAGGCGATTTTCTGCGAAAAGCCGATCGATCTGTCGGTCCAGCGGGTGCAGGACTGCCTTGCCACCGTGCGCCGCACCGGGGTTGCCTTGATGGTCGGCTTCAACCGCCGCTTCGATCCGCATTTCGCCGAACTGAAACGCCGGTTGGATGCGGGCGCAATTGGACGGCTCGAAATGCTCACCATCATTTCCCGCGATCCATCGCCGCCACCCCCGGCTTACGTTGCGGTCTCCGGCGGATTGTTCCGCGACATGATGATCCATGATCTCGACATGGCGCGGTTTCTGCTCGGGGAAGAACCGGTCTCGGTTTACGCCGCCGCTGCGGTCCTGGTCGATCCGGCGATCGGCACCGCCGGTGATGTCGATACCGCAATGGTGACCTTGCGCACCGCATCGGGCCGGTTGTGCCAGATTTCCAATTCCCGCCGTGCCACTTACGGCTATGACCAGCGCATCGAAGCCCACGGCGCGACCGGGATGCTGCGCGCCGGCAATGTGGCGGTCAGCACCGTGGAACTGGCCAATGCGTCCGGCATTACCGCCGATCCGGTGCTGCCATTTTTCCTTGAACGGTACGCTGCCGCCTACCGGGCCGAGCTTGATTGCTTCATCACCAAGGCCAGCGCCGGCCCCACTGGCGAAGACGGCCTCGCCGCCTTGCGTCTTGCCGATGCCGCAACCCGTTCGGCCCAGTTGGGCCAGGTGGTGGCGCTATGAAAATCGGGCTGGTCACTGACAGCCTCGGGCATCTGCCGTTCGAGGACATGCTGGATACCGCACAGCAGATGGGCATCACCGAAGTCGAGTTGTGCTGCGGCAATTGGTCGTCCGCGCCGCATATGGAGCTCGACATCATGCTGGAGAGCCGGATGGGGCGGCAGGCAATGTTGGAGATGCTCGCCGGCTACGGCATGACCATTTCGGCTTTGAATTGTTCCGGCAATCCGCTGCATCCCGGCCCGTCCGGCGCGGCGCACCGTCTGGTGACCCGCCAGACCATTGTGCTCGCCGAGCTGCTCGGGGTGAACCGCGTGGTGGCAATGTCGGGTTGCCCCGGCGGGCCGGGGGATTCCAACCCCAACTGGATCACTACCGCCTGGCCGCCCGAGACCGCGGAGGTGCTGGCCTGGCAATGGGAGGAGCGGATTATCCCTTATTGGCAGGAGATCGGGGCGTTTGCGCTCGAAGCTGGGGTCAACCGCCTCGCGCTCGAACTGCACGGCCAGCAGGCGGTCTATAATGTCGCGACATTGCTGCGTTTGCGCGACGCGGTCGGCGAGGTAATCGGTGCCAATGTCGATCCCAGCCATTTGTTCTGGATGGGCGCCGATCCGTTGGCCGCAATCGCCGCGCTGGGGCCGGCAATCCACCATGTCCACGCCAAGGACACCAAGATTATCGCCGGCAACGCGGCGGTAAATTCGCTGATCGATACGACGCCGATGGCCGATTTGGCAGCACGGTCCTGGGCCTATGTCACGCTGGGCCACGGCCACGATGCCGCCTGGTGGACTCGCTTCTGTGCGGCTTTGAAAGCGGCTGGCTACACCGATGTGCTGTCGATCGAGCACGAAGATCTCACGCTTTCCCCTGAAGACGGGGTGGCGCAATCGGTGGCGCTCCTTAAGGCGGCTTGTGCAGGCTGACCTGCCGCGATGTTAATCGCAAGCGCACCCGGCTGTCGGGCCGTCCGCCCCACGCACCAGATGATGGTCGATCCATTCCGCCACCAGCCGCCGTGCCTCATTCACCGAGGCTTCGGGGTGGTGGATGCGGTACAGCGTGGTGCAAGCCTGGAAAGCGTCCATGTCGGCATTGCCGAGGCCGCGCAGATCGCGATAGGCGGTGAGCACCGCGCGTTCGCAATTGCGAGCGATATGGCTAAAATCGCGTCCCATCTTCAATCCAGGCTCCGGTTGATGGTCTCATTCTAAA
>JANYCX010000199.1 GCA_025360065.1 Acetobacteraceae bacterium | reverse complement strand
CGGGGCCAGCGCCAGCACGGTGAAAAGCACAACGCTAATGCCGAGCAGGCTGGGGATGGCGATCAGAAGCCGGCGTAACAGGAATTGGCGTGACACTATAAGTCTGACACGATCATTGGCAAAAAATACTCCATGGCGGGGTCTTGCAGGGTGAAATGTGAGTACATTTCACCCTTTCGCGCCGTTACGATGTCTGGGCCGGCAAACAACCTATTCCACGTCGCCGTGGAGTTAGGCGTCCATGAACCAGTCGTGGAATTCGCCGATATAGCTGTCCCAACCACTTAGACGGAAGCTCAGTTTCAGGGCCGCAGCGGCAACCGCTGGGCGATAAACCACCGGAATCACAGCGCGATCAGCGATAACCATATCATTCAAGGTGATGTACATGGCCGCGCGCTTGATCGGGTCAAGCTCGGCCTCCGCCTCGTCATACAATTTGTCCCAGGCCGGGTTGCGGTAGCGGATAACGTTGCGGCCTTGCCATTTATTGGCCTTGGTCGCGACTTCACGGGACAAAAAGGATTGCAACCACACGCCTGGATCAGGCGCACTCGGGCCTGTCGTGTACATTTGAAGATCAGTGTAGAAATGGGGGTAGGTGTCGGGATTGGCGACGTCGGAGGAGAAGAACACTGTGGCGCTCACCGCCTTGATCTCCAGCTCAATCCCAGCTTTCTGGCAGGATTGCTTCACAATCGCCTGGGTTTTCTGGCGCGGCTGGTTGATCGAGGTCTGGTAGAGGAATTTCAACTGCTTGCCGTCCTTGGCACGAATGCCGTCGGCACCCTTTTTCCAGCCGGCTTTTTCGAGAATATCGTTCGCCTTATCGATATTAAACTCCTTGGACGTGTTCTTCGACTGAAAGCGTGGCGGGTTGTTCAGATAATTGCCGGTCGCGATTCCGGTGCGGCCATAAATGAATTTCTCGACCGATTCACGGTCAACCAGCAGCGCCATGGCATCGCGCACCGCCTTGTCGCTGAAGGCCGGATGGACTGTTTTAATCGAGGATCGTTCACCGTCCACTTCGGCGTTCGGATCGGTCGTGTTAAGCTGGATATGTTCGATATTGGCCGTCAGCGCCAGCACCACCCGGCCCTTTCCGCCTTTTTCCAACCGCGTCAGCACTTCGTCTTCAACCTGCATATTCCAAGCGAAATCATATTCGCCAGTTTGCAGCACGGCGCGCGCCGCTGATACCGCGTCACCACCACCTTTCATTTCGATCGAGTCGAAATGAGGGCGGTTTGCCATGTGGTAGTTCGGATTGATCACCCCGGTCAGTAGATCGCCGGGGCGGAATTCCTTGAACAAATAGGGGCCAGTGCCGACCGGGATGAGGTTATTAGGCGCGTCACGCGATTTGGCGCCGGTATAGGCCGCGAATAAATGCTTCGGGATAATGGTATTGCTGGAGCTGACGAATGCTTCCGCCCAAAACGGTTTGGCGACTGGAAAGGTGATTTTGACGGTGAAATCGTCAATCTTGGCGACCTGGATGTCCTTGTAGGTGCCGCTGGTGACGGCCGCGGTTGCCGGGTCACGGGCATATTCCCAGTTGAACACGACATCATCGGCGGTGAATGGCTTGCCGTCATGCCATTTGACGCCCTGCTTCAGCTTCCAGGTCACCGATTTGCCGTCAGCGGCGAGGCCGCCATTGGCGCGGCTTGGGATTTCGGCCGCCAGAACCGGGATGAGGTCGCCATCCGATGACCAGCTCGCCAGCGGTTCATAGAACATCCGGCTGCCATCCTGGTCCTTGGTACCGGTGGCGAAATGCGGGTTCAGCAGGGTCGGCCCTTGCCACCACAGCAATTTCAACGCGCCGCCGCCACCTCGTTTGGTTGGCTTGTAGGTGGCAGCCGGCTGGGCCATCGCAACCCCGCCAAGGCTGAGCAACTGTGTCGCCATCGGCGCGGTCAGGCCCACGGCCAGCATACGTCCGACAAAACGGCGACGCGACAGGCGCCCTGTGCGCACGCGTTCGATCATGCCCTTGAGTTTGTCGCCGTCCATAGTAGCCTCCGATAAACTGTGAAAATTCTAGGTCAGCGGGCTATCGTTCCCGCACTGTTTTTCGCTCCACACAATCCAAGCAGCCCCTTGCGTATTCGTCAATGCTCATACGCGCCGCGAACAACACAAAATTCAATTTTCGGACGGGCTGGACAGCGCACCCCATCGCCGCGCACACTCGGTCCTTACGCAATTGAATCGCATGGGAGCGCGCAATGGACTTCATCGAAAAGTGGTTTGGGATGTCGCCGGATGGTGGTGACGGATCGCTCGAGGCGCTTTGGGTCGGGGCTTTGGCGCTCGCGGTGGTGGTGGTCGCGTTCCGCCATCGTATCCGAGGCATAGTCGCCGCCCGCGCCAATAAGCGCTGAGGCGTTTCGCCAGCGCGTCATTGGACAAGACGGTTCAGTGACGTTGCTGGCGTAGCGGCCTACGGTGGGGCAGTGCGTTGGAACGCTGCCACCCCTCACCCAACCACCAAATCCCCCAACTCCGGCTTCCGCAAAAACCCCGACATCTCCGCCGTATAAAACGGGTTCATCGTCGCCGACCGCCCATGCTCGGACCAGTAATAATTCCGCGCCCGAGGATCGCTCCAAACCTTGCCGAGGTTGCGTTCGTCCACCACCCGATTATATCGCCAGAACGCCTCCTCCCGCACCTCCATCGCGGCGCCATTGCCCAGCACCAGCGTCTCCAGGCACTGCAACGCATAAAGCGCGATCTTCTCGTGGAACGACGCCACGTTGAGGCCACCATTGGTATTCGGCCCGTAGATCGACCAGAGATTGGGAAACCCCGGCATCATACAGCCAAGATACGCCCGCGCCCCGTCCTTCGCCCACAGCGCGTCAAGCGTCCGGCCCCCAGCGCCGGTGATTTTCATCGGATACAGGAACTCGGTCGGCCGGAACCCAGTGGCGTAAACGATCACATCGGCCTCGTGCAGAACCCCGTCCTTGTCCACCACCCCGCGCGCCTCGATGCGTTCAATCCCGTTGGTCACCAGCGAAACATTGTCGCGCATCAGGGCATCAAGCACGCAATATTCCGCGTCAACCACAACCGCGCGGGCCGACCAGACCGGATGCGCCGGGGTCATCGCCGCCACCAGCGCCGGATCGCCCAGTTTGCGCTCCAGGAACGCGATGCTCACGTCGCGGGCGCGCTTGTTGAGCGGGCTGCACGCGTAAGGGTCTTTGAACTCCGGATCGATCTGCGCGACATTCGCGAGCCGGTCGAGCGTACAGGTCCGGGCGCGCATGAAGTTGGTGTGGAACGGCAGATTGCGGTCAAGCCAGTTGATTTGCGGCGGAAACGGCGACCGGTAACCCGGCACCGGCGACAGCCACTGCGGCGTCCGCTGGAACACGGTGACCTGGGCGGCCTCGAGCGCAAGTTCGGGGATCATTTGATACCCCGTCGCACCGGTGCCGATCACCGCCACCTTCTTGCCCTTCAGGTCAAAACCCTCCGGCCACCGCGATGTGTGCCACGATCCTCCGGCAAAGTCTCCGGCGCCTGCAATGTCGGGCATGTTCAGGCGGCTGAGAAACCCGACCGCGGTGATCACCGCGCGGGACCGGATCGTGCGCTCGCCGTCCGGCCCGACGATGTCGATCTGCCACTCACAAGCGGCCTCGTCCCAGGTCAGCGCCTTGACCTCGGTTTCGAACTGGATGTGTCGGCGCAAATCGAATTCGTCGGCGACCCAGTCGAAATACTTCGCGTTCTCCCGCCAGTCACAGAACGGATTGGGATAGGGAAAGTCCACGCCGAAAATATGGGTATAAGACCGGCTGACCGTATCGACCCGGGCGCCCGGATAGCGGTTCTCCCACCACGTCCCGCCGACGCCGGCGTTCTTCTCGATGACGGTCATCGGCGCCGGCATGGGCGGGCTAAACGCCGCACTCCAGCTGCACCAAGCCGGGTTCCCGTTACCGTCATCGAGAAGAACGCCGGCGTCGGCGGGACGTGGTGGGAGAACCGCTATCCGGGCGCCCGGGTC
>JANYCX010000196.1 GCA_025360065.1 Acetobacteraceae bacterium | reverse complement strand
GTTTTTTGGCCCGGATAGCTGGTACATGAACCATGCGCGTAATGGGGTCTATGCCCAGACCCCGCAAAACGCCGGCAAGCTTACGATGCCGGTGCTGTTTTTCCATGGCGCGTATGACACGACGTGCGAAACCATGGTCTCGCGCCTCGCCGAGCCGATGCGGACCGATTGCGCCGATCTGACCGAGATCGTGGTGAAGTCCGGCCATTGGATGGCGCAGGAGAAGCCGGTCGAGGTGAACGCCGGGTTGGCGCGATGGTTGGCGGTTAAGTTTCCGGGGCTTTGGCCGCAATAGCACTGTACGCGCTACTTTGCCGCCGCGACCATCGCCGCGGTATTGTGCCGCATCAGGTCGAGATAGGTTGCGGCCGGCCCGCCCGATGCCGACAGCGCGTCGCTAAACAGCGTGCCGCCGATCTTCGCCCCGGCTTCGCGCTCGATCTGGCGCAAAATCGCACCGTTGGAGATGTTTTCGATGAATAACGCCCTGACCTGCTGGGCGCGGATTTGCGCGATCAGGCCACGGAGTTCCTTGGCGCTCGGCTCGCTTTCGGTGGACAGGCCCTGGGGTGCCAGGAACGTTACCCCATACTCGGCGCCGTAATAGCTCAACGCATCATGCGATGTCATGATGCGGCGCTGATTGCGCGGGATCGGTGCCCAGGCGGCGCGGATATCGCTGTCGAGCTTGCCCAGACGGTCGAGGTAGCTGCCTGCCTGGCGTTGATAGATGTCCTTGCCTGCCGGATCGGCGGCCAGCAGCCCGTCGCGCAGATTGCCGACATAGCGCATCACATGCCGCACATTCTGAAAGGCGTGCGGATCGATGCCGCCATCCTCGGTCTTTATCGGGGTGATGCCGGCGCTGGCAACAACGCGGGTTCCTTTGAAGCCGGCGGCGTCGGCCATGCGGTCCATCCACCCTTCAAAGCCAAGCCCGTTGGTCACCAGCAGATCGGCCGATGCCACCGCGCGCAGATCGGACGGCTTGGGCTGGTAGGTATGGGCATCCTGGTCGGGCCCGACCAGCACCATGGGCTCCACCCGACCGCGGCCAATCTCGCGCACCAGATCACCGAGGATGGAAAAGCTTGCCACCACCTTGGGTGGCGTTGCCGCGCGTGCGATGGACGGGAGCAAAACAGCGAGCGCAATGGCGTGGCGGCGGGACAGCATGGCGCGACCTCTAGAATGAAATGTTATGTTATAACATCCGAAATTTCGAGGTCAAGCGGCAATCAGGCGACAATGTCTTCCTGCAAACGGGCGATCAGTTCGGTCCACGCCTGGTCCATTGCCGGCGTCCAGTCTGCCCCGAGCAATTGGCCAACCGTGGTCTGCACTACCCCGAAAAAGGTGCCGAAGACCTCCTGCGGGACGCCCATATCGGCGTGATTGACCCGCTCGGCGCGGATCATGTTCAGGCCGAAACGCCTCGTGGTGGCGTAGTCGAGCAGGTTTTCCAGGACCATCTGCACCATTTGGCCGCGGATGCTGTAGGCGTGGTCGCGGATGAACAGCGCCTCCATCTCCGGGCTTTCTGCAAACAGTCGCGCATAGACAGCGCGGGTCGGGTCGATATCGCGCGCGGCAAGCAGTTCGAGGCTTTCGACAATGGCATCGCGGTTCATCGGCGCTCTCCGTGGGTGGCCTCAGCCTCCCAGATTTCGGTGATCTGCCGACGTTTTGCGCGGCCTCGGCCACCTTCGGGCGACTTCCGGCAGCACTTGCTCGATCAGGGTGCGGGTTGCCGCCATCATAGCGTCCTCATCGTGCGCCATCGGGCGCAGAATGAATTTCGACGCGCCGGCGGCGATATAAGCGGCAATCCGGTCAATGATCGTTTTGGCATCGCCGATGGCGAAATAATCCTCGGCGGCTTGCCCGGTCCGCTTGGTGAAGCCGGCCATGGCCTGCTTCACGCCAGGATCATCGGGGCGGCCAAAATGATAGGGGAAGGCGGCGCCATAATGGTCGTCATCAATGCAGCGGCCTGCAGCAATGGCGGCAGCGCGGATACCTGCGACGATCGGTGCCAATTGCGCCGGGGTTTCCGCACCCGCCTGCCAACCGGTGCCATAGCGCGCGGTGCGGCGGATTGCAGCGTCGGACGCGCCACCGATCCAGATCGGCAATTCGACCTGCACCGGGCGCGGCGAGATGCTGGCATTGGTCAGCTTGAAATGGCGACCGTCATAATCCACCCGATCCTGGGTCCACAGCAGGCGGAGAATTTCCAGCGCCTCATCAGTCACCCGCCCGCGAATGGTACTGTTGAGATGCATCGCCGCCCATTCCGGGCCGCGCGGGCTGCCAATGCCAAAACCGGGCAGCAACCGTCCTTCGGACAGCATGTCGATGGTGGCGCATTGCTTGGCGAGCAAAAGCGGTTCGCGCATGGCGAGCGACACTACGTTGACACCGAATTTCAGACGCCGCGTGCGCCCGGCCAGCGCCGCCATTGCGGTCATGCATTCCAGGATCGGTTCGCGTGAAACAAGCCGGTCGGTCTGCCATAGCGAATCGAGGCCGCCTTGTTCGCATAAATCCACCCAGCGCCAGTAGCCGGCGCCGGTCGCAAACGGCAATTCGGTGATGCCCAGCCCGACCGCCACAACATTGGTCATGCTGCCTCCATCACCATGCGCCGGATTGCCACCGGGTCTGACTGGCGCATTACCTGGGCGGCGAACGCCACGCATTCGGTGGCTTTGAGGGCGCGGATCGCCTGTTTCACCCTGGGCACTGCCGCTGCGTTCATGCTCAGGCTGCGCAATCCCAGCCCGATCAGCAAGCGGGTGAAATGCGGGTTGGCAGCCATCTCGCCGCACACCGAGACACCGATATTGGCCCGCAAAGCGGCCTCGGCGGTGATCTGGATGAGGCGCAGCACGGCGGGGTGCAGTGGATCATAGAGTTCGGACACCTCGGTTTCGCCGCGATCAACGGCGAGGGTATACATGGTCAGGTCATTGGTGCCGATGGCGAAGAAATCGGCTTCCTGCGCCAGCGCGTCGGCCGACAATGCCGCGCCTGGGGTTTCGATCATGATGCCGAGCGGCGGCAATTTGTCCGGCAGGCGATCCCCGCGCCGGCGCAACCGGCGCACCACGCGGTCGTAATGGTCGCGCGCGGTGCGGATTTCGGCGATGTTGGTCACCATTGGCAGCAGCACGCGGGTCGGGCCGGCGACACCCGCGCGCAGGATCGCGGCAAGCTGGGTTTCGAACAAGGCGGGCTGGCGCAACAACAACCGAATGCCGCGCAGGCCAAGGGCGGGGTTGGTGTCGGCGACATCCGGCACCACGCCTTCGTTCTGCAGCGCCTCGATTTCCTTCTCGCCGCCCCAATCGAGCACCCGGATGGTCACCGGATCACCGCCCATCGCCTCGATCGCGGTACGATAGGCTTCGTATTGATCGTCCTCGTCGGGCAGGGTTTCGCGGTTCATGAACATGAACTCGCTGCGCAGTAGGCCGATACCGGCGGCACCCGACTGGGCGATCAACGGCAATTCGACCGGGATTTCGAGATTGGCCTGCAATTCGATGCTATGCCCGTCTTGGGTGACCGAGGCGAGGCGGCGCATGCGGCCAAAGCGGGCGCGTTCCTGGGCGAAGGCGATCACCGCGCGCTTGGCGGCGGCCAAGGTTGTCGGCGAGGGATTGACCACGACCGTGCCGGCGGTGCCATCGATCACCACCAGATCGCCGGGCCGCGCCGCCTGGCCGAGCCCCTCCACCGAAAGGACCGCCGGCACGCCGAGGGCGCGCAGCATGACCGAGGTATGGCCGTCCGCGCCGCCCTCTTCGGTGGCGACGCCGGCGAGTTTGGAGGGATCGAGCAAGGCCGCGTCGGCCGGGCGCAGGCTTTCGCAGATCAGAATTGCGCCAGACGGCAGGCCGGCGAAGCTGCGAAATGGGGTGCGTGTCAGGTTGCGCACCAGACGCCGGCCGATTTCGCGCACTTCCTCGGCGTGGCGGCGGGCACTATCACCTGGCCCGGGCAAGGCCAGGATTGCGTCGGCGAGGGCTTGGGTTTCGTCGGCAACCGCAGTTTCGGCCGATACCAGCGCCTCGGTGATGCGCTTCCTGGTTTGCCTGACCAGCCGCGACGGCCCGATCATTTGCAGATAGGCGTCGAGCAGTGGGGCGATTTCGGCCTGGCTGTCCTCGGGAAGCACGGCGAGGCGATTGCGCAGCTTGGTCAGTTGCTTGCGGGACTGCACGATCGCGGCATCGAGGCGGGAAACCTCGGCGCCGCTATCGGAGGCCTGGATTTTGCGGCGCTGGACCAGCGCGGGGGCTTCGGTTGCCCCAAACATCGGCCCGATGGCGACACCGGGGGACACCGGCATGCCAACCAGATGCCGTTCGGGGCCGGGGTTAGTCCTGTTCATTGAACTTGGCTTCGACCAGGGCGGTCAGGGCTTCGATGGCTTCCTTGGCATCCCAGCCTTCGGCCCGCAGGATGATCTCGCTGCCGATGCCCGCGCCCAGCATCATCAGCCCCATGATCGACAGCGCGGAAACCGATTGGCCGTCCTTGTGCACGTCCACCACTGCGCCAAAGCGTTCGGCAAGGGCGACGAATTTCGCCGCCGCGCGGGCGTGCAGGCCGCGCTTATTGGTGATCTTGAGATGGCGGACCAGAATCGCGCCGTCTGGTGGCGGATCGGGATCAGCCATGGTCGGCCATCAGCAGGTCCCGGTTTTTGGCACCGGCAAGCCTTGCGGCATCACGTGCGACGCGGCGGCAATGTATTTGCGGCCGGCATCCTGGGCGCAGCAAACCGCGTCCGCCAGAAGCTGGGTCGATCGCACCTTGGCGAGCTTGACCAGCATCGGCAGATTGACCCCGGAAATCACCTCCACATTGGGCCGGTCCATCTGCGAAATCGCCAGATTGCTTGGCGTGCCACCGAACATATCGGTCAGCAGGAGCACGCCGTCACCGGTATCGACCTCGGCCATGCGGGTTTCGATTTCGGTACGCCGGCCTTCCATATCATCATCCGGGCCGATGCAGACGGTTGCAACATTGCGTTGCACGCCGACGACGTGCTCCATCGCCGACCTCAACTCGTCCGCCAAACGCCCGTGGGTGACCAGAACCAGTCCGATCATCGCCGGCAACCAACGGCCCGAAGGCACATGAACGCAAATCCTTTCAGGGTGCCGATCCGATGGGATCGACCGACGCTTCATCACGCACCGGATGTTCGGCAGCGATTTCGCGGTGCGTGATGCTCACGCGCCAGGACGCTGCTTGAAGATACCGGGCCAACCGCTCAACCGACATGACCGAGCGGTGTCGCCCGCCCGTGCAACCAATCGCAATAGTGACATATTTTTTGCCCTCTTGAACGAAGCGCGGCAAGAGCAGGTCGAGCAGGTCGGTCACGCGATGAAAGAAAATTTCGTAATCCGGGTCCGCCAGGACATAAGCCGCCACTGACGGATCGCGTCCGGTCAATGGTCGTAACACCGGATCGTAATGCGGGTTGCGCAGAAAGCGGACGTCAAAAACCAGATCAGCCTCACGCGGCAATCCGTTCGGGTAGCCAAAGGACACCAGCGAAACGGACAGAGCGCGCGCGGTTGCTTCGCCGTCGCCCGAACCGAAATTACTGTCTATCCATTGCCGTAGCGCGGCAAGTGAACGTTCGGAGGTGTCGTTGACGAAGTCCGCGGCATCCTTCAGCGGGGCGGTCAAGGCGCGTTCGGCAATGATCCCGTCGATCACCCGGCCTTGTGGGGCGAGCGGATGGCGGCGTCGGGTTTCGGTGTATCTGCGCAGCAAAACCCCCTCATCGGCGGTGCAGTAGACCAGATCAATACGCATACCAGAATTGCGTCGCAAGCGGTCCACCGTGCCGACCAAATCCGCGGCATTAAAGCCACGTGACCGAACATCGACTCCAACCGCCACCCGCAACGGCTGATCGGGGTGGCTGCGGTTGAGCATATTTTCCAGCAGCGCAAAGGGCAGATTATCCACCGCCTCATAGCCCAGGTCTTCAAGCGCGTGCAGAACCGACGCCTTGCCAGCGCCGGACAGGCCGGTCACCAACACCACCCGCGATGCGACGCCCTCGCTCATCGTGCAAATGCCCCAACCGGTTGGGTGCCGATGCCCAATGCGAGGTCCAATGCTAATCCGATGCGTTGAGCGGCGGACGCCTGCATCCCGTCCAGAGCGATTTGCGGCAGATCGAGGGCTGCAAAGCGCGATGGCAGCGGCAGGCGGTCAGCAGCGCCGCCAAGTTGGGCCACCAGATATAGGCGCGCATCGGCAAGGAACGGCAGGCGCAACAGGCCAAGCCCGCGCAGTTCCAGCAGGCCGGCCAAAGCCTGCGGCGCACGCGCCATCCCGTCGGTGACATCGACGCGATCATCTGCCACCAGTTCAAAGCCGCGATCAAGCAAGCGCAAGGTCAGGTCGGACTTGCCGACACCCGATCCGCCGAGCAACAACACCCCCGCCCCATCGCGTGCGGCGCAACTTCCGTGGAACTGCATAGGGGGGGTATAGGCAGGTCGAAGGACTAACGAAAGGCCAGAGTTACTCTGCCGCTTGCTTGATATCCGGCAAAGCAAG
>JANYCX010000090.1 GCA_025360065.1 Acetobacteraceae bacterium | reverse complement strand
ACGGCGGCCCGATCACGACCAGTGCCAGCTTCTGGCGGATCATCACCTCGGGCGCCGGTCCGGGCCATGTTCTTTACCTGAAAAGTGAGCTGACCGACGACGAGTGGCGCATCTACTCCGACAACATGGCGATGGCGCGCTGGCTGCAGAACACGGTTCAGGGCATGCTCACTCCCGAGTTGAAGGACACCGCGATCCCGATCGTCGAGGCGAGCTTCAGCAAATCGGGCGACGCGCGCGACGTCTGGACCGAAACGGTGGACAGCTATGACGAAACGATCGCGCTGAGTTGGCATGACATCGGCGATCCGTTGCTGATCCATACCTATCCAAACCAGGGTCCGGACGCCCGGCCCTACGGTGTCTGCACCGTGCTGATCCCATGCCTTTCCACCCGTCTGACCGTGAACGGCATCCAAGCCAAGGGGCAGTCCCACCCGCGCATGCGTGAAGGCCGTCCGTTCAGTACCAGCGCCCTGGCGTTCTGCGAAAGCTGGACCGAGGCGCGCTGATCCAGTAGCCGCCACCCCGTTGCTGAAACGGGGTGGCGTATCGTTCTGGTCGCGACACACTGCTGCGCTGTCGAGAAAAAATTGCCGTCCACACCACGAACCTCCGCGCGCGCCTAGTTTGTCGCCCTACAACGCCAAATCACCTTACCGCAGTCGCCGCTGGAGCGCTGACTGTTGGGTTCGTGCGTGCAGCCCCTTGCGCGGGGCAGCGATGCGGTGTTGGTATGTATTCTCAGGGGAAATTTCTCGCACTACCAAAGGGCCGCATCAATGAAGCGACTTACATTGCTCTCCACCATTGCCGTCGCCACGGCAGGGCTGTTCGTCGCTCTTACGCCGCCAGCCGAGGCGCAAACGCCGCGCAAGGGTGGGGTCGTGCGGATCACCGCACCCTACGCCTCGTCGTTTGGCAACCTCGATCCGCACATGTCGGGCCGGTCGCAGGACGGCCAGGTGCACATGACGATCCATCGCACGCTGTATATCTGGGACAGCGCCAAGGGTGAGCCGGCGCTGGAACTGGCAACCGCGGCGACCGCCTCGGGCGGTGGCACGGTGTGGACGTTCAAGCTGCGCCAGGACGCCTTCTTCCACAACGGCCGCAAGATGACCGCCGATGACGTCGTGTGGAGCTTCAATCGCTTGATGGAGTCCGGCAAGGGCTTCGTTGGCGCGCGCTGGGTCCGGTTGATCAAAGGCGCCGTCGAGAAAGAAAAAGGCGAGGCGCAGGAAATCTCGGGGATCAAGAAGGTCGATGATTTCACTGTCGAGATCAGTTTCACCCAAAAGGTCGAGCCGGGCTTCCTGTTCTACAACATGACCACCTCGATCCTGCCGAAGGAAGAAGTGGAAAAGCCGACCTGGGCGATCGCGCCGGTGGGCCTGGGTCCGTTCAAGTTCAAGGAGCACATCTCGGGCTCGCGCCTGGTGACCGAGCGCTTCGACAAGTTCTACAAGCCGGGCCTGCCATACCTCGACCGGGTCGAATTCCCAATCATGGCGGAGGCCTCGGCGCGTGACATCGCGTTCCGCAACAAGGAGGTCGATACCTCAATCCTCGGGCCGGTGCAGTACGTTGCGTATAACAACGACGCGAACCTCAAGAAGAACATCCTGGAAGTGGCCGAGGTGTTTACCCGCGCGATGGTGATGAACATCGGGGTGAAGCCGTTCGATGACAAGCGGGTGCGACAAGCGATCAACCACGCCATCAACACCAAGATCATCGTCGAGCGGTTGGCGCGCAATAAGGCGTATGTTGCAACGTCCTGGCTGCCGATCACCGTGCCGGGCTATGACAAAGATATGAGCCCCTACGCTTACGATCCGGCAAAGGCCAAGGGGCTGCTGGCCGAGGCCGGCTTGCCGAATGGCTTCGAGTTCGAGTGGACCACCAGCCAAAACGAGAGCTGGGGCCTGCCGATCGTTGAAGCGGTGATCCCGATGCTGGCGCAGGTTGGCATTAAGGTGAAAACCAAGGTGGTTGAGGTGGCGGTGCTGACCGACCTCGCGCTGAAGGGCGAGTTCCAAGCCTATATCGGCTCCAGCCAGACCGGGCCGGATCCGCTGCAGACGCTGCGTTGCTTCCACTCGGCCACCCCGCGCACCTCGTGCAACGTGTCCGGCTACAAGAACGCCGATTTCGACAAGCTGCTGGACGAGGCCGGCACCACCGATGATCCGGCGAAGAAGCTGGACCTGCTGAAGAAGGCCAATGCCCATCTGTATGATGCCGCCCCGGTGTGGTTCTTCAACTACAACAAGGCAGCGATGGCGTATCAGCCCTGGGTGCATGGCCTGCTCGGCAACCCGACCGAGTTGGTGCATCAGTATCCTGAATACATCTGGGTTGACGCCACCTCGCCGGCGAAGTGAGGCAGCGATTGGGGAAACCCCGCACCCTGGCTCTTTCCCTGATCGGGAGAGGGCCAGCGGTCTAGGGGGCAAGATATGACGGGTTTCATCATTCGACGGCTGTTGCAGATGGTGCCGATGCTGGTAGCCATTGCATTGCTTATTTTCGTGCTGTTCAGCGTAATCCCCGGCAGCTTCGCCACCGGCCAACAGGACGAGGGGCTGGGGCTGGACATGGCGGTGGTAACGCGCATGCGCCTGGAGCTCGGGCTCGACGATCCGCTGCATGTGCGCTTCGGCAAGTATGTCGCCCAGCTGGCGACGCTGGACCTGGGCATCTCGTTCCGCTCGCGCCAGCCGGTGGCGGACATGATCGGCGCGCGAATGTGGCCGTCGCTGATCCTGACGGCGGCGGCGATGGGGTTTGCGATCGTGATTGGCGTGCCGTTGGGTTTCGTGGCGGCCTTGCGCCCCGGGAGTCTGGTGGATCTCGGGCTGATGATTGTGGCCGTTTCCGGCTTGTCGTTGCCTAAGTTCTGGCTGGGCATATTGTTGATGTACTTGTTCGCGCTGACGTTGGGATGGTTTCCAAGCTTCGGCTATGGCGATGGTGGGCTGTACCACCTCACTCTGCCGGCGATTGCGCTTGGGGTGAGCCCGATGGCGCTTCTGGCCCGCACCACGCGGGCGGCGGTGCTGGACATCATGAACGCGGATTTCGTGCGCACGGCGCGGTCGAAGGGCATGAATGAGTATCGCGTGGTGGTGTGGCATGTGCTGCGCAATGCATTGGTGCTGGTGCTGACCACGATCGGCCTGCAATTCGGCTCGCTGCTGGGCCAGGGCGTGGTGGTCGAAAAGCTGTTCGCCTGGCCGGGCATTGGCTCGCTGCTGGTGGACAGCGTGTTCCAACGTGACATCCCGGCGGTGCAGGGCTGCATTCTGGTGATTAGCCTGTTCTTCCTGGTTATCAACACCTCGGTCGATATTGCCTACAAGCTCATCGACCCGCGCATTCGGTACACCTGATGAAAATTCGTGCGAATCTGGCCATTGGCGGTGGTCTCACCGTGCTGGCGCTCGCCGTTGGCATATTCGGACCGTGGTTGGCGCATACCGACCCGATCATGGACGCCAATTTGATGAACGCCGAATTGCCGCCGAGCCGGGAATTCTGGTTCGGCACCGACCAGCAGGGGCGCGATATCTGGAGCCGCGTGATGTACGGGGCGCAGATCTCGCTGACTGTCGGGGTGGTGTCGCAACTGATCAATACCGCGATCGGCACCGCGCTGGGGGTAACGGCGGGCTACTGGGGCGGCTGGTGGGACGATTTCGTCAACGGGTTAACCAACCTGATGCTGGCTATCCCGTCGCTGATTTTTGCCCTCGCCATCATGGCCATTCTTGGGCCGGGGCTGACCTCGCTGCTGATCGCGCTGGGACTGACCAACTGGTCCTACACCTGCCGGATCAGCCGGGCGCAGGCGCTGGCGGTCAAAAGCCAGGGCTATGTGCAAGCCGCCCGGGTGCTGGGCTATGGCGATTTCCGCATCATGTTCACCCAGATCCTGCCGAACACGCTGGGGCCGATCATCGTGATCGCCACATTGGGCATGGGTGGCACCATCCTGGCCGAGGCGGCGCTGTCGTTCCTTGGCCTCGGGGTGCGGCCACCCTCGCCGTCATGGGGCTCAATGCTGTCCGACGCGCGCGAAACCATCACCACCGCACCGTGGCTGAGCCTGTTCCCCGGCATGGCGATCTTCCTGACGGTGCTGGGGCTGAACCTGTTGGGGGATGGCTTGCGCGACATCCTGGACCCGCAAAGCCGGAGCCGGCGATGAGTGGCGCGAACATGCCGCTGCTGTCGGTCGAGGACCTTCACATTTCGCTGACCACCGATGCCGGCCGGTTTCCCGCGGTCGACGGCGTGAGCTTTACCATTGCGCGCGGCGAGACGGTGGGGCTGGTGGGCGAAAGCGGCTGTGGCAAAAGCATCACCGCGCTGTCGATCATGGGGCTGCTGCGCGATCCGCTGGGGCTGGCGGGCGGCAAAATCAAGCTGAGCGGGCAGGAGATCCAGAACCTGCCGGCGTCCCAATTGCGGGCGCTGCGCGGTAAGCGGATCGCCATGATCTTCCAGGAGCCGATGACGGCACTCAACCCGCTAAAGGCGGTGGGCACCCAAATCGCCGAGATGTTCGTGCTGCATCAGGGCGCGTCGTGGCGCGAGGCCGAGAGTAAGGCGGTCGATGCCCTGACCCAGGTGAAGGTGCCGGCTCCGGCGCAGCGGGCGAAGGATTTCCCGCACCAGCTTTCCGGCGGCATGCGCCAGCGGGTGATGATCGCCATTGCCCTGGCCTGCGAGCCTGACCTGCTGATTGCCGATGAACCCACCACCGCGCTGGATGTTACGGTGCAGTCGGAGATTGTCGACCTGATGAAGGAGCTGTGTGCCGCCCGCGGCACGGCGATCCTGATGATCTCCCACGATCTCGGCCTGGTGACCGACACCTGCAAGCGGGTGTGTGTGATGTATGCCGGGCGGATTGTGGAGCAGCAGGACAGCGAGCGTATCTTCAACTCCCCGCAGCATCCTTACACCCAAGGGCTGGTGGCCTCCCTGCCGCGGCTGGGGATGCGGGCGCGCCATGGGCGGCGGCGGCTGACCGAGATTGCCGGCGTGGTGCCTGGGATCACCGCTTATCCAGTCGGCTGCCGGTTTCATCCGCGCTGCACCCGCAGGACCGAGATTTGCGAGACCGTGGTGCCCGAACTGACAGCTTTGGCAGAAGGCAGCCTCGTGCGGTGCCATCATCATGGATAAGCACGCAGGGGCGGACCAGGCGTTGCTGTCCGTCGAGGATCTGGCGGTCTATTTTCCGATCGGCGGCGGCGTGTTCAGCGGCAGGCCGCAAATGCTGCGCGCGGTTGATGGCGTGTCGCTGTCGATCAAGCCGGGTGAGAGCCTGGGACTGGTGGGCGAGAGCGGCTGCGGCAAGTCCACCCTGGCGCTGTCGATCCTGGGGCTGGTCGATGCCACCACGGGCAGGGTGGTGCTGGATGGCAAGACGGTGGGGGGAGATACCGACCGCCGCGATGTTGCCCGGACCGTGCAGATGGTGTTCCAGGACCCCTATGCCTCGTTGAACCCGCGCCAGACGGTGCGGCGGACCCTGGCTGATCCGCTGCGGCTGCACGGCGTGTCCAATGCCGGCGAGGTGGCCGATCGGGTGGCTGAAATGCTGCGCCAGGTCGGGTTGCGGCCGGATCAGGCCGATCTCTATCCGCACGAGTTCTCCGGCGGCCAGCGCCAGCGCATCGGGATTGCCCGTGCCCTGATCCTCAAGCCCAAGCTGGTGATTTGCGATGAGCCGGTTTCGGCGCTGGACGTGTCGATCCGGGCCCAGATCATCAACCTCCTGCTCGAACTCCAGGCCGAGATGGGTCTGTCATATCTGATGATCTCCCACGACCTCGGCGTGGTCGAACACATGAGCGACCGGGTGGCGGTGATGTATCTCGGCCGCATCGTTGAGACCGGCGGCTGGCGTGAAATCTTCGAACAGCCGCGCCACCCCTATACCCGCGCCCTGATCGCGGCGATCCCCGATCCCCTCACGCGGGGGCTGGCGCGCGAAAAGGCGCGGGGCGAAATCCCCAGCCCGCTCAATCCGCCGCCGGGCTGCACCTTTAACCCGCGCTGCCCGCACGCGATCGATCACTGCCGCGCGGCGGCGCCGATGCTGTCGGCCATCGATGACGGGCATTTGGTGAGTTGCTGGCGGGCGGATGAGTTTGCGACGCCAATTTCGGCATAAGGCGCACGACCGTCGGCCCCTCGCTAACGGGTTCCGTACGGTCAAACCGCGCCACGACCCGGTTAGTTTCCGTCTGTCCAATTGGACGGTCGCGGCGGTATCAAACCCTTGAAGGCCTCGGTGGTTTTCCAGCCCGGTTCAACGACCGGGCATCCGGCCTGCGGGGTGAACTCCGATGGCGCTGCCAGGGTCATCGCCGGTAGGTAGCGTGGGCAATTGGGGAAGATCACGCGAACTGTCACCCGCACAATCAACTGCGCCCCGATTGTCGTCGGCAGTAACGGATCATCGCGCAACACGCGCGCATCGCCGTTCACCCGCAGCCGCCGCGCCGCACCGTGCATGTTGATGAACAGCAACCCCACCGCCGGGTTTGCCCGCAAATTCCCCAGGCTTTTGAACATGCCATTGCCATCATAGTCGGGGAACGCCAGTTCGCCCGGTCCGGTGACCCGCACAAAGCCCGCCGGCCCGCCTTTGAAGGAACAATCCGGCTGCCCATCGGGTGTCGCGGTGGCAAGAAAAAAATAGATCGATTGTTCGATAAAATCCTGATCGGATTGGGTAAATTCGGTCCGCGTGATGACCGCCTCCATCCGATCGGCGAGGCCGGTTGTGCCGAATTCGTGCTGCAAGCCCCGATTGCCCGCATGATAGAGCCTGGTTCCCGCCATGTCTGCTTCCCCTGCCGAGCCAGGAAAGACATTTGGCCTGTTTTCGGTCAATATCAATCCACCTGCCGCAACGCTCCCGTTTATCGGCACCATCCAAGGCCTGGTCATGCACTCGCTAGAGCATCATCCGATCGGCTTGCCTATTCGATCGGATAAAGATGATCGTGACAGTGAGAGGCTAGAGCGTGTCCGCTGAATCAGCTCGGACAGATCACGCTCTAACGTCCGCTGACATCCTCGCACTCCGCGTTGGGGGCATTGGATTGTCCGAGGGACGTCGATGATGGCGCCTGTCAAACCGCCACGGCCTGGGCCGCAGGATGAGGCGACCCTCGTGCCCCTGCCCAGGCAGGTCGTCAGCCGGCAAGCGCCGACGGCCCCGCCATCACCGTGGTGGCAGCAATTGCGCCGGCTGCGCTATGTTCCGATCATCATCGGCCTCGTCATGCTCGGCGGTATCATCGGTCTTTATTTCCAACCGCCCGGATTGCGCGCGGTCTTCGCGCTGCTGAAACTGCAACCTGGCGGCGGC
>JANYCX010000045.1 GCA_025360065.1 Acetobacteraceae bacterium | reverse complement strand
CCTCCGTTCGGGAGCAGGACTTCGCCTGCGGTGAAGTTCCTGATGGTGCCATCAATCGCGAGGCATAGCCCGCCATCATCGCCGAGGCCGGCGAAGTTGCCGGCATAGTCTTGGCCACCGAGCTTGAGCGTCATGGCACTGCCATGCGGCTGGGCATGGATGCGCCAGGCGGCGCGGATCGGGGCGAAACCGTCCTGGCCCAGCACGATGAGCCAATGGCTGAGACGGTTAAGCAATTGTGCGGCAAACACCTCGGCATCGGGTGCGACTGGCAGTTTGGCGGTGCGCCGGTCGGCGAGGTCTGGCGCATGGGCGAGATTGACGCCGATGCCCAGCACCATCCAATCAATTGTGTCGCCAGTGCCGTGACTTTCGGTGAGGATGCCGGCGAGTTTGGCGCCGTCGAGCAG
Organism: Acetobacteraceae bacterium; assembly: GCA_025360065.1. Classification (GTDB taxonomy): domain Bacteria; phylum Pseudomonadota; class Alphaproteobacteria; order Acetobacterales; family Acetobacteraceae; genus CAITOL01. The sequence continues at coordinate 15,239 of JANYCX010000045.1, read as the reverse complement.
CAAATCGTTCGGCCATTTCAGGGCGAGATCGGCATTGCCGCCGACATGGTCCCATACCGTCTCCGCAAGCGCCACGCCGGCGAGCAATGACATCTGCGCGGCCTCACGCGGGGCCAGCACCGGGCGCAGCAGCACCGAGAGCGCGAGATTGCCGGTGGGTGTTTCCCAACCACGCCCACGACTGCCGCGCGCCTGGGACTGGCGGCGGGCCAGGACCGCCAGACCATCGGCTTCGCCCTCCGCCGCCAGCGTGCGGCAAAGATCGGAGGTCGATGGCAGGACGTCGTGGACCTGGAGCCGCCAAATCCGGGCGGCAGGTATCATCCGAAGATCGCTTTGGCAGCAGCCAAAGCGGCGGCTTCAACTGGGGCGGCAAAGGTGAAAAACAGCACGGTGAATAATCCGCCAGCTACCGCGACCACCGACAGCGATGCCGGGCGGGCATCGAAGGCTTCGGCGCTGTCATCGAAGAACATTACTTTGATGATGCGGATATAATAATAGGCGCCGATGACGCTGGTCAGCACGCCGATCACCGCCAATGCCCACATTCCCTGCGACACAGCCGCCTGGAAGATGAACAATTTCCCCCAAAAGCCCGAAAACGGCGGGATGCCGGCCATCGAGAACATGAACACCGCCAACCACAGCGCCAGACCAAGGTCGGTGCGCGCCAGGCCGGCCAGATCGGAGATGCCTTCGACCGCGCGGCCCCGGCGTCGCATCGCCAGGATGCAGGCGAACGCGCCAGCATTCATGAACACGTAGGTCACCAGATAAATCAGCACGCCCTTGACGCCGAGCGGCGTGCCGGCGGCGAGGCCAACCAGCGCGTAGCCCATATGCCCGATCGACGAATAGGCCATCAGCCGCTTGATGTTTTTCTGCCCGATCGCGGCGAGTGACCCCAGCAGCATCGAGGCAATTGCCACCAGCACGATCAATTGCTGCCATTGCGCCAGCAAATGTCCGAACGGCCCGCCCAGCACCCGCAACAGCAGCGCCATCGCGGCGACTTTCGGGGCCGTGCCCATGAAGGCGGTGACCGGGGTTGGCGCACCTTCATACACATCCGGCGTCCACATATGGAACGGCACGGCGGAAATCTTGAAGGACAGGCCGGCGACGATGAACACCACGCCAACCGTGACCCCGGTCGAGGCATGGTCTTTGTCGCTGAGCAGTCGGCCAAGATCGCCGAAGCTCATCGTGCCAGCGAACCCATAAACCAGCGAAATCCCGTAGAGCAGCAGCCCTGACGCCAATGCGCCGAGCACGAAATACTTCAGCCCGGCTTCCGAACTGCGCAGATCGTCACGCGCGAAAGCGGCCAGCACGTAAATCGACAGGCTCATCAACTCCACCCCGAGGTAGAGCGACATCAAATTCACCGCTGACGCCATCAGCATCATGCCGACTGTGGCGAACAGCATCAGGACGGGGAATTCGAAGCGGCGCAGATTTTCCTGCTCGATGTAGTCCATCGACAGAATCACCGCGAGGATGGCGGCTGCCAGGATCAGCAGTTTCACAAAGCCGCTGAACGCATCGACCGCGAACATCCCAGAATAGCCCAGCCCCGGCACCCCGGCCATGACCAGCACTGCCGCCAACACCATCGCGCCGACAGTAAACATGCTGGCCATGCGGAACGCATTTTCGCGCGCCAGCACGCCGAGCACCAGGATCGCCATGCCAGCGCAGGACAGGACAATCTCGGGGAGGGCTAGGGTCCAGCTCATTTCACGATCCCGGCAAGCTTGATGGTCGCGGCAAGCGCGGCCTGGTGATGGTCGACCATGTGGGCAACCGAGGCATCCCAGAACCCGGTGAAGTGGGACGGCGCGATGCCCATCCACAAGGTCAGCAGCACCAGCGGGGCGAAGATCGCGATTTCGCGCGGCGACAGATCGAGGATGGTTTTGAGTTCATCCCGCGTCATCGCGCCGAAAATCACCCGGCGATACAGGTACAGCATGTAAACCGCGCCCAGGATCATCCCCGAACTGCCCAGCAGGGCGAGCCAGAAGCTGACCTGGAAGGCACCGACCAGGACCAGAAATTCGCCCGCGAAGCCAGCGGTGCCAGGAAGCCCGACGCTTGCCATGGTGAACAGCATAAAGGCGAGCGCATACGCCGGCATCCGGTCGGCGAGGCCGCCATAGCGGGCGATTTCGCGGGTATGGATGCGGTCATAAACCACCCCGACGCAGAGGAACAACGCCCCCGACACCACGCCATGCGACAGCATTTGGAACAACGCGCCCGACAGGCCCTGCACGTTTACGGTGAAAATTCCCATCGTCACCACGCCCATATGGGCGACCGACGAATAGGCGATCAGCTTCTTCATGTCTGTCTGCGCGAGCGCGACCAGCGAGGTGTAGATTACCGCAACAACGGACAGGGTGAACACGAACGGGGCGAAATAGGCGGTGGCATCGGGCAGCATCGGCACCGAGAAGCGCAGGAACCCGTAAGCCCCCATCTTCAACAGCACGCCGGCCAGGATGACTGAACCTGCGGTGGGCGCTTCCACATGGGCGTCCGGCAGCCAGGTATGGACCGGCCACATCGGCACCTTCACCGCGAAGGAGGCGAAGAACGCCAGGAACAGCCAGGTCTGCATCGCCGGGGCGAACTGGGTCTTCATCAGCACTGTGATATCAGTGCTGCCCGCCGCCACCCACATCGCCAGCAGCGCCAGCAGCATCAGCACCGATCCGGCCAAGGTGTAGAGGAAGAACTTGAACGCTGCATAAACCCGGCGCGGCCCGCCCCAGACGCCGATGATCAGATACATCGGGATCAGCACACCTTCGAAGAAGATGTAGAACACCACGAAATCCAGCGCGCAGAACATGCCGACCATCATGGTTTCCAGCACCAGGAAGGCGATCATGAATTCGCGCACGCGGGTTTGGATGCTCTCCCAGCTTGCCAGGATGCAGATCGGGGTTAGCGCGGTGGAGAGCAGCACGAACAGCACCGAAATGCCGTCCACGCCCATTTTGTAGGTAATGCCGATCGAGGGCAGCCAGGACAGGCTTTCGACAAACTGAAACCCGCCATTGGCCTGATCGAACCGCACCCACAACAGTAGCGACAGCGCAAACACGATCAGGCTGGTCCACAACGCCGTCCAGCGGGCGTTGGACGCAACCACGGCGTCATCCCCGCGCACCGCCAGGATAATCGCGCACCCCGCCAGCGGCAGGAACGTGAGCAGTGAGAGCAAGGGGAAGCCGGCCGCGTTCATATCGATCACCGCAAAAAGACAAGGTAGATGCTGACCAGGGCAACAAGCCCGATCAGCATGGCGAATGCGTAGCTGGCAATCGAGCCGGTTTGCAGCTTGACCACCTGGCCGGATGACGACCCGGTGAGGGACGCCACCCCGTTCGGCATGCCATCAATGATTTTGACGTCGCCAATTTGCCACAACCCGCGCGCCAGCCGCAGCATCGGCTGCACCAGAATGGCGTTGTAGAGCTCATCAAAATACCATTTGTTGAGCAGGAACCGGTAAACCCCCGGCATCGCCATGGCGATCTGCCCCGGCACGAACGGCATGCCCATATAGAGCAGATAGGCAAGCGCGATGCCGGCAATCCCGATCACGCTCGGCGCCAAGGTGACCCAATGCGGCACATGTTCCATTGCGTGCAGCACATGGTTGGCCGGGTTGAGACGAATGCTGTCGCCCCAGAAATGCTGCCAATGTTCACCCAGCAATTGCTCGTGGAAGATCGCGCCGGTCACCACCGCGCCAATCGCGAGCAGGATCAGCGGGATGGTCATGACGGCCGGGCTTTCATGGACGTGGTCCATGGTGTGCTGGTCAGCCCGCGGCGCGCCGTGGAAGGTCAGGATCAGCAGGCGCCAGGAATAAAACGCGGTCAGCCCCGCCGCGATCAGGCCACACCAGAACCCGTAGGCCCCGCTGAGCGAGCCCGACGCATAGGCGGCTTCGAGAATGGCGTCCTTGGAATAATAGCCTGCGAACGGATAGACGCCGGCAAGCGCCAGGCTGCCAATCCACATCACCACGTAGGTCAGCGGAATTTTCTTCCAGATGCCGCCCATCTTGCGGATGTCCTGTTCGTCCGACATCGCGTGGATTACCGCACCGGCCGACAGGAACAGCAGCGCCTTGAAGAAGGCATGGGTCAGCAGATGGAACATCGACGCCTGATAGGCGCCAACCCCTGCCGCGATGAACATGTAGCCAAGCTGCGAACAGGTCGAATAGGCGATGATCCGCTTGATGTCGTTCTGCACGCAGCCAATGGTGGCGGCGAACAACGCGGTTGAGCCGCCGACAATGGCGACAAACGCCAGCGCATTGGGTGCAAATTCCATCAGCGGCGACATGCGCGCCATCAGGAACACGCCGGCCGTTACCATGGTTGCCGCATGGATCAGCGCGGAAACCGGGGTTGGCCCTTCCATCGCGTCCGGCAACCAGACATGCAGGCCCAACTGCGCCGACTTGCCCATCGCGCCGATGAACAGCAGCACGCCGATGACCTCCAGCGCGGGGAAATCGCGGCCGAACACGTGGTAGACATCGCGGGTGTGCTTGCTGACGCCGGCAAAGATGTCGTCGAACCCGATCGAGCCGAACACCACGAAAATCAGCGCAATGCCCAACGCAAAGCCCAGATCGCCAATCCGGTTGACGATGAACGCCTTCATCGCGGCAGCGCACGCCGATGGGCGGTCGTAGTAATAGCCGATCAGCAAATAACTCGCGAGGCCGACGCCTTCCCAGCCGAAGAACAGTTGCAGCAGATTGTCAGCGGTCACCAACATCAGCATCGCGAAGGTGAACAGGCTGAGATAGCTGAAGAATTTCCAGATTGTGTTGTCATGCGCCATGTAACCGGCGCTGTAGATGTGGATCAGGGTGGCCACGCAGGTCACCATGGCGACCATCACGGCGGCGAGCGCGTCGTAGCGCAATGCCCAGTCCACCCGGAAAGTTCCGGCCTCGACCCAGGTGCCGAGGGAAATCACGCCGGGCGGCACGCCGTTATAGACCAGGTCGATAAACGCCGAGACGCCGCACACCGACGCGAGGATCATGCAGGCGATGGTGACAATTTGCGCCGCGCGATCGCCGATCTGGCGACCAAGCAGCAAGGCGACAAGCGATCCGACCAGCGGGGCGAAGACGGCAATGGCGAACATCGGTGGTCAGCCCTTCATCATGGTAACGTCTTCGACCTCGATCGAACCGCGGTTGCGGAAATAGACCACAACGATCGCGAGCCCGATCGCGGCTTCGGCTGCCGCCACGGTCAGCACGAACATCGCCAGAATTTGCCCGGCCAGATCGTTTAACGCCGCCGAGAAGGCGACGAGATTAAGGTTCACCGCCAGCAGCATCAGTTCCACCGACATCAGGATCACGATGACGTTCTTGCGGTTGAGAAAGATGCCGAAAATGCCGAGCACCAGCAGGATGGCCGATACGGTCAGGTAATGGCCGAGGGGGACGGGCAACATCAGTGGTGGCCTCCGTGGGAATCCGCAGGTGCCACGGGTTTGGCTTCCGTTACTTTCGGCCGCAGATAATGATCAACCGGCACGCCGGCGCCGCGCACTACATCGACCAGCACCAGCGTGTCGGCCGGGGTGCGCGCAATTTGGGTGGCGACGTTCTGGTGGCGCGATGTTTTGCGGTCACGCAAGGTCAGCACAATCGCGCCGATCATCGCCACCAGCAGGATCAGGCCAGATGCCTGAAACAGCAGGATGTAGTCGGTATAAAGGATTTGTCCGATCTGGCGGGTGTTGTCGAGCGCGGCATCCATCGGTGCGAAACGCAGCGCGTCCGACCCCGGCGCGATCCGCCAGCCGCCCAGCACCATCACCAATTCGCCGAGCAGCACCACCCCGATGGTGGCCCCAACCGGCAGGTAGCGCTGAAACCCTTCGCGCAACTGCACAAAATTCACGTCCAGCATCATCACCACGAACAGGAACAGCACCGCGACCGCACCGACATAGACAATGACCAGGGTCATCGCCAGGAACTCGGCGCCGGCCAGCAGGAACAATGCCGCAGCGTTAAAGAACGCCAGGATCAGGAACAGCACCGCATGCACCGGGTTACGGCTGCTGACCACCATGGCCGCTGACGCAAGCAAAATGCCGGAGAACAGATAAAAGGCGAGGGATGCGATCATGATGCGGCCTTACCGGTACGGCGCGTCGAGTTCGAGACGGCGAGCCAACTCCGGCTCCCAGCGATCGCCGTTGGCGAGCAGCTTGTCTTTGTCATACATCAGTTCCGCGCGGGTTTCGGTGGCGAACTCGAAGTTCGGGCCTTCAACAATCGCATCCACCGGGCAGGCTTCCTCGCACAGGCCGCAATAAATGCACTTGGTCATGTCGATGTCGTAGCGCGTGGTGCGGCGCGAGCCATCTTCGCGGGGTTCGGCCTCAATGGTGATCGCCTGCGCCGGACACACTGCCTCGCACAGCTTGCAGGCGATGCAGCGTTCCTCGCCGTTCGGGTAGCGCCGCAGCGCGTGCTCGCCCTTGAAGCGCGGGCTGATCGGGCCCTTTTCGTACGGGTAGTTGATGGTGACCTTGGGCTTGAAGAAATATTTCAAGGTCAGCGCCATGCCGCCGACGAGTTCTTCGAGCAATAACGCGCGGGTGGTGCGGTCTAGGAAGCTCATTGGTCAGACCCCGGGGAAGCAAGAAGTTCTTTTTGTGAACAAAAAGAACCCAAAAAACTTTTTGATAATTCCGGGCCGTTGGCGTGCCTTCGCGGCAAGCCCGAGCCAACGGCAACAAAGTGAGGAAGTTTTTTTGCTTCTTTTCGTTCACAAAAAGAAGACCTTCCTTGTTTGGCGTTCATCTCGGTCACGCCGGGTGCGGCAGCCAGCCGAAGGCCATCAGCACGCCCGCGACCAGCACCAGGTAGAACAACGAAAACGGCAGAAACACTTTCCACCCCAGGCGCATCAACTGGTCATAGCGGTAGCGCGGGAAGGTGCCGCGCACCCAGATGAAAGCGAACAGGATCGCGCAGACTTTCAGGATGAACCATATCGGCCCGAACCAGAACGGCGTTGGGATGCCGAACGGCGCCAGCCAGCCGCCGAGGAACAGGATGGTCGTCATCGACGACATCAGGATCATGTTGGCGTATTCGCCGAGAAAAAACAGCCCGAAGCTCAGGCTCGAATATTCGACGAAGAACCCGGCGACGATTTCGCTTTCGCCTTCCGGCAAATCGAAGGGTGACCGGTTGGTTTCTGCCAAGGTCGAGATGAAGAAGATCACGAACATCGGGAATAGCGGCACGCAGAACCACAAATTGGTTTGCGCCAATACGATGTCATTCAGGTTCAGCGATCCGACGCAGACCAGCACCGTGACGATCACAAAGCCCATTGAGACTTCGTAGGACACCATTTGTGCGGCCGACCGCATCGCGCCGAGGAACGGGTATTTCGAGTTCGATGCCCAACCGGCGATAATGATGCCGTAAACCCCGAGCGACGAAATCGCGAACAAATACAACACGCCGACATTGATATCGGCGACCGCCCAGCCGTCATTCAGCGGGATCACCGCCCAGGCCACCATCGCGAGCGAGAAGGTCAGCATTGGCGCCAGCAGGAACAACCCCTTGGACGCACCGGAAGGAATAATGGTTTCCTTCATCAACATCTTGATCGCGTCGGCGAAGGGCTGCAACAGCCCGAATGGGCCAACCACGTTGGGGCCACGGCGAAGCTGGATCGCGCCCAGCACCTTGCGCTCGGCGTAGGTCAAATAGGCCACCATCACCAGCAGCGGGCCGAGAATGGCGAGCGCCTTGAGCACGGTCAGGATCAACTGGCCGAGCAGGTTATGCTGTAGGAAATCGATCATCGCCTTACTCCGCCGCCATCTGGACGGGGGCAGCAGCGGCAGCCGTGCATTCCGCCATCGTTGGGCTGGCGCGGCTAATGCTGTCGGTCATGTAGTAATTCGCCACTGCCGGTGTGAAGGGCGCGGTTCCAACCACGCCGCCAGCAGCCGGGCCGGCCGGATCGGTGCAGCCAAAGCGCGGCAGGATATCGACCCGGGCGAACACCGGATTGACCTGTTCTAGACGGGTGCGGAGTGCGTCGATTGTGTCGTACGGCAGGGTCTTGCCGATTATCCCGCTGAAAGCGCGGATGATTTTCCAGTCCTCGCGCGCCTCACCGGGCGGGAACACCGCCAACTGGCCGCGTTGAACCCGGCCTTCGGTGTTGACGTAGGTGCCATCTTTTTCGGTGTAGGCGGCACCTGGCAGGATCACGTCGGCGCGCGCCGCGCCGGCATCGCCGTGATGGCCCTGATAAACCACGAAGGTCGAGGCGCCGATTTTCGTGGTGTCGAATTCGTCAGCGCCAAGCAGCCACAGCAGGTCCACGCCACCGCCCAGCATTTTGTCCAGGGTCTTGCCGGTCGCAAAACCCAGGTCGAGCGCACCAATCCGGCTCGCCGCGGTGTGCAAAACGTTGAAGCCATGCCAGTCCGCCGTCAGCATGCCGGTTTCCGCCGCCAGCTTCCAGGCCGCCGCCAGAATTGCCGCGCCATCCGCCCGGCGCAGCGCGCCCTGGCCAATGATCAGCATCGGCCGCTTGGCGGCTTTCAGCGTTGCGATGAAGGAGTTATCGGCCAGCAAAGCCGGCGTATCGCCGAGCCATTCGACCTTATAGGTCAGATCGGCCGGCACCCCGATTGCTGCCACCTTGGTGCGGTTGGCGACAATGGCCTTTCTGATCCGCGCATTCAGCAACGGCGCTTCGCGGCGCGGATTGGTGCCGATCAGCAGGATGGCATCCGCCTCCTCGATCCCGGCAATCGAGGTATTAAAGCTGTAGAAATCGCGCCGCGACGCATCCAACGCCGCGCCGTCCTGGCGGCAATCGAGGTTGGTTGACCCCAGGGCTGCAAATAAATCCTTCAGCGCCAGCATGCTTTCGGCGTCGGCCAGATCGCCGGCAATTGCACCCATCCGATCGCCCGCCATGCCAGCCATTTTCGCGGCAATCGCGTCGAAACCTTCCTGCCACGATGCGCGGGCGAGTTTGCCGTCGCGCCGCACCCAGCATGAATCGAGCCGGCGGCGCTTCAGCCCATCGACCGCGAAGCGCGACTTATCGGCCAGCCACTCCTCATTCACATCTTCATTCAGACGCGGCAGCACCCGCAGCACGTCCGGCCCGCGTGAATCGACGCGGATATTGGCGCCCACCGCGTCGAGCACATCGACGCTGTCAGTCTTCTTCAATTCCCACGGCCGCGCCACGAAGGCGTAAGGCTTTGATGTCAACGCGCCCACCGGGCAAATATCGATCAGATTGCCGGAAAGCTCCGAACTCAGGGCCTTTTCGACATAGGTGCCGATTTCCATCGTCTCCCCACGTGCGGTCGCGCCAAGTTCGGACACGCCGGCGATTTCGGTCGAGAAGCGGATGCAGCGCGTGCACTGGATGCAGCGCGTCATCACCGTCTTGACCAGCGGGCCGAGGTTCTTGTCCGTCACCGCGCGCTTGGGTTCGAGGTAGCGCGAATGATCATCGCCATAGCCGACCGCCTGGTCCTGCAAATCGCACTCACCGCCCTGGTCGCAGATCGGGCAATCCAGCGGGTGGTTGATCAGCAGGAATTCCATCACCCCGCGGCGTGCCTTGCGCACCATCGGGCTGTCGGTGTGCACCACCATCCCATCCGCGACCGGATACGCGCAGGAGGCGAATGGCTTGGGCGGCGCTTTTTCGATTTCGACCAAACACATCCGGCAATTACCGGCCACGCTCAGCCGTTCATGGTAACAAAAGCGCGGGATTTCCTTGCCGGCGGCCTCGCAAGCTTGCAGCACGTTGGATCCGGCGGGAATTTCGACGTCGATGCCATCGACTGTAACTTTGACCATCGATGTTACTCCGCCGCCATTTTAATCGAGCGCGACGCTTTGTAGGCCGCAATCCGAGCTTCCATTTCGGGGCGGAAATTCTTGATCAGCCCTTGGATCGGCCACGCCGCCGCATCGCCGAGCGCGCAAATCGTATGGCCCTCAACCTGGCGCGTTACCGCTTCAAGCGTATCGATTTCCTCGATTTCCGCGCGGCCCTGCACCATCCGGTTCATCACCCGCATCATCCAGCCAGTGCCTTCGCGGCACGGCGTGCACTGGCCACAGCTTTCATGCTTGTAAAACTGGCTGAGCCGGGCAATCGCCTTGATGATGTCGGTGGATTTGTCCATCACGATCACCGCCGCCGTGCCAAGCCCGGATTTCACATCGCGCAACGAGTCGAAATCCATCAGGATGGTGTCGCAGGTCGCCTTGTTGAGCACTGGCACCGACGCGCCACCCGGGATGATCGCAAGCAGATTATCCCACCCGCCACGCACCCCGCCAGCATAGCGGTCAATCAATTCGCGCAGCGGGATGCCGAGTTCTTCTTCGACGTTGCAGGGCTTGTTCACATGGCCGGAAATGCAGAACAGCTTGGTCCCGGCATTCCTCGGCCGGCCCAGCGCTGAAAACCACGCCGCCCCACGCCGCATGATCGTCGGCGCGACGGCAATGCTTTCGACATTGTTGACCGTTGACGGGCAGCCATATAGCCCGACCGCCGCCGGAAATGGCGGTTTCAGGCGCGGCATGCCCTTTTTGCCTTCGAGGCTTTCGATCAGCGCGGTTTCCTCGCCGCAAATGTAGGCGCCGGCGCCGCGATGCAAATAGCAGTCGAAATCCCAGCCCGAGCCGCAGGCGTTCTTGCCGATCAGCCCGGCGTCATACGCCTCGTCTATGGCTTTTTGCAGCGCCACGGCTTCGTTGTAGAATTCGCCCCGAATATAGATGTAGGCGGCATGCGCGCCCATCGCGAAGGATGCGATCAGACAGCCCTCGACCAGCTTGTGCGGATCGTGGCGCAGAATGTCGCGGTCCTTGCAGGTGCCGGGTTCGCTTTCATCGGCGTTGACCACCAGGTAATGCGGCCGGTCGCCGACCACTTTCGGCATGAATGACCATTTCATCCCGGTTGGGAAGCCCGCCCCGCCGCGGCCACGCAGGCCCGAGGCCTTCATTTCGTCGATGATCGCATCGCGGCCGCGGGCGAGAATGGCCGCCGTGCCGTCCCAATCGCCGCGCGCCCGCGCGCCGGCGAGGCCGACATCATGGACGCCATAAAGATTGGTAAAAATCCGGTCCTGGTCGCTCAGCATTGCGTCATTCCGCCTTCTCGAACAGGAGCGTGGTAGGCCCGCCATCGGGCGCGGAGGTCTGTCGCCCGGTCATTGAGCCGAATTTCGGCACCACACCACGCTTCAAGGATTCGAGCAGCGCCTTGGTGCGCTCGGAATCCATATCCTCGTAGAAATCATCGTTCACTTGCAGGATCGGCGCGTTGACGCAGGCGCCGACGCATTCAACTTCGGTCATGGTGAACAGCCCGTCGGCGCTGTTTTCTTTCCAGCCCTTGATGCCGGTCACGTCCCGGCAGGCCTGCACGATGTCGTCCGACCCGCGCAGCCAGCATGGCGTTGTGGTGCAAAGCTGCAAATGAAACTTGCCAACCGGGGCCATGTTGAACATCAGATAAAAGGTCGCGACCTCATAAACCCGGATCGGCGGCATATCGAGAATGCGGCCGATTTCATCCATCGCGGCAATCGACACCCAGGCGCTGCCGGTGATGCGGCCCATCTGGCGCTGCGCCAAATCGAGCAGCGGCAGCACCGCACTCGCCTGCCTGCCCGCCGGGTATTTGGCGATGTGCTTATCGACCTGAACCATGCTGTCCGCATCAAAGGCGAAGCTCGCGGGCTGGATGAAATCCTGTTTTTGGTGCGCGGCCATGTTTTACCTGTCGATCTCACCGAAGACGATGTCGAGCGATCCGATGATCGCCACGGCGTCGGCCAGCATGTGGCGTTTGGCCATTGCTTCAATGGCTTGCAGATGGGCAAAGCCCGTCGCGCGGATTTTGCAGCGATAGGGGCGGTTGGTGCCGTCGGCGACCAGATACACCCCGAATTCGCCTTTTGGGGCTTCGACGACGGTGTAGGTCGCGCCGGCGGGGACGTGATAGCCCTCGGTATATAGCTTGAAGTGATGGATCAGCGCTTCCATCGACCGCTTCACGTTGGCCCGGCTTGGCGGCGAAATCTTGTTGTCCTGCACCTTGACCGGGCCAGGCTTCATCTTGGCCAGGCATTGCTGGATCATCGACACGCTTTCGCGCATTTCGGCGATCCGCATCAGATAGCGATCATAACAATCGCCATTGCGGCCGACCGGGACTTTGAAATCGAGCTGGTCGTACATCTCGTACGGTTGTGACCGGCGCAAATCCCAGGCCACGCCGCTGGCGCGGAGGCAGGGGCCCGAAAACCCCCAGGCCAGCGCCTGTTCCGCACTGAAGATGCCGATATCGACCGTGCGTTGCTTCCAAATCCGGTTGCCGGTCAGCAGGGTTTCCAGATCGTCGATGAACTTGCCAAAGCTGTGCGCCCAGGCGCCGATCTGGTCTTCAAGCCCGGCAGGTAAATCTTTCGCCACGCCACCGGGGCGGAAATAATTTGCGTGGAGCCGCGCGCCGGATGCGGCCTCGTGGAACTCCATCAGCTTTTCGCGCTCCTCAAAGCCCCACAAAGCCGGGGTGATCGCGCCGACATCCAACCCGTAAGTCGTCACGTTGAGCAGATGGTTCAGCACCCGGGTGATTTCGCTGAACAAAGTGCGAATCCACTTGGCGCGCTCCGGCACCTCAATCCCCAGCAGTTTTTCGGTCGCCAGCGCGAACGCGTGTTCCTGCGTCATTGGCGACACGTAGTCCAACCGGTCGAAATACGGCACCGCCTGAATGTAGGTTTTGTATTCGATTAGTTTTTCAGTGCCGCGATGCAGCAGGCCGATATGCGGATCGGCGCGCTCGACAACTTCGCCATCCATTTCCAGGATCAGGCGCAATACGCCGTGGGCTGCCGGATGCTGCGGGCCGAAATTGATTGAATGGCTGTCGATCTGGATTTGTTTGGTCACCGGTGCGTCGTTCATGCCGCCCCATCCTTGCGGGATTTTTCGTCACCCGGAAGCGTGGTCATCGCCTCCCAGGGGGAAAGGAAATCGAAATTGCGGAAGTCCTGCACCAGCTTCACCGGTTCGTACACGACCTGCTTCCTGGCATCGTCGTAGCGCACCTCGACATATCCGGTCAGCGGGAAGTCCTTGCGCAGCGGATGCCCCTCGAAGCCATAATCGGTCAGGATGCGGCGCAGATCGGGTTGGCCAGTAAATCCGATTCCGAACAGGTCGAACGCCTCACGCTCCCACCAGGTCGCGACCGGCCAGATGCCGTGGATCGACGGCACCGGAGTCGTTTCGTTGGTGGTGATCGAGACGCGGATGCGATGGTTATGAGTAACCGACAGCAGGCAATAAACGATTTCGAACCGATCGGCGCGTTCCGGCCAGTCAACCCCGGCCATTTCCATCATCTGTTCGAACAGGAAACGCGGATCGTCGCGCAAGGTGGTCATCAGCGCCACCAGCCCGTCACGGTCGGCATTGGCAATCAGTTCGTCGCGGGCCCAGGCAATGCTGGTCACACCGGGCAGGCCAGCAATCATTTCTGCAATGTCAGCCACGGAGAATGGTCCCGGTGCGACGGATTTTCTTCTGCAATTGCATGATCCCGTAAACCAGCGCCTCGGCCGTCGGCGGGCAGCCCGGCACATAAATATCCACCGGCACCACCCGATCGCAGCCGCGCACCACTGCATAGGAATAGTGGTAGTAGCCGCCGCCATTGGCGCAGCTGCCCATGCTGATCACCCAGCGCGGTTCCGGCATCTGGTCGTAAACCTTGCGAAGCGCCGGCGCCATCTTGTTGGTGAGAGTTCCCGCAACGATCATCACGTCCGACTGGCGCGGTGACGGGCGCGGGATGACGCCGAGCCGATCCAGATCGTAGCGTGGCATGTAAGCGTGGATCATTTCGACCGCACAGCAGGCGAGACCGAACGTCATCGGCCACAAACTGCCGGTGCGCGCCCAGTTCACCAATTTATCCAGATTGGCGACCACAAAGCCCTTGTCGTCGATCGCACCGGTAATGCTGTTGATCACCGCATCCTGCGCCGCACCAGGCGGCAACACGGCGTGATCGAGGCTGGTAGTGGAAGCGCTCATTCACCTACTCCCAATCGAGTGCGCCCTTGCACCATTCATACACAAACCCGACCGTCAGCACGCCAAGGAAACCGACCATCGAAAAGAAGCCCAGCGGCCCGATATCCGACAGGCTCACCGCCCAGGGAAACAGAAACGCCACTTCAAGATCGAAAATAATGAACAAAATAGCCACGAGATAGAACCGCACATCGAACCGACGCCGCGCGTCGTCAAACGGTTCAAACCCGCACTCATAGGGCGATAATTTCTCGGCATACGGCTTCTGATGCGCCGCGAGAAGCGACCCGCCAACCATCGCCATCGCAATGCCAGCCGCAATGCCCATGAACACCAGAATGGGGAAGTAATCGGCCAGATCGAGAGCCATGATGCCCATTCCTTTGGTGCCGGCATCCATTACGGAATACCGCATTGCAGCGCGGGCCGGACCTTAATCGCATCGGTTGATTTCTGCCAGGGGCAGAACAACCAGAAAATGCAGCAATCGCTGCAACCCAGTCAGAACGACAGGAAAAACTGCGCCGCTTCCCGCAAGGGAAGCTGGCGCGAGAGACGGGGCTCGAACCCGCGACCTCCGGCGTGACAGGCCGGCGCTCTAACCAACTGAGCTACTCCCGCATTAGCGACAGGGAGGGCCGTTTAGGCCCCAGGCACGAACTCGTCAACCCACGAAAGCGAAACTGTGACGAGAAAATCGGAATGGGCGGTGACGGGATCGAACCGCCGACCAACTCGGTGTAAACGAGCCGCTCTACCGCTGAGCTAACCGCCCGGAAGATGTGGTTGGGTTTAGGCAAGCAAGACCAGAGACGTTGCCCCCTGGACCCCCGCCGGGCCCGGGCCCCGGACCCCTATCTTAAGGGTTTGGCGTCCAGGGACCTTCCCTGGCGGGGTCTGGGGCAGCGCCCGAGCGCTTGCATGCCTACCCCACCGCGTCTTTGAGTGCTTTGCCCGGCTTGAAGCGCACCGTTGTTGACTCGGCGATTTGGATCGCGGCGCCGGTTTGCGGGTTGCGGCCGGTGGTGGCTTTGCG
>JANYCX010000038.1 GCA_025360065.1 Acetobacteraceae bacterium | reverse complement strand
CAAAACCCTCAAGCGCGAGCGGCGGGACGCCAATGCCGCCGGCCTCGAATTTGTCACCCTGCGCGGCGGCGACATCACCAACCGGCATTGGGATGCGTTTTACGCCTTCTACCAATCCACCGTCGATCGCAAATGGGGCAGTGCCTACCTCACCCGCCGCTTCTTCACACTTTTAGGCGAACGCCTCGGGGACGCTGTGGTTTTGCTGATGGCCTTCAACGGCCCAACCCCAGTCGCCGGCGCGCTTAATCTGATGGGTGCCGACGCGCTCTACGGCCGCAACTGGGGCTGCTCCGGCGACTGGCCGTTTTTGCATTTCGAACTTTGCTACTACCGCGCCATAGATTTCGCCATCGAACACAAGCTCGCCCGTGTCGAGGCCGGTGCCCAGGGCGAACACAAAATCCAGCGCGGCTATGTCCCGAGCGAAACCTACTCCGCCCACTGGATCGCCCATCGCGGCTTGCGCCAGGCGGTGGCCGGGTTCCTCGAGGAGGAACGGCGCGAGAAAGCGGCGCAGATTGATTATCTTGCGGAATTTGCGCCATTCAAGCACGAGGTTTGACGGCAGCCCAGGTGCGGATACTGCGGAAACACGGCATTATATTACGATATCGAAACAAACTAGACGTAAATTTGCTCCGCACCCTATCCACTCGTTGAAAAAACCAATTTTTCGCCGACGACCCCATCCAAACCAACCGGGTCATCGCGCAGCCAAACCTGCGGCGTCACCGCGGCTGCTTCCGTCGCTGCCCCCGTCGTCGCCGCCGGCGCCACCATCCGTGTGACCGCCGCGAGGTCATAGCCCAGCATCCGGCACAATGGGCGCAATACCCGCCCAACCCCCGGCACTGCCACGATCAACGCCTGCATCTGCGGCTCGGCCAGCAAATGCGCCAGTTGCGAGCCATAGCCGGCCGCCTCCCAGCCAAGCTCGCGCACCAGCCAGCCGCGCCGCGTCGGCAGCAATGGTGCGCGCGGACGGGTCTGGGTCGCCGGCGCAGACCGTGCCGTGCGCGCCCGAGCCGGGCCTGTAACACTGCGTTCAAACCGCCTTGCAGCCTGGGTCAACCAGCGCCACATCGGCCCGATTAGCCCCACCAGCCTGGGTTCGCGCAAGAAACGCCGCGCCACCAGCCCTGCCACCGCAAGCAGAATGCCTGCCAACCGCTGCGCCAGATCGGGCGCGCAGTCTTTCAGGCTCTCTCGCAGGGTGAGTGGTGCAACGGATGAGTTCATGTTTAATTTATTAACTCAAACGCTCATTCACTGCAAGCCATTTCGCCTACCTCTGACCGTTAAACCCGAAGACGAAAATTTGGTGCAGTGCCAAGCGGCGCCAAGCGGATCGGATGATGCTCTACCCGCGCTGCAAAATCTCAATCCGCACCCCGTCCGGCCCGTCGAGAAACGCGATCTTGATCCCCGGCGCCGGCGATCGTGGCTCGACGACAAACGTCGCCCCCTTGGCGCGCAGCGCGGCGGCCGCCACCTCGACATCGGCCACCAGCAGCCCGATATGTTCGATGCCGCGAAATGGCGCCGGCGGCGGGGCAGCGGTTTCGGGCGGCACTTGTTCGATAAACATCAGCAGCCCGCCAAGATTGACCATCACCCGCAGCGCCGCACCGTTCATCACCTCGCCAGCGGGCACCGCACCAAACATGTCGATATAGAATTGCGCGGTGGTTCTGGGGTCGGCGGTGCGAAGATGGATATGGTCCAGGCGATAGTCCATGGCGGCCTCCTGCTTGCTGATTGCCGCAGCTTGGGACCGCGGTCCGCGCAGTGCAAGGGGCAGGCGGGCTAAAGCCGTCTTGCCAGTTGCCGGCCCAGCAGCCAGCCCACCATCCCGGCAGTGGGCGCGGCGGGCAGCAGCAACAGCCAGCCAATATTGGCCCCGGCCGTCACCAGACTAAGCCCGATCCCCAGCATCAACCCGCCCAGAAGGCTGCCAACGACGGCGGCGTTAATACCAAGCATCACGATATCGCTACGTTTGATCATCTGCGGTGGGTAGGATGCCTGCCATGCTTTGACAAGCGGGATGCCACAGTTTTATACGCCCCCCACTGCCGGGAACGTGGACCCACCTTTCGGGGTGGGCGCCCGCTTGCGTCGATCGTCGCAAGCCTACCGGTGCAACAAGTCGCAACCAGTCGCAAAAGCGGCGGGCGACGCCGATAAGAAGGGATCATGCGCATGACCAAGCGCGTGGAGAGCAAGTACAAGATCAATCGCCGTTTGGGCGTCAATCTTTGGGGCCGCCCGAAATCGCCAATCAGCAAGCGCGATTACGGCCCCGGCCAGCACGGCCAGCGCCGCAAGCAGAAGCCGACCGATTTCGGCATCCAGCTG
>JANYCX010000019.1 GCA_025360065.1 Acetobacteraceae bacterium | reverse complement strand
GATGTCGTTCATGATAGGCTGCTACTGACATTTTAGTTTTATTGTATTTTCTTCACGAGCGCCACGCACTGTCCGATCTACCCCAGCACCAGCTGAGTCTGGGTGACCAACGCCACCAAGCGCCCATCCGCCCTGGTGATCCGGGTCTGCCAGACCTGGGTGGTCTTGCCGCGATGGACCGGGGTCACCTCGGCGGTAATCGTGGTGCCAATTTTGGCCGCCGAGACAAAATTGGTCTTGCTTTCCAACGTTGTCGTCTGCGCTTCGCGCCCGATATTCACCATCGTCGCAATTGCCCCCATCGTATCGGCAAGCGTCATCAACGCGCCGCCATGCATGGTGCCAAGCCCGTTGCCGTGCTCGTCCGCCACCACCATTTCGGCAACGATCCTATCCGCACTCGCCTCGGTGATGGTGAACCCAAGCTGGCGGGCATAAGGCGGCAGATTATTTTGCAGCGCGGTGTGCAAGGGCATCGGGCATTCCGGGATTGATGGTTGGGGGGATTGCCGCAGCGCGGCGTGTCGTGCAGGCTAGGGGCAGATGACGGTGGCCCGCAAGGGCTGAAACGGGAAGTGCGGGAAACCGCCGCTGCCCTCGCAACTGTATGCGGCGTGCCTGACCCAGATGCCATTATGCGCTGCATGAGAAGGCGGGTCCGGCCGGGATGATGTCCCAACGCCGTGAGCCAGGAGACCGGCCGCCATCGAGACTGCGCGCGCGCGTCGGGCGAGGTGCACCGGAGCAGCGGGAGAAAGACCCGTAGGCGGCATTCGTATCTGGGTTGGGTTCGATCACATGATCGGCCCGCGCCGTTGGAGTGTCGTATGCGCCGTCTGCTGCTGGCAGCCTTGCTGTCGTCGTCGTGCCTTTCCGCCCCCGCTTTCGCCCAGGATGCGGATGTGAGGTTGCCAGATATGGTGATCACCGCGACCCGGGTCCCCACCCTGATCGAACGCATCCCCGCTGGCGTAACGATCATCACCCGCACCATGATCGAACAGCGCGGCTATGCAACGCTTGCCGAGGCGATGTCGGCGGTGCCCGGCGCGCGCCTGGTGCAATCCGGCGGCCCTGGTGGCAATGCCAGCCTGTTCCTGCGCGGCACCAATTCCAACCATGTGCTGGTGCTGCGTGACGGAATCCCGATCACCGATCCCTCCGATCCTGGCGGCGCCTTCAATTTTGGCGTCGATACCCTCGCCGATGTTGACCGGATCGAAGTCGTGCGCGGGCCGATGTCCGCCCTCTATGGCTCGGGCGCCATCGGCGGGGTGGTTAATCTGATCACCAAACGTGGTGCCGGCAAGCCAGTGCAAACCGCCGAATTCGGCTTTGGCTGGCCGCGCGCGCTACGCGGTTCGGTGGGGGCGTCGGGATCGGAGGGCATGTTCGATTACCGGCTCGGGGTCGCCACACAGGCCGAGCGCGGCTTTGATACCACCCCGCAACGGCAGGCAGTCTACACCGGCGCCCGCAACCCATATCTCGCCAATACCGGCAATTTGGAATTCGGCGTCACCCCGATCGATGGCACACGGGCATTCCTGGCGGTTCGCGCCCGCTCTGCCCAGTTCAACATCGATAGCCTCGGGTTTCCCGGCTATGATTCCCGTCTCTACACCGGCAGTGACGACGTGTTTCACGGCCGGGCAGGGGTCACCAGCCGGCTGTTCGATGATCGTTGGGAAACCTCGCTGATCGTCGGACAACTGGTCAGCAACCGCCATTACTACCAACCGCTCGAAGCCGCCGACCCCAATTTTACATCATCCAATTCGCGCTTTCGTGGCCGACAAACCACGGTGCAATGGGAGAACACGCTGCACGTGCCAGATTGGGGCATGGCGCGCGATACCGCGATCCTGTTTGGCTATCAGCACAATGCGACCACCAGCCGCGCCGATCTGACCGCCGATTTCGGCGGCTTTGCCTATCAGAACTCGGTCCGCGCAGCATCGCGCCAAAATGCCGGGCATATCGGTGTGCAAACCACACTCGGGCAGCGCCTGACCTTGACCGCAGACGCCCGCCAGGAACAGGGCAGCTACGGTGGCGCGGCGTTCACCTGGCGCACGGGTGGCGTGCTGGCAGTGCCGGAGGCGTGGTCGCGGCTGAAAGCCTCTTTGGGCACCGGGTTCCGCGCCCCGTCGCTGTTCGATCTGTTTGGCATTGATACGTCGGGCTATGTCGGCAACCGCAATCTACGGCCCGAACGCAGCATCGGCTGGGAGGCTGGCTGGGCAATCGACGTTCCAGCCTTCGGACGCCGCGATTTCGCAACGCTCGATGTAACCTATTTCGAGAACACAATCCGCGACATGATCGCGACGGTGTTCAATGCGAGCTTTACCGCCGCGACCAGCCAGAACGTCAACCGCGCGAAAATCCGTGGCGCTGAAATCGCGTTGACCGCCCGGCCGTTCTCGTGGGCCGAGGCCAGCCTCGCCTATACCTGGACGGATGCGCGCAACCGGGCCGACAACACCCGCCTGCTGCGTCGTCCGGTCGATCAGGTCAGTGCCAATCTGCGCCTGACGCCCTTGCCCGGCCTGACCATCGCGCCAGAGCTGGTCTACACCGGATCGTTCCAGGATTTTATCATCGACGATGGCGGCTTCCAGGGCGGCGTCGGTCGCGCCAAGCCGGGGGTGATCTTCAACCTTAATATCAACTACGCGATCACGCCCACGCTCACCGGATTTGTCGAGGGCCGCAACATTGGCGGATCGCGCTTCGAACCGACCAACGGCTTCCAGACCCCCGGCGCGCGGGTGCTGGCCGGCTTGCGGGCGCGCTTCTAACGTCTTGTTTTCACGATCATCTTTATCCGATCAAAAAGGCAAGCTGATCGGATGATGCTCTAACCCGCCGACCAGACGTCACGCCACAGCCCGATCGCTGCCGCCGGCAGCGGTCGGGCAATGAAAAACCCCTGCGCCTGATCGCACCCAAGATCGGCCATCCGGTCCCAGATGGCAGCGTCCTCGACCCCCTCGGCGACAACCTGCATGCCCACCGCGTGGCCGATATTCAGGCTGCTGGTGATGAAGGCGCGGGCGGACGCGCTGTCAGCGGCTTCGCGCACCACCCGCTTGTCGAGCTTAAGCGTGGCGAACGGCAAGCCGAGCAACCCGCCAGGCTCACGCGTCACCGGCAGGATATCGTCAACCGCAAGCGCAACCCCAAGCCGGCGCAGCGCGGTCAGCGGACGGGTCAGCAAAGCGGCATCTGGCACGGCTTGGGTTTCTGTCAACTCAAGCACCAGCAGGTTCGCAGGCACAGCGATCCGCGCGCAACCAGATCGCAGCAGGTCCGGCAAAAGCGGATCGCGCAACACGTCGAGCGGGGTGTTCAGCGACAGGGTCAGCCGGTCATCGGCGGCGAACACGCTGTGCCATTCGTCCAATGCGGCGGTCAGCACATGGGTAAACAAGGTCCAGCCATGGCCGTGGGATTCCAGTTGTGGCACGAAATCGCGCGGCGGCAGGGTGCCACGGGTTGGGTGTTCCAACCGCGCCAGCGCCTCGAACCCAACCACGCCACGATCCGCGAGACGCACAATCGGCTGATAGCGCAGCCGCAGCGCCCCCGCATCGAGCAGCTTGAGGATGTCGTCGGGTGACAATTCTGCCGGGTTCATGGGCAGTAGCGGTGCCAGCGGATCGTCCAGCGGTCAAGCGGCGCGAATTGCCGCTGCTTTCACAGTGATTTGCGCCCTGTCCGTTGAGCCTCCCGCCATACTCCCGGCAATGACAATCGCCCGCGTGCAATCTTTCGCGTTTTCCGGCATCGACGCTATGGCGGTGGAGGTCCAGGTCCAGATATCCTCGGGCCTGCCAGCGTTCCTGGTTGTCGGACTGCCGGACAAAGCGGTGGGGGAGGCGCGGGAAAGGGTCCGCGCCGCATTAACCGCGATGGGATTGTCGCTGCCGCCACGCCGCGTGCTGATCAACCTCGCGCCCGCCGATCTGCTCAAGGAAGGCAGCCATTTCGATTTGCCGATCGCGCTTGCGGTGCTGGCGGCGATGGAGGTGATACCGCGTGAGGACATCGCCGAGTTTGCAGCCCTCGGGGAATTATCGCTCGACGGCACCCTCAACCCGGTTGTCGGAGTGTTGCCGGCAGCGATTGCCGCCTCAGCCCGTGGACTTGGGTTGATCTGCCCTGGCAGTCAGGGCGGGGAGGCCGCTTGGGCCGGACAGATCGCCGTGCTTGCCGCACCTGACCTGCTGTCGCTGGTCAATCACTTTCGTGGCCAGCAAGTGCTGACCCCGCCGGAGACCGCCGGCATTGCCCACGCGCCGATGACGGCCGATCTCGCGCAAGTGCGCGGCATGGAAACCGCCCGCCGCGCCCTGGAAATCGCCGCCGCCGGTGGGCATAACCTGCTGCTGGTCGGCCCGCCGGGCTCGGGCAAATCCATGCTTGCCGCCCGCCTGCCAGGATTGCTGCCCGATCTGCTGCCCATCGAGGCGCTTGAGGTCAGCATGATCCATTCCGTCGCCGGCTTATTGGACGGCGGCCGGTTGGTGATGCGCCCGCCGTTTCGTGAACCGCATCACGGCGCCAGCCAGGCGGCGCTGTCCGGCGGCGGCCAACGCGCCAAGCCGGGGGAGGTCTCGCTTGCCCATCGGGGGGTGTTGTTCCTCGATGAACTGCCCGAATTTCCCCGCCAGGCGCTCGAAGCACTGCGCCAGCCCATGGAAGCTGGCCGCACGACTGTCGCCCGCGCCGCCGCCCACATTACCTATCCGGCGCGATTTCAGCTGATCGCGGCGATGAACCCATGCCGCTGCGGCTATCTTGGCGACGGCGCCCGTGAATGCGGCCGGGCGCCGCGCTGTGGCGAGGATTACCAGGGAAAAATTAGCGGCCCCCTGCTCGACAGGATTGACCTTACGGTCGCGGTGCAGCCAGTGCCACCGTCGGAATTGTCACGCGCGCCACCGGGGGAGGCGAGTGCCAGTGTCGCCGCCCGCGTCGCTGCCGCGCGCAGCTTGCAGCGGGCGCGCGGCAAGGGGGGAGGCACCACCAATGCCGAAGCCGAAATCGATGATCTGGTGCTGACCGCCGAAGCGCGGGAACTGGCCGAGCGCGCCGCCGACAAACTGCGTCTGTCGGCGCGCGGTTTCACTAGAACATTGCGCGTGGCGCGCAGCATCGCCGACCTCGCCGGGGCCGAGCGGATTGGCCGCGGTGACATCGCCGAGGCCTTGGCCTTCCGCCACCGCATGCCCGGTCGCACCTTGTAGGCTGGGCGCCCGCTAAGCCTGCAACCCGCCGGCACGCAATCCGTCAAGATAAATCGCGATGTCGGCCGCGCGCCGCAACGGTGAACGTTGCGCTGCCACGCTGAGGGAAAACCCCGGCTCCAGCCTGTCGAGGTGTTGGCGCACCACTGCTGCCTCGTCGGTGTACCCAAGATGCCCGAGCGCAGAAAGCAGGCCTTTATAGGTTGACGACAACGCCGGGTTGAGCGCGATTGACCGGCGGCCAAGTTCAGCTGCGGCCGCAAAATCTCGCAGCAGCAAATAGGGCATCATCAACTGGGCTTCGAAATAAAACCCCTGCGGGTCGAACGGCGACAGGGTCATGGCGTGCCGGATCATCCGGATTGCCTCCTCCTGATCGCCCGAGAGCGACCGGGCGAGCCCGGCAAAACCCCAGGCGATCGGCAGGTTGGGATTGAGCGCCAGGGCGCGTTGATGAAAATCCAACGACCGTTCAGTCGGCAGATGCTGCATGTCGCGGACATGGCCGGCAATGGCGTGGGCGCGGGCATCCGATGGATCAAGTGCCACGGCCCGTTGCGCAAGCTGTCCGGCCTGGTCCAGCGTCGCGCCATGGTCGCCCGCCCAGCCTTGCCCGACCATGAAGACATGCCAATAGGCCAACCAGGCATAGGCCCCAGCATAGGCCGGATCAGCCGCAATGGCCTGCGCGAGGGTCGCGCCTGCGGCGACGAAACTGGCTTTTTCCAATCGGTAAAGCGCCGGGATGGTGCTCAGCACCTGTTCATAGGCCGATAGTGATCCAACTGTCCGGGCGGCACTGCCGCGACCGGCATGCAGCAATAAATGCGGGTCGATCTGGGCCACCATGACGGCTGCGATATCATCCTGCAACGACATGATGTCGGTGCCGATCCGATCAAAGCGATCCGCCCAAACCACCTCGCCCCCGGCGCGCAGATCGAGCAGACGGGCGCTGACCCGCAGCCGATCGCCGGTATGGCGGACAATGCCCTCGACCAGAAAATCAAGATCGAGCGATTGCCAGCGCGCACTGCCATCGCGGGGTTCGGATGCGAGGGCTGCAAGCGAGGGCGAGGCGACCAGGAAAAACCAGCGAAACCTGGATAATGCCGTGGTCAACTCATCGGCAAGGCCGGCGGCGAGCCCTTCTTCGGCGCCGCCATCGATGGTGCGGAACGGTAGAACGCCCAGGCGGAAGATGCGTTTGGCGATCGCGGCCGGGCGCATGATGGCAGGCGGCGACGGGTGGGGCCCCCGCAGGTCGGCCACAAGTTCGCGGGTTTCGGCTGACGGCCCGAGGCCGGCCACAAGCAACGCCGCGCTCAAAGCATTGAATACCTGCAGGGCCGCAGCCCGCTCGCCACGCAGGATATGAAGCTGGATCAGTGCCTGCCCCGCGCTTTCATGCGCCGGATCAAGGTCGAGCAGATATTCCGCCGCCCCCTGGCGCGCGCGCGGGGTCCCATCGTCCTGGTCAGGACACGCAAGCACGGTCTCGGCGCGCAGGACGATCTGGCGGGTCACCTTGCGGCGCTGTTCGTCAAGCCAGCGATCAAACCCCTGGTCCAGCCCGGTGAGGTCTTCGAGCAGGGCGGCACGCGGCAACGGTCGGGCGGCACGATCGGCCGGATCGTCGGTGGTGAAGCCATCCAGATCGAGCCAGATTACGTCACGCTGAAGCCGCAACAATCCGCGCTCGATAATCAGAACCTCCCGCCCGAGTCCACTAAGGCTTTCCTGGAGTTCATGGATGGACTGGCGCAGCGATGCCCGCGCCTGTTCGCGGTCGCGCCGGCTCCAGAGAAGCTGGCAGGCCTGTTCACGCAGGATCGGCGCGGGTGCTGCGAGTGCGAGAATGGCGAGCAATGCCTTCGCTTTGCGGCCACGTGGCAATACATCGTTGCCGTCACGGTCGGTGGCGCTGATACGGCCGAGCAGACTGATCGACAGAACGATATCCTGTCCATGTGGAACCGCCCCTGGTGCCATATTGGTATAGGACCCGGACGTTCCGAGGTTTGAACGCGGAAGTCCTGGTTCGATTGCGGATTGGCGGTCGAAAAGTTCGGAGTTCACAGGTTCGTCTCACCAAATGCGACTGCCCCAAAATTTACGCGACGCGTTCCGATTTGCCTAAAACGCAATTTTAACTCTTTTTTAACCGAAATTGTTCCTATAACTAGGAAAAAAAACTTGACTCGATAGTATGTAGCGAGCATGATCTGGACGTCGACGGGCAAGTTATGTCTGCGGCCCAACCCCATTTCATTTCAGAAACACCGACATCGCGTTGCACGTTGCGTGTGCGATTTCGCGCGGCTGTTGCCTGGGAGATTGGGCGTTGGACGTCAAAGCCTTAATCAAGGAGTTACATATGTCCAACATAATCGTTGCCGTGCCTCCGCCAGTTGTTGATCTCGGTCGCATTCGCCTGGGTTCGGTGTTTCGCCTGCCGGCGGCCGGCTAAAGCTCGCGCGTCATCTCAATCCAATGGCGTTCTTTGGTTGGATAAGGATGATCGTGACGACAAGACTGGGCGGCTGATCTGGGGGTCCGGGTCAGCCGCATTCTTTCCTATATCGCCGTGGTTGCGCGCCTGCGCGGTCACTGCTTCCCGCCCTTTTATCGCAGGATCACAACCCATGTTCGCAGCCCCGTCCCCCCGCGTCCGATTTTATCGCGTGATTGAATCCGCCCGCCCACCCCAACGTGCCGACAAATCCGCCCTTGGCACTATGCCAACCCGCGCCTTTCGCTTCTGCGACGCGATTACCCAGGCCGCCGGCTTCGGCTGGTATGGATTCGCCCCGATGGATTTGTCGTTGATGTGGGATGGCGAGGATATTTTCTGGAACTATGCCGGCATCGATGGCTGGCTGCCGCTTTCGGCTGCGCAATTTCCCAATCTTTCGGCGCGCTTCGATGCAGCAGCCCCAGATGAACTGAAGGGCTGTGCGCCACCGATGCTGACCGCGGTGCCGGAACCAGGCGTGGTGCAGGTCTGGACTGGAATGTTCGCGCGCTCTGCCCCGGGTTGGAGCCTGCTGGTGCGCCCGCCCGCCAATTTGCCAATGCCAGGCGGCTACGTTGCCTATGAAGGCATTGTTGAAACCGATCGCTGGTTCGGCCCGCTTTTCACCAATCTGCGCCTGACCCGCACCAACGTGCCGATCCGGCTGCGCGCGGATTTCCCGCTGATCCAAATCCAGCCCATCCCGCGCCAGATCTATACCGACGCGATCGTTGAAGACATGGAGGTCGGCCCAACCCTGGAAGGCTTCAGCGCGGCGGATTGGGCGGATTACGATACCTCAATCGCCGAGCCGTCGAGCCGCCCGGATCGGCCGTTTGGGGCCTATGCGGTGGCGGCACGCAAGGACCGCAGGGCTGGGTGCCCGTTTTCAAAGCAGATGGAAGCGGCTTGAGGCAAGGCCTTCTTTGTTGCCGTTGGCGTGGGACCGCAGTGAAGTCCCGAGCCAACGGCCGCAAAGTATTAAAGTTTTTTTGGTTCTTTTTGTTCACAAAAAGAACTACTTGCCTAAAAGATACCCCTTATACTTATCCCGCAACGCCAGCTTTTGGATCTTCCCAGTCGCCGAATGCGGCAGCTCGTCGATCACCACCACATCATCCGGCTTCCACCAATTCGCCACCTGGCCATCAAAAATCGCCAGCACGCTCGCCTTGTCGATGGTATGCCCCTGCTTGGGAACCACCAGCAGCAATGGCCGCTCGGCCCATTTTTCATGGGTGGCGGCAATAATCGCCGCCTCGGCAACATCGGGGTGCCCGACGGCAATGTTTTCGAGCTGGATCGAGCTGATCCATTCGCCGCCGGATTTGATCACGTCCTTGGATCGGTCGGTGATTTCGAGGTAGCCTTCCGCATCGATCGCGGCCACGTCACCGGTGGCGAACCAGCCATCGGCATCAAGCGCGCTGCCCGGCGCGTCCCCGTAATAGGCATTGGTGACCCACGGGCCCTTCACCGAAAGATGTCCCGATTTCAGACCGTCCCAAGCCAGTTCAACCCCAGCGTCATCAACGATTTTCATATCGACGCCGAACAAAGCACGGCCTTGCTTGATACGGACCTTGTAGTCCTCGTCTAGGCTCAGCCCGTCATGGATCGGCTTGGGGGCGTTGTAGGTGCCAACTGGCGACATTTCGGTCATCCCCCAGCCCTGGTAAATCCGCACGCCATAGGCGTCAAACCCCTCATACAGCATGCGCGGGCAGGCCGACCCGCCAACCATCAGCCGCTGCATGCTGCCCAGGCGGTCGCCGCTTTTCTGCAAATGCTGCAGCAGCCCGAGCCAGACGGTGGGCACGCCAGCCGACATCGTCACTTTTTCGTCGTTCATCAACGCGGTCATGTTGGCGCCATCAAGGAAGCGGCCCGGCATGACCAGGGTCGCACCTGCCATCAGCGCCCCGTACGGAATGCCCCAGGCATTGACATGGAACATCGGCACCACCGGCAGCACCCGATCGCTGGCGCGCAGACCCATCACATCGGCCATGCCGCCGGAAAATGCATGCAATAATGTGGAACGATGCGAGTACAGCACGCCCTTGGGGCGCCCGGTGGTGCCGGATGTGTAGCACAAGGTGGCGGCAGTCCGTTCGTCAAATTCCGGCCAAGCGTAGCTGTCATCCGCCGCATCCATCAGGTCTTCGTAACAATAAAGCGCCATTCCATCCGGCAGCGTCACCGCCGGCATGTTGGCGCGATCGCACATGATGACCACGCCGCGGACATGCTTGCCGAAATGCGGCGCGGCGGCGCCGATCAACGGTGCGAAACTTGTGTCGGAAAATACCAGCACATCCTCGGCGTGGTTGACGATGAAGGCAATGTCGGGGACCGACAAACGCGGGTTGATGGTGTGGATGATCGCCCCCATGCCGGATACCGCATAATACAGTTCCATATGGCGGTAGCCGTTCCAGGCGAGCGTCGCCACCCGGTCCTGCCAGCCAACCCCCAGCCCTTGCAGTACCCGCACCATCCGCCGCGACCTTGCCTCAAATTCCCGGTAATTATAGCGGTGCATTGCACCTTCGGTGGTTTTCGACACGATTTCGCCGTTCGGGTGGTGGCGGGCGGCGTGCTTGAT
>JANYCX010000009.1 GCA_025360065.1 Acetobacteraceae bacterium | reverse complement strand
CGCGACATCATTGCCAATGTAACCGTGCCGGTGCAATTGGGCGGCGGCATTCGCGATTTGGCCGGCATTGCGCAATGGCTCGAAGCCGGTATCAGCCGGGTGATCCTGGGCAGTGCGGCCGCGAAAAATCCCGCTTTGGTGATCGAGGCCTGTCGTGAATTTCCCGGCCGCATCGCGGTCGGCATCGACGCCCGCGATGGATTTGTGGCAACCGAAGGCTGGGCGGAGATTTCGACCATTCCGGCGACCGATCTGGCCTTAAGATTTGAGGATGCCGGGGTATCGGCAATCATTTTCACCGATATTGGCCGCGATGGCATGCTCGGTGGGGTGAATATCGCGGCAACCATTGATCTCGCAACCCGGATTTCGACCA
Organism: Acetobacteraceae bacterium; assembly: GCA_025360065.1. Classification (GTDB taxonomy): domain Bacteria; phylum Pseudomonadota; class Alphaproteobacteria; order Acetobacterales; family Acetobacteraceae; genus CAITOL01. The sequence continues at coordinate 3,645 of JANYCX010000009.1, read as the reverse complement.
AGGTGATCGCCTCGGGTGGGATTGGCAGCCTGGACGATCTGGCGGCGTTAAAGCAGGCCGCGCAGGGCCGGCTTGATGGCGTGATTGTGGGGCGGGCGTTATACGATGGACGTATTTCGTTGCCCGAGTCGCTGGCCCTGCTGGATAGTTGATGATGTTGAAATTGCGTGTGATCCCATGTCTGGACGTCAAAGACGGCCGCGTCGTGAAAGGCGTGAGCTTCGTTGGCCTGCGCGATGCCGGTGATCCGGTGGAACAGGCGGTGATTTACGACGCTGCTGGCGCCGATGAACTCACGTTTCTGGACATCACCGCGAGCCACGAAAATCGCGACACCATCCTGGATGTGGTGGGCCGGACGGCGGCAAAAGTGTTCCTGCCGCTCACCGTGGGCGGCGGCATTCGCGCGGTGGATGATATCAGGCGGCTGCTGCTGGCCGGCGCGGACAAGGCCAGCATCAATTCAGCGGCGGTGGCGCGGCCCGAATTGGTGCGTGAAGCGGCGGAAAAATTCGGCAGCCAGTGCATCGTGGTCGCGGTGGACGCCAAGCGCGCAGGCGGCGGCAAATGGTCGGTCTTCACCCATGGCGGACGGCGCGACACCGGCATCGACGTCATCGACTGGTGCCGCCAGGTGGTGGCGCTCGGCGCGGGCGAAATCCTGCTGACCAGCATGGACCAGGACGGCCAGGGCACCGGCTTTGACCTTGCCTTGGTGCGCGCGGTCTGCGCCGCCATTCGGGTTCCGGTGATCGCGTCCGGCGGCGTGGGCACGTTGCAACATTTCGCCGAGGGCGCCGAGGCCGGGGCAACCGGATTGCTCGCGGCAAGCGTCTTCCACTTCGGCACCTTCACCATTGCGGACGTGAAAGCCGAACTGGCCCGGGCAGGACTTCCAGTGCGCATGCAGCGCAACCTCGCGGCATAGGGACACCGATGGCCAAAACGACGAAGAAAGCGGCACCCAAAAAAGCTGCGGTCAAAAAAGCCGGGGCCAAAGCCACCGCGACCAAAAAGCCTGTGGCCAAGAAATTGAGCGTGCGCAAACTGCTCAGCAAACGCATCGCCCAGGCGGTGTCGATCCACGGCACCAGCACCAGCGTGCTCGATCGGCTTGCCGTCGTCATTGCCAGCCGGCGGAGCGCCGACCCGGAACTGAGCCATTCCGCCCGGCTGCTGTCACGCGGCACCGCCAAGGTGGCGCAGAAATTCGGCGAGGAAGCGGTCGAATGCGTGATCGAGGCAATCTCGGGCAACCGGGCCGCGCTGATTGCCGAAAGTGCCGACGTGCTCTATCATTTGTTGCTACTCTGGGAGAACGCCGGGGTCGCAACCGGTGAAGTTTGGGCCGAACTCGAACGGCGCGAGGGCATTTCCGGGATTGCCGAAAAGGCCAGCCGCAACCTGCCGGAACGGCTCACATTGACGACGAAAATCCCGTAACCGGGCGAGGGGGAACCAACGATGGCGGTAAAAGGCGTGGGCGTTTACGACCCGCACAACGTGTTCGCCAAAATCCTGCGCGGCGAAATACCCAGCAAGCGCGTGTTCGAAAACGAGTACGCGATCGCCTTCCACGACATCGCCCCGGTGGCCCCAATCCATGTGCTGGTGATCCCGCGCGGCGCCTATATTTCATGGGCGGATTTCTCCGCCACGGCGACCGACGCTGAAATTGCAGGCTTTGTGCGTGCGGTTGGCCAGGTGGCGCGCGATCTCGACCTCGAAGCGCCAGGCTACCGCCTGCTGGCCAATATGGGCGAGCATTCCGGCCAGGAAGTGCCGCATTTGCACGTCCATCTTTTCGGTGGACGGCCAATGGGGCCGATGCTCAGTTCGGCCTGATCGACACCGCCGCCCATCCGCCTGCCCCGTACCGCAACCGCAACCGCCTGAAGGACACCCCCCATGACCACCCCCAACTCCGGCGTCTATCGCACCAAAATCGGCGACATCGCCATCACCGCGCTGAATGATGGCATGTTCGAAGCCGGCACCGGGGTGCTGGTCGGCATCACCCCGGAAGAAGCCGAGCGGCTTGAGGTCGCGCATTTCCGCACGCTGCCGCCGCGCATTACCATTTCGGCCTTCCTGGTTGAAATCGGTGCCAAGAAAATCCTGATCGACGCTGGCAGCGCCAACGCATTCGGCCCGGCGCATGGCTTCATGCGCAAAGGTCTGGCGAGCCTGGGGATCGCACCGGGCGAGATTTCCACCGTGTTGCTTACCCACGCCCATATCGACCATGCCAGCGGCCTGATCGACGATGCCGGCGCGGCTTATTTCCCCAATGCCGAACTGGTGCTCAACGCCGCCGAGGCAGAATTCTGGCTCAATGCCGATATTGCCGCCGCGGCGCCTGATGCGGCGAAAGACAGCTTTGCCCTCGCGCTGCGCTGCCTCACCCCGTACCAGGATCGCACCCGCCAGGTGAAGCATGGCGAGGTCGTCATGCCCGGCGTGATGGTGCAGCATCTGCCGGGGCATACCCCCGGCCATACAGGTTGGATTCTGGCGTCCGGCGATGACAGCCTATTGGTTTGGGGCGATGTGGTGCACCTGCCCGGCATCCAGTTCACCAATCCCGAAGCCGGCATGGTGTTCGATACCGATGCCGATCTGGCGCGGGTCAGCCGGCGCAAAACATTCGACATGGCCGCGACCGATCGGCTGCGGGTGGCGGGCATGCATCTGGATTTCCCGTGCTTTGGCCATGTCGCCAAGGCCGCCCAGGGCTATGCGTTCGTGCCGGATGTCTGGCTGGCGTAAACCGGCCCCCGGTCGCTACTGGCCCGGTTCCAGTAGCGGCCAATTCCGACAATCCGCACTTCGAGCACCGCGCCGATGCGGGCATTGATACCTGCGTCGCCATCGGTCCATTGCAGCCCGTCCTCGGCCGCGTGCCAGCCATCGCCCGCGGGCGTGATGGCCACGCCATCAAGGATCAGGCTGGTGACCGCAACCCCGAGCCGCCGACGATCATTGCTGGTGGGCGATATTTCCGCCGGCACATGGCCACGCGACACCAGGCGCAATTCGGCGAAATGTTCGGGCAGCACAAAGCCGATTTCGGCACCGATCCAGTCCGGCTGGATAACTTTGCCATCGACAAGCAGGTGCAAATCGGGATCAACGGTTAACTCATGGCCGAGCAGGGCCGCGCGCTCGAGCAGTTCAGCGCGCGCTGCATGCACCGCCGGGCCATCCACTGCGAGCGGCGCGCAGGCCTCGGCGTCCCAGGTTTTCAGGGCGAAATCGGGATGCATCATCACCGCACCGCCGCCGTTGACGAAGGCGCCGCGATTGCCGGTGTCGAGGAAGCTTTCCGCCGGCAGGCCTTCGGCAAACAGGATCGCGTGGGCCGCGAGTTCCACGTGGAAATAGGTAACCGTGTCGCACGGTTCCTGGATGATGGTGGCGCCGTTAATGAGGTAGCGGATCGGGATCAGGCTACCGTCATGGAACACCGCATGGTCGGGGCTGAGCCAGAGGTCACGCCTCGGCTGCAACGAGGCGAAGGCGTCGCGGGCAATGCGGACCGGATTGACGTCCCACGGGCGTGGATGATGGGCGCAGGCAACCGTGCGATGGCCAATCCAGACGATCGGGCTGTTGCCGGTGGCGGTGATGGCGAGATCGCCAACT
>JANYCX010000246.1 GCA_025360065.1 Acetobacteraceae bacterium | reverse complement strand
ACCGCCGCCGGCCAACCCGGTGCGCAATACCAAGCGCCCGAATGGCTGGAAGAGTCAGCCATTCGGGCGCTTGGGATTAGTTGGGCCTAACTGACCTGGGTGGCCCGCCCCGCCCAGAACTTCTCCCGCAATTGGGTCTTGAGAACCTTCCCCGCCCCGGATAACGGCAAGGCGGCTTGGCGGATTTCCACACTGCGCGGGCATTTATAGCCGGCAATCTGGGTCCGGCTATGGGCGATGACCTGCTCTGGCGTTAGCGTGCGGCCGGCCTTGGGCACCACCACGGCGTGCACGGTTTCGCCCCATTTATCGTCGGGGATGCCGATCACCGCGACTTCGGAGACGCCGTCGAGCATCGAGATCGCGCTTTCGACTTCGGCGGAGTAGATGTTCTCGCCACCCGAAATGATCATGTCTTTCAGACGGTCAACGATATAGACATAGCCGTCGGTGTCCATCATGCCGCCATCGGCGCTGTGGTACCAACCGCCGCGCAGGGCGGCCGCGGTCGCATCCGGCAGGTTCCAGTAGCCGCGCATGATGTTGGGGCCACGGATCTGGACTTCGCCGACCGTGCCGCGTGGCACTTCGCGGTCGTTTTCATCGGCAATCCGCACCTCGACCAGCATGCACGGCAGGCCACAGCTTTTGGCCCGGTCGCCGGTGACGGTGATGTTGCGGTCCATCGCGGTGACCAAAGGCGATGCCTCGGTCATGCCGTAGACATGGAGGAACTGCACGTTGGGGAAAACCCGGGTTGCCGCCTGCAGGACCGCGTCGGGCATCGGGGATGCGCCATAGGGGACAAGCTGCAAGCTCGACACATCGTAGTCCCCAACGCTGGGGAAATTCACCAGCGCGTTGACCATGGTCGGCACCAGAAGCGCGTTGGTGATTTTGCAGCGCATGATCTCCCCCAGCAGATCGGCCGGATCGAAGCGCGGGATAAAGACATGGGTGCCGCCCACCATGGTGACGGCAAAGGTCGAGGCACCATCGGCAAGATGGAACATCGGGGCCGCGTGAACATAAATGCTGTCATGGCGGTAGCCGATCGCCGGCACCATCATTGCGGCATTGCTGACCAGATTGTCGTGGGTCAGCATCACCCCCTTGGACCGGCCGGTGGTGCCGCCGGTGTAGAATATCCCGGCAACGTCGTGTCCGCCGGCCGGGGTGTCGGTGGTGAAGGGTTCGGCGAGCAGGGTTTCATAACCCATCATGCCGTCCGGGATTGGACCGTCCCCCAGATAAATCACCCGCTTCACCCCGGCCATCCGGGTCAGCTGCGCGGGCATTGCGGCGAACGCATCATCGACCAGCAGCAGCATCGCGCCGCTGTCTGCGAGGATGAAGTCGATTTCCGGTGGCGCGAGACGGGTGTTGAGCGGCACGATGATCGCACCGGCGGCCGGCACCGCGTACAGCACTTCGAAATAGCGGTCGCTGTTCAGGGCCAGGATCGCCGCGCGTTCCCCGACGCCGAGACCAAGCGCTGCCATCCCGCCAGCAATGCGGCTGATACGGTCAGCGGTTTCCGCCCAGGTGCGGCGGCGGTCGCGGAAGATGGTGGACACCCCGCCCGGATTGATGGTGACAGCGCGCTGCAAGCCTTGTGTGAGGAACATTTGAACCCTTCCCAGCCCTGGTGTTCAGGCGATATTACAAAAAACCGATACTGAACCACGGCACCGCTGCCACTACGATCAGCCCAGCCAGCACCGCCGCCAGATAGGGCCATATGCGGCGCATGGCCGCATCGGGCGACACTCGCCCGATCGCGCAGGCGGCGTAATAGCCCACCCCAAACGGCGGCGCGAACAGCCCGATGCCCATCGCCAAGATGACCACCATGGCGTAATGAACTTCGTGGATGCCGACAAGGCGCGCCGACGGGAACAGCAACGGGCCGAACAGCACGATTGCGGGAATGCCTTCCAGCACGCTGCCGAGCACGATGAAGGCAACAATGGATACCGCCATGAAGCCGGCCGCCCCGCCTGGCATTTCTGTCATCGCGGCCGCGAGTTGGCGGGAAAATCCGGACTGGGTCAGCGCCCAGGCCATGCCGGTGGCAGTGCCGATGATGAGCAGAATGGCGCCAGACAACGCCGCCGTTTCGACCAGCATCGGAAACAACCGGCGCAGTGGAAACTGGCGATAAATCACGATACCGACCACCACGGCATAGACGATGCCGATGGTGGAAACCTCGGTCGCTGTCGCCACACCTTCGACCACCGCGGTGCGGATCACCAAGGGCAGGATCAGCGCCGGCAAGGACACTACCAGCGCGCGGCCAACCACGCCCCAGGGCGGCCGCACGATCCCGGTGAGGTTTTCGCCCCGTCCACGCCAGCGCGCGATAATCGCCAAGGCCAGCGCCAACACCAAAGCCGGCATCAGCCCGCCGGTGAATAATGCCGCGATCGATACGCCGGTTACCGAGCCGATGGTGATCAGCACCAGCGATGGCGGGATGGTTTCGCTCATTGCGCCGGACGCGGCCAGCAGGGCGACCAATTCGCCCTCATTGGCGCCGCGCCGCTTCATTTCGGGGAACAGCACCGGGGCAACGGCGGCCATATCGGCGGCCTTCGAGCCCGAAATGCCCGACACCAGATACATTGCGCCGAGCAGCACATAGGACAGCCCGCCGCGCACATGCCCGAGCAGCGACGCCAGAAACCCCACCATGGCGCGCGCCATCCCGGTCATTTCGATCAGCAGCCCGAGGAACACGAATAGCGGCACGGCAAGCAGGATAAGCGAGCTCATCCCCTCATCCATCCGTGACACAATCACCGTGAGCGGCGTGCGGGTCAGGGTCGCGAGATAAGCGAGCGTCGCGAGGCCGAAGGCAAAACCAATTGGCACCGACAGCAGCACCGCGGCGCCGAGCAGCACCACAAAGAACAGCACCAGGTTCCAGTTGCCGAAACCTTTGAGCCATGGCCCGGCGACATACAGAATTGCCGCCAACCCACCGACCACGACCAGGCCGAACACAGCATCCCGCCAGGAAATCCGTAACAGCCGGGTGAGCGCGGTCACTGCCATCAGCGCCGCGCCGACCGGGATCGCCATTGCGCGATAGGTGTTGTGGATGCCGAGCGCCGGGGTTTCGATGAACCATTCATCGGCGGCATAGTCCCAGGCCGATGGCAGCATCATCGCCAGGAACACTGCCACCGCAGCCGTCGCCATCGCCTCCACCCGCGCGCGCGCCGGGCCCGATAACCCGCCGACGATGGCGGTTAGCCGCATATGTTCTGATCGTTGCAGGGCGACGACGCTGCCCAGCATCGCCAGCCACAGGAACAGGATCGAGGCGAGTTCGTCGGTCCAGATCAGCGGGGCGTGAAACACGTAGCGGGCGGCCACTCCGCTGAACAGCACGACGATTTCCGCCACCACCAGGATCGCGACCGGGACTTCGACGATTAAGCGCAAAGCCCGGTCCAGGTGCCGCATGGCTAGGACAGGGTGCCGACTTCGCCTTCCAGGATCGCCCACGCCTCATCGCCGTATTTCTTTTTCCATTCGGCGTAAAACCCGGCGGTTTTCAGCGCGTCACGGAAGGCGGGTTTGTCGACCTCGACGAATTCCAGCCCCTTGGCCTTCAGATCGGCGGCGACCGAGCCGTTAAGGGCGGCGATATCGGCGCGTTCCTTGAATGCGGCGGCGTTAAATTCGCGGGCGATGATGGCCTGGGCGTCTTTCGGCAAGGCAGCGAAGCCCTTCGCGTTGCCGAGCATCCAAAACCCGTCCCACATATGGCTGGTCATCGAGCAGTATTTCTGCACTTCGTAGAGCTTGGCGATCTGGATCAGAGTGAGCGGATTTTCCTGGCCTTCGGCGATTTTAGTTTGCAGCGCCGAATAAACCTCGGCGAAGTTGATGCTGATTGGGGACGCGCCTAGCGCGGTGAACATGCTGGTCCACAAGGGCGAAACCGGCACCCGGATTTTGAAGCCCTTGAGGTCCGCCGGCAGTTTGATCGGGCGGCTGGAACTGGTGATCTGGCGGAAGCCGTTATCCCAGATGTTGTCGAACGCGATCAGTCCGCGTTTGCCGATTTCCGAGCGCACATGGGCACCGAGCTTGCCATCCATCGCCTTCCAGACGGTGTCATAATCCTTGAACGCGAAGCCGATGCCGTTGATCGATGCCGCCGGCACCAGGGTGGACAAAATCAGGCCCGACAGCGTGAAGAAATCGATCGCGCCGGAGCGCAATTGCGACAGCATGTCGGTGTCGGACCCCAGCTGATTGTTGGGGAAAAGCTGGATTTCGACCGCGCCATTGGTCGCCGCCTTGATGCGGTCGGCGGCTTCCTGCTGGCGGATGCTTTGCGGATGGGTGATCGGCGAGTTGTTGGCGAGTTTCAGGGTGAATTCCACTGCCCGCGCCGGGCGGCTGCCGATGGCGATCAGCGGCAGGGCGGCACCGGCAAGCAAAGCGCGGCGGTTGAGAACGGACATGTTATTGTTCCTTGGACGGGTTTCGAATGACAAAATAGCGATTGACCCTTGGGTGGCAAGGGGATGTCTGCCTATATCCCCATCATGGCGCCCTTCCCTACATTGGTTGCCCTGAATCGCTTCGGACTTGGCGCCCGGCCTGGCGATCCGGGGCTGGTCGGGCGTGATCCGCGCGGCTTTGTGCGCCAGCAACTGGCCCGCCCCGATGCGGCGCTGCTGTCCACGCCCGGCCTCGCCAGCGCCGCGGCCAATTTGCGCGCCAATCGGCAAACCGAAATGCAGCGGGAACGCCAGCGCGCAGCCGCCCCAGCCGGGGCCAAGCTTCCGCCATTGCCGCCGGTTGAGGACCGTATTTTTCGCGCCGAAATTGCCGCCCGCTTCAGCCGGCTTGCCGACATTGAGGGCGGGTTGGCCGAGCGGCTGGTGCTGTTCTGGTCCAACCATTTCGCGATATCCTCGGCCAAGGGCAACCATGTGCGAGTGATGGCCGGCGGGTTTGAGCGTGAGGCGATCCGGCCTTTCGTGCTCGGCCGGTTCGCCGACATGCTGCGCGCGGTCGAGACCCATCCGGCGATGCTGTTCTACCTCGATAACAACCAGTCAATCGGTCCGCTATCGCGTAACGGACTGACCAGCCGGCGCGGATTGAACGAAAATCTCGGGCGCGAAATTCTTGAGCTGCACACGATGGGGGTTGATGGAGGGTATGCGCAAACCGATGTCACCGCGCTCGCCCGCGCGCTGACCGGGTGGACGGTGGTATGGCCGGATGAGGACATGGTGCATGGCGGCAATTTTGCCTTCGGCCCGGCGCGCCATGAACCGGGTGCGCAGACTGTGCTGGCACGCAGCTACGCGCAGGACGATCAGGGCCAGGCGCTGGAAATGCTCGATGATCTGGCGCGCCACCCCGCGACAGCGCGCCACATCGCACGCAAGCTTGCCGCCCATTTTGTCGCCGATGTGCCACCGCCGGAATTGGTCGATCATTTGGCGACGGTATTTCTGGAAAGCAACGGCGATCTTGGTGCCGTGATGCGGGCGCTGGTGGCGGCACCGATCGTTTGGGAGGCCCAATTAACCAAGCTGCGGTCGCCGCAGGAGTTTCTGGTCGCCGCCATGCGTGTCATCGGCGCAGTGACCGAGCCGGGGGCGGTGGTGGAAATGCTTAACAATCTTGGCCAGCCGCTGTGGCAACCGCCGGGGCCGAATGGCTGGGGCGATACGGTGGCCGATTGGGCGGCGCCGCAAGCGCTGACCGCGCGGCTCGATCTGGCGGCGCAATGGGGGCGGCGCAACGACGCGGTCGATCCTGTTGGGTTGGCGGACGCGGTATTCGGGCCGGGCTTGTCGCGCGATAGTCGGGACGCGATTGCCCGTGCCGAAAGCCGGCGTCAGGGGCTGGCGATCTTGTTGATGGCACCGGAGATGCAGCGAAGATGATCCGCCGTCGCCCATTGCTCGCCGCTGGTGGCGGGATGTTTGCCTGGGCGCATCAGCCGCGTTTGCTGAGCGCGGCGGGCGGGCGCGACCCGCGGCTGGTGACGATTGTGCTGCGCGGCGCGCTCGATGGGCTGTCAGCGGTGGCACCGCTTGGCGATCCCGATTACGTCGGATTGCGCGAAGGGATCGCGCTCACCCGCGACGGCGAGCGGCCGGCCTTGATGCTGGATGGGTTTTTCGGTCTGCATCCGGCGCTGCCGAACTTTGCGCGATTATGCGCGGCGGGGGAGGCGCTGGCGGTGCACGCGGTTGCCAGCCCGTATCGCGAGCGCTCGCATTTTGATGGCCAGGACGTGCTGGAATCCGGGCAGGCCGGACCGGGCATCACCGCCAGCGGCTGGCTCAACCGGGCGCTGGCCGCCTTGCCGCCCGGGCCGCGCGTGCAGGCGGGGTTGGGGGTGGGGGCAATGACGCCGTTGATTTTGCGTGGCGCGGCGCCGGTGCTCGGCTGGGCATCGCCGGTTGCCGGGCCCGCCGAGGACGATTTGGCCGAGCGGGTGATGGCGCTTTATCGCCACCGCGATCCGGCATTGGCCGATGCATTGGGCCGGGGCGTGGCCACCGACCGCATGGCGCGGCGCAACGCATCGCCGGGTGCCGATGGACGGCGCGGCGGCAGCGACACCGCCGACGGGATGCGCCGCGCGGCAGTGGGCGCGGCGCGGTTGTTGGCGCAACCCGATGGCCCGCGCCTTGCGGCACTGGCGTTTGATGGCTGGGATACCCACGCCAATGAAGGCGGCGCGACCGGCCGGCTGGCGCAATTGCTTGGCGGGTTGGATGGTGCGCTGGCGGCGTTTCAGGCGGGGTTGGGGGCTGCGTGGCGCGATACGGTGATTGTGGCGACGACCGAGTTTGGCCGCACCGCGCGGGTGAACGGCACGACCGGCACCGATCACGGGACGGCAACGGTCACGTTGCTGGCAGGCGGCGCAGTGCGTGGCGGACGGGTGGTGGCGGACTGGCCGGGGTTGCAAGCCGGGCAGTTGTATGAAGGCCGCGATTTGCGGGCGACGATTGATGTCCGGGCGGTGTTCAAGGGTGTGCTGGCCGATCTGCTCGGGCTGTCACCTGCGGTGCTCGGGCGGGATGTGTTTCCGGGTTCTGGCGCGGTTGCGCCGATGGCGGGGCTGATCGTTTAATACCAACCCGGCTTGACGATGGCTCCTCTATCGTCCAGCCGGGTTGGTATTGCGCGCCGGATTGGCCGGCGGCGGTGCGCCAAGCAAAGACTTAACCCGACCCGCGTTGGCCCAGTCTTCATGGGTCAACACTTAAGCGGGTGGGTATAAGGGGTATGGCGCTTTAGGAACGCCACCACCCGCGCCTCCTGCGTCGCGATATGCTCTGGACCGCGCCAATCGGTCAGCACCTCCACCCCCGGCAGCAGGGCGGCGAGTTCGGCGCTGGTCGCGGCCGGATGCGGAATATCGGTGCCGGGCAGCAGGAAGGTTGGCACTGTGCAGGTCCGCGCAAAGTCGCGATCGACGCAGAACACGAAGTCATGGCCCCACATGTTGCGGCCGAAGCTGGCGAGCGCTGCTTCGTCGAGTTCCGGGCGGGCGGCGCGTTGCTCACGGCTCCAGGCGATGTGGCTGTCGGGGAAATAGCCGGTTTCGGTCGGGTGCAGGCCGATCGGGTTTTGCAGCACCGCGGCGGTGACGCGGGTGGGGGCGACTTTGATCGCGTTGAGGCAAAAGCTGCCGCCGATGCAGCCGCCAAGCACATGGAACTTGTCGAACCCGAGATGATCGAGCAGCGCGATATGGTCGGCGCTGTAGGTATCCCAGCCATGGTCGGCCTCAATCGCGGTACGCGATGCGCCGGCGTTGCGCTGGTCCATTTCAATGGCGGTGAAACCGGCGGCGGGCAGTGCCTGGGTCCAGTCCACCCAGGGGCGCGGCGGACCGCCGGGCGGGGCTGGCCACATTTCCATCCGCGACCGCAAGCCGCCGGGGGCGAACAGCAGGACCGGGTAGCCGGTGCCGTGGGTGCGGTAGGTGATTTGGCCATCGGGGCGGGTAAGGACGGGCATCTTCGGCTCCGGTTGCAGGGACGTTGCATTGTATTAGCGCGGTCGCCGTTGGGTAAGCTAGTGCATCATCCGATCGGCTTGCCTGTTCGATCGGATAAAGATAATCATGAAAACAGGACCCTAGAGCGTGTCTAGCTATTCAACCTGAACGGATCACGAGCAGGCTTGCGCGCCCGCTGTCACTGAAGTTTCGCTTGTTCGCAAACGCATCTACCCTTGTAATCAGCTATGTACCATCCTTGGAGCTATTGCATGATCAATTCAAAACGCCTTTTGCTCGCCAGTTGTCTGGCGATGTCCCTCGCGCTGCCGGCCTTCGGCGCTGAGCCTTACGTGACTGCGAAGATGATGGATCTCGCGATCCTGATGCAGCCGCCGCCGGTTACCGGCGGGGCAGCGGACAATGCCGATTTGAAGGCGGTGCTGGCGGTTCAGGCGCAAGCCAGCAACCAGCGCAAGGCCCAGGCGCTGGCGGACTCGGCGGAAACCATTTTCGTCATGTTCACCAGCGTGCTTGGCAACCAGTTTGTAACCGCAACTTTGCCAAAAGCCAGTGAGTTGTTTGCCCGGGTGAGTGCGAGCGAGGACGACACGCTTGACGCCGCCAAGCCGATCTTTGGCCGGGTGCGTCCCTGGATTGCGCATCCCGAAGTAAAGCTTTTTGCCAAACCGTCCAAGAGCGGCTCCTACCCATCGGGGCACACGACGCAAGTGGCGATTGATGCCATTGTGCTGTCGGCCATGGTGCCGGAAAAGCGGCGTGAAATCTGGGTGCGGGCCGAGGATTACGCCCAAAGTCGAGTCGTTGGTGGCATGCATTATCCGACCGACCTGGAGGCTGGCTGGCGCACTGGTACCGCGATCGCGGCAGTTATGTTCCAGTTGCCGAATTTCCGCGCCGACTTTGAGGCAGCGCGGACCGAGGTTCGCACTGCGTTGGGACTTGGGCCATTGCCGGCCAGATAACCACGGGTCATGCCTGGGTCGTGGATGAGCGTGGCGGCGGGATCGCCATTGCGCCGCGCCGTCGCGCCCGTTAGCGTCGTTCGGTGGAAGCAGCGCTAACAACAATATGGGAGGGATCAAGATCAGATGAACGCTATCAGGGACTCCATCAAATCAGGTAAAACCGTGGTCGGGACGGCTGGGGCACCGAATGTTGACGTGTTGATGCTGGCCGATGCCGGCTACGACTTCCTGCTGTTCGACACCCAGCATTCCCCCTGGGAGATCAAGCAGTTGCAACCGTCAATCCAGTCGATGCGGGGCAAAAAGACCGCGCCGTTGGTCCGCGTGAGCGCCAACCAGGCCGACCAGATCTGCTTCGCGCTTGACGCCGGCGCCCGTGGCATTGTTGTGCCGATGGTCAACACCCGCGCCGAAGCCGAGGCGATTGTGCGCGCCTGCCGCTACTTCCCCGCCGGCAACCGCAGCAACGCCGGCGAGCGCGGCGAGTGGGGCGTTTTCAAGAACTATCGCGAGTACATGGATACGGTGAACAACGATCTGGTTATCGCGCCGATGATCGAGACCAACCAGTCATTGGAAAATCTCGATGCCATCGCCTCGGTCCCCGGCGTCGATGTGCTGCTGATCGGCCCGTCCGACCTTTCGATCGAGCTTGGGGTGCCGCTGAACTATGCGTGCGACACATATCAGCGCGCGCTGGATAAAATTGCAGCGACCGCCGCCAAGCACGGCATCGCGGCGGGGATGTATTTCATTCCGCCCGAGATGGACCCGAACTTTTTCGTCCAGAAAGGGTTCAAGTTCTTCACCATGCCATGGGCCCCGTGGGCGCAGGCCGGAATGCGGAGCGCCTTGGCGGGGATCCAGCGCTAACCGATCAGCCTGACGAGTGCGACCAAACGACAGAACTCTCGTGGTTGTCCATCGCCTGGGCACCACGAGACGACCGGCGCGCTTGGCCGCTGGGTGCCCCAGATGAGAGCTTGGAAACGACGAATAAGGCAGTGAGAGATTTTGGTGGGCGCAGCAAGGCTCGAACTTGCGACCCGCTGATTAAGAGT
>JANYCX010000236.1 GCA_025360065.1 Acetobacteraceae bacterium | reverse complement strand
TCTCCCAAATCTGAATGGCGAGCCACCCATGTCTGCCCGGCAATTTCGGCCGCACGATCACCTGCGCCGATACCGTGCGCACGCCAGCCTTCCGTGGCGCCCGCAGCGTGCCTGCCAACCACAACCCATAAAGCCGTTCCAGCCGCACCGCCGCCCGCGCCAAGCGCCCCCAAACCAGCACCAGTAACGCCGTCATCGCCCGGTCACGCGCTGCCCGGACCGCAATCGCGGCGCGCAGGTCAGTGAGGATGGCGATAAGGTTTTTCATGTCAATTGTAATAACATTAACCTTCGCCGCGCGTCAAGAATTTTCAGGCACGGCGTTGCCGCGCTGATCACCATCCCAACAGAAAACCACGTCCTTTAAGCGAACGCCGCCTTGCCCAATTCCGCGTCCGGGCTGCCCTCGTTCGCTGGCTGCACCGGCCGGTTTTGCCGCAACGTCGCCGCCCCGTCCGCCACCGCGCGATACGTCGCCGCCGTCAACGCCTTGCGCGATGCGAAGCCTTCCGGGTTCATCGGCGTATGCAGCAGCATCGTCGCCCCCATATCGGTCATCTGCAGCAACGGCCAGGCGTGGCTGGCAAGGTCCATGTCGCCATACCACGCGAACACCAACCGGTTTGACCGGCCGACCGGCATCCCGGCAAGCCGGTCGAACACCAGCGACACTGGCTGCACCAAAGGCGGGCGCTGGGCAGCCCCGGTCGGCGCTTCGGCGAGCGACAGGAACGCCGACCGGAACGGCATGACGCGCGATCCGTCGGACGACGTACCCTCGGGGAACAGGATCAGGCTATCGCCGCTATCCAGCCGTTCGCGCATCGCATCGCGTTCGCCCGCCGTGCGGGTGCGCTGGCGCGAGGTGAAGGCGGTGCGGCCGAGCCGCGCGATCCAGCCGATCAGCGGCCAGGTGCCAACCTCGGACTTGGCGATGAAACAGGCGTCAAGCTGCGCGCCAAGCACCAGCACGTCGAGCCAGGATGTGTGGTTGCAGACGTAAACCACCGGGCGGCCATCGGCGGTGCGATGCGCCGGTGCCCCGATGATGCGAACCTTAAGGCCGATCAGCCAACACAGGCTGCCCCAGTAAAACCGCGGAAACGCCCGCTTGGCGGCACCCAACCCGGTGCGGCCCGGCAACAGCAGCAAAGCCGATTGGATCACCATCGCAATCAGGGTCCACAGCGCCACCAGCACCAAACGCCGCACCGCCCGGACTGCGCCCGAGATACGGCGACGCGGCGGCGCGGGCGCCAGCACATCCATCGGCACTTGGGTCTGTGGCAGGCGCAGCTTGGGGCGGTGCGGGGCATGCTTCATGGCGCATCCATTACGCCACCGACGCGCGCCGAACAATGACGGCCGTATGACCGTTGCTTGAACCTATCGTGGTAGCCATCGCAACAGTCGGAGTGGCGGCGCGGGTGCGGATTTGGCAGGGTACAGGATCACTCGGAGCCGCCCATGCCAAAACCGCAAAGCCTGACCGCCGAGACCTGGCTGCTCCTGCTGGCCCTGTCGCTGCCGTGGGGCGGCACGTTTCTGCTGTTTCGCATCCTGGCGCAGGATTTGCCGCCGTTCACCATCGTGCTGGCCCGTACCGCCCTCGCGGTGCCCGTACTTTACGCGGTGGTGCGACTGCGCGGCGGGCGGATGGATATTCCGTGGCACGCCCTGATGGTGATGGGCCTGCTCAACAACGTCATCCCGTTCGTGCTGTTCGCATGGGCTGCCGGCCATCTGCCAAGCGGGCTCGCGGCCATCCTCAACGCCGCCACCCCGGTGATGACGGTGCTGGTGCTGGCCGCCTTCGGGATGGAACGACTGACCGGGCTGCGGGTAACTGGCGTTGCCCTCGCTTTCGCGGGCGTGGCCGTGCTGATCGGCCCCGATGCCTGGACCGGCAGCCCGGACCTGCTCGCCGAACTCGCCTGTTTGCTGGCGACGTTGTCCTACGCGTTTTCCGCGCTGTGGAGCCGACGCCTGCAAGGGTTAGACCCATTCAAGGCGGCGTGCGGCCAGTTGGCGTGCTCAACCCTGATCCTGCTGCCGCTGGCGGCCGCGTTCGATCAGCCATGGACCCTGCCGATGCCCAGTGTGAACACCTGGATCGCGCTGCTGGTGCTGGCGCTGGTGTGCACCGCGATGGCCTACGTGATTTTCTTCCGGATCATTGCACTGGCTGGCGGGGGCAACGTGGTACTGGTGACATTCCTGATCCCGGTGACGGCAATGGCAATGGCGTCAGTGTTCCTGCACGAGCCGATCACCTGGGCGGCGCTCGGCGGGATGGCGCTGATTGCGGCGGGGCTGGCCGCGATTGATGGGCGGGTGGTCAGGATGGCACGACGCCGGTGAGCGTGGCGCCCGTCTGCGCCGCTTCCCTCAGCGCTGCCCAGTCATTGCCGATGGTGCCGCCCTGGCGGTAGAGCGGGTTGGCCGGGTTGTGCGGAATATCCTCCAACGCCAGCTTGAGGATCGCGGCGAGGCGTTTGGCGCAGTTTTTTTTGCTGAAATTAATCGGGGCTTTGCTCCGGGCGCGCTCGATTTCGGCAACTATTGCCGATATCTGATCGAGGAACAACTTGTGAACCAAAATCGTCCAGCCGTTGACGACCAAACCCGGTTGGGCCGCCATTATTCGTCTTCGGCAGACAACGATGCTTCGAGGTCGATGGCGACGTCTTCCGCCAGATATTGCAGTCCGGCAAGCCAGTCGGCCGTCACCGGCCGGAGTCCGTCCGGTCGGGCCATCATGTCGGCGGTGAGGAAGGACACGAATTGGCCGATGATCATCCGTTGTAACCGCCCTCACGCTGGCTGCGGATCGCCAAAACGAAAACTGCATCGACACTGACAACAAATCGATACAACACAATAAACCCGCGCGCACCTCGCCCAATAATCAATTCGCGCTTCCCACCTTTAACCGGCCGACCGATCAACGGGCTGTGACCCAGAATATCGATTGCCTGCACGATCTCATTGATCCTGGCGGCCGCACCTTCAACCTGAAATGCCGCCATGTGGTCCAGAAATCGATCGAAATCATCGAATACGCGTGGCGCGAACGCAATGCGGGTCATTCAGCCGGCGAAGCTTGCAACGTCTGGGCCGCTGGCCTGGGTGGTTTTTCACCACGCGATCGCGCCCCAAGCCAGGCCTTGGTATCATCCCAATTGACCGACTGTCCGGTCGCCAGGATATCCGCCCAACGTTCATCAGCGACACGATGTAACGCATCGTCCTGCTCAACCCGTTCAACGGTCTCGGCAATGGCATCGAGGATAAATGCGTGGGTGGACTTGCCCGCGCGCGATGCCACCGCCGCGACGCGCGCTTTCAATTCGTCCTCAATCCGGATCGTGGTGGTTGTCATCGGGCAATCTCGGACCTGTTCACCCGATGATGTAGCACGTTTGCGCTACAGCCGCAATACAGAGCGCGCTTCATTCTCGCGCGGTCTGTCAATGTTTTCCGACCTATTCATGCGGCAAAAATACCAACAAACACCCAACCCTATCAGCCAAACTCACATCGTCGACATCACCGCCGGCGCCAACGCCGCCACCTTGGCAAACGCGTTCCCAGTATTCCGGAACCGCAACTCCCCCGCATCTGTCAGCATTTCATGCCGCGACGCACAGGTCACCGCCACCACCTGCCGCGCGCTGGGATAGGCCAGGAATTGCCGGGTCTCCGCCTCCAGCCGCAGCCGGTCGCGTAACTCGCCCCACTCGGCGCGGTCGGTATCCTCAATAAACATCGCCAAAATGCCCGGCCGTGTGCCCGACAGCCGCGCCGGCGCCAGCACCTCCAGGCGATGCCGCATCGCCACCGCAATGTCGTTTTCCCGCCCGGCGCGCGCCGCCAGCACGAACACACCCTGCCCTGCGGCGGTCACCGCCAGATGCGCTTCATTGCCGAATTCGCGGCGCACACCGGCAAGCAACCCGGCCTCATCGGCCTGGGACGCGGCCAGCATCAGCGGGTCGAGCCGCAACACCGCCGCCGCGTCCTGGTCCTGGCGGGTACTGCCGGCCAGCATCACCTTGATGCGCGCATGCAGGCTCGCGAGGCTTTCCGGCTCCCGCTTCAGGCCTTGCGGCAGGGTCATTTTCAACAAATAGCGGCCGGGATGGGCGCCGAGCCAGGTTTGCAGATCGGGGTCGATACGATCGACAAACTGCACCCAGGCACCACGATGCACGTCCCGGCCATCCTCGGCCGACATGGTGTCGCAGACGATTTCCGCCTCGACGCCCTCGCGGGTAATCAGCAAATCGAAGGGCGCGGCATCGGCAAAGCCTGCGAAGCGCACCGCGAAGCCACGCGCCCGCTGCATCGCGGCCGTGCGCATCATGTGGAACAGCGGCACCAGGGTATGTTCACCCGCAAGCCCCGCATGGACCGCCGCCAGCAACCGGGCACGGCCATCCGGCGCCAGGCTCGCGGCCAGCGCGGTGGTTGCCACGGCAAGCCGCATGATCGTCGCCTCCGACGGCGGCAAAGCCCGGTCGCCAGCGCGGGTCAGACGGTCAATGGTCAGTTCCAGCAAATGCCGTTGCCGCGCCGCCCGCCCGGCACGCCCGCCCGCGCCGCACATCGCCGCCACGTCCGCCATGCGCCGGCGCCAGCGCGCCGGGCCGGCCAGCCTGATAAAACGCGCGGAGTCGGATGATGGTGTCACTTCGGGCCTCATGGGTCGGAACAAGCCGCTAGATCGCATATATATGTTACCTGCACTCCATAGGGAACAACCGCGGTCCGGTTACGCGGACGCGGCCCGACTTGTGACAATTGGCAGGCTGCGCTAAGTCCCCCGCTCACGGGCGCGCAGGCGGGCGTGGTGAAATTGGTAGACACGCCAGATTTAGGTTCTGGTGGCGCAAGTCGTGGGGGTTCAAGTCCCTCCGCCCGCACCACACGCCCCTGAGTTAACGGTACGATGAACGAGGATTCTTCTTAAGATGTTGGTGACTGAGACGCTCTCCGAGGGCTTGAAGCGCATTTATAGCGTCGTGGTTCCTGCGGCCGATATAGCCGAGCGGCGCGCCAAGCGCTTCGCCGAGCTGGTCAAGACCGCGAACCTGCCTGGGTTCCGCCCCGGCAAGGTGCCGATGTCGGTGGTCAAAACCCGTTTTGGCGCCGGCGTCACCGGCGAAGTGCTGGAAGACAG
The DNA here is from genome assembly GCA_025360065.1 of Acetobacteraceae bacterium. Taxonomy (GTDB): domain Bacteria; phylum Pseudomonadota; class Alphaproteobacteria; order Acetobacterales; family Acetobacteraceae; genus CAITOL01. The sequence goes on along the minus strand of JANYCX010000236.1, from coordinate 6,287 downwards.
CATCAACAAAGCGACCAGCGAATTGCTCGATAGCCGGGGCCTGCGCTCGGCAATCCAGCCCAAGGTCGATCTGGTGAAATCCGAAGACGGCGGTGATCTCGAATTCACCGTCGCACTCGAATTGCTGCCGACCATCACCATGCCGGATTTCTCGACCATTGAACTGACGCGGATGACCGCGGCGCCGTCCGATGACGCGTTGACCAAGTCCCTTGAAGGCCTTGCCCAGCGCCAGCGCGAGCTCATCGCGGTTGAAGGCGCCCGCCCGGCCGCGAAGGGCGAATTCCTCACGGTTGATTTCCTCGGCAAGGTTGACGGCGTGCCGTTCGACGGTGGCGATGGCAAGGATATGGACATCGAAGTTGGCGGCGACGGGTTCATCCCCGGCTTCACCGACCAGCTTGAAGGCATGTCGGCCGGCGAATTCAAAATCATCGATGTGCAGTTCCCGGCCGAATACGGCTCGGCCCCACTCGCCGGCAAGGCCGCCACCTTCGACATCACCGCCAAGATATTGAAGATCCAGACCCTGCCGACCCTCGATGACAGCTTCGCCGAAAAGCTCGGCTTTGGCGCCCTTGATGAGGTGAAAGACCTCATCGGCAAGCAGATGCAGCGCGAATACGACCAGCTGTCGCGTCTGAAAATCAAGCGCCAACTGCTCGATGCGCTGACCAAGGTTGCCGATTTCGATGTTCCGCCGACCCTGCTGGAAGGCGAGTTCACCCAGATCTGGCAGCGCGTCGAATCCGACCGCAAAGACGGCAAGCTCGATGCCGATGACGCTGGCAAGGACGACGAAACCCTCAAAGCCGAATACATGGCGATCGCCGAACGCCGGGTGAAGCTTGGCCTGCTGCTCGCCGAAATCGGCCGGGTCAACGGCATTGTGGTAACCGATGACGAACTCGCCCGCGCGATGCGTGCCGAGGCCGGGCGCTACCAGGGCCAGGAACAGATGGTGATGGATTTCTTCCGCAAGAATCCGCAGGCCGCCGATAATCTGCGTGGACCGATCTTCGAGGAAAAAGTGGTCGATTTCGTGCTCGAACTCGCCAAGGTCACCGATCAGGTTGTCACCCCGGAAGAACTCGCCAAGGAACCCGAGCCCGAAATAGCTGCTTAACCACAGCAACGGACTCGTAACCCTGTTCGTGCATCTTATGTGAATTGCACGCCCAACGAAGGAAGAGACATGCGAGACCGGGATCCGCTAGAGATCTACGCCAACAGCCTGGTGCCAATGGTGGTCGAACAGACCGCGCGTGGCGAACGTTCCTACGACATCTATTCCCGCCTGCTTAAGGAACGCATTATCTTCCTGACCGGGCAGGTCTATGATGGCGTGGCGTCCTTGATCTGCGCGCAGTTGCTGTTCCTGGAAAGCGAGAACCCCAACAAGGACATCTCGTTCTACATCAACAGCCCCGGCGGCGTGGTTTCGGCCGCGTTGGCGATGTACGACACGATGCAATACATCCGCAGCCCGGTCAGCACGGTGTGCATCGGTATGGCAGCATCCGCCGGCAGCCTGCTGCTGACCGCCGGCGCCAAGGGAAAGCGTTTCGCTCTGCCCAACGCGCGGATTATGGTCCATCAGCCATCCGGTGGCGCGCAGGGCCAGGCGACGGACATCGATATCCAGGCCAAGGAAATCCTTTATACCCGCCGCCAACTCAACAACATCTACGTGCATCATACCGGCCAACCGGTTGAAGCGATTGAACGCAAGCTCGAACGCGACACTTATATGTCAGCCGTTGAGGCGCGGGAGTTCGGGTTGATCGATCAGGTTGTGGACCGTCTGCCGGAAACGCCGGCAGCAGCGGTGAAGGCTTAGGCTGCAACCCAAGCCCTTTCGCCCTGGAAGAATTCCGGGGTGGGGGTTCTGGCGCACCAAAACGAACGACCCGCCTTCCGCTTTTCTTAGCTTTTCCCAAATATACCCAGCCCTTGTCCCCGCAAGCCCCGGGGGTCTAGACTAATAGACCGATTCCCGGCGATCCGGGGCAGGAGTGCTTATGAGCAAGTCAGGCGACTCAAAGAACACGCTCTATTGCTCGTTCTGCGGCAAGTCGCAGCACGAGGTGCGCAAGCTTATTGCGGGCCCGACCGTATTCATCTGCGATGAATGCGTCGAACTTTGCATGGACATCATCCGTGAGGAACACAAGACCCATCTTGTGAAGTCCCGCGACGGCGTGCCGACACCGAAGGAAATCTGCAAGGTCCTCGATGATTACGTCATCGGCCAGCAGCACGCCAAAAAGGTGCTCTCGGTGGCCGTCCATAACCATTACAAGCGCCTCGCCCATGGCGGGAAGTCGAACGACGTCGAAATCGCCAAATCGAATATCCTGCTGTTGGGGCCAACCGGGTCCGGCAAGACGCTGCTGGCGCAAACCCTCGCGCGCATCATCGATGTGCCGTTCACGATGGCGGATGCCACGACTCTTACCGAGGCCGGCTACGTGGGTGAGGATGTCGAGAACATCATCCTCAAGCTGCTGCAAGCCGCCGACTACAATGTCGAACGCGCCCAGCGCGGCATTGTCTATATCGATGAGGTCGACAAGATCAGCCGCAAATCTGACAACCCCTCGATCACCCGCGATGTCAGCGGCGAAGGCGTGCAGCAGGCGTTGCTGAAGATCATGGAAGGCACTGTTGCCTCCGTGCCACCGCAAGGCGGGCGCAAGCATCCGCAGCAGGAATTCCTCCAGGTCGATACGACCAACATTCTGTTCATCTGCGGCGGCGCATTCTCGGGCCTCGACAAGATCATCTCGGCCCGCGGCAAGGGCGGCGGCATCGGTTTCGGCGCCGAAGTCCGCAATCCGGAGGAACGCCGGATTGGCGCGGTGTTGCGCGAAGTTGAACCGGAAGATCTGTTGCGTTTCGGCCTGATCCCGGAATTCATCGGCCGTCTGCCGGTGGTGGCGACGCTCGAAGACCTGGATGAAACCGCGCTGATCGAAATCCTCACCAAGCCGAAGAACGCGCTGATCAAGCAATATGCCCGCCTGTTCGAGATGGAGGGCGTCAAGCTCGGCTTCACCGACGAAGCCCTGGCCGCGGTCGCCAAGCGGGCAATCGCCCGCAAAACCGGCGCGCGCGGGCTGCGATCGATCATGGAGCAGATTCTGCTCACCACCATGTTCGAACTCCCAGGCCTCGAGGGCGTCGAAGAGGTGACGATCTCTGGCGAAGTGGCGGAAAACCGAGCCGAACCGCTGTATACGTACGGTCAGGAAAAACTTGAGCAGTCAGCCTAAAGTTTCAGCCCTGCCCTGGTCGGGCAGAATTTTGTCAAGCCCTTGCGGCGCGCCCACTGGCTGCCGATATGCGATTGCAACGGCCAGACGATTACCCAGGTGATCGTCTGGCCCGGCAAGCCAGCGTGCCCATGATTGGGGCGCGGACCTGTCGACTGTCCCTTAGGAGGTCATTTTATGTCAAATTCCGATCAGCCTGACGACACCGCCGAATTGGGCGACGTGCTTGCCGTCCTGCCACTGCGCGACATCGTCGTTTTTCCGCACATGATTGTGCCCCTGTTCGTTGGCCGCGAAAAATCCGTCCGCGCGCTCGAAGCGGTGATGAAGGAAGACAAGCAGATCCTGCTGGTCGCCCAGAAAAACCACGAGCAGAACGACCCATCGGTCAACGACATCTACACCATCGGCACTGTTTCAACCGTGCTGCAATTGTTGAAATTGCCCGACGGCACGGTGAAGGTGTTGGTCGAGGGCGGCAGCCGCGCCCGGGTCACCAAATTCAAGGAAACCGAGGCGTTTTTCGAAGCCTATGTCGAAAAACTGCCGGAAACACCTGGCGTGGTGAAGGAACTCGAACCGCTCAGCCGGTCGGTGGTCACCCAGTTTGAGCAGTATATCAAGCTCAACAAGAAGATCGCGCCGGAAGTCCTGGTCTCAATCAACCAGATCGAGGAACCCGGCAAGCTTGCCGATACGATCTCGGCCCACCTCAACATCAAGATCGCCGAACGTCAGGAACTGCTCGAAATCACCACGATTTCAGAGCGGCTGGAGAAGGTCTTCGGCCACATGGATTCCGAAATTGGGGTCATGCAGGTCGAAAAGAAAATCCGCGGTCGCGTCAAGCGCCAGATGGAGAAGACCCAGCGCGAGTATTACCTGAATGAACAGATGAAGGCCATTCAGAAGGAACTCGGCGAAGGCGAGGACGGCAAGGACGAAACCGCCGAAATCGAGGAACGCATCGCCAAGACCAAACTGTCCAAGGAAGCGCGCGAAAAGGCGCTGGGCGAGCTGAAAAAGCTCCGCAGCATGTCACCGATGAGCGCGGAATCGACGGTTGTCCGCAATTACCTCGACTGGATCCTGTCGATCCCGTGGAAAAAGCGGTCAAAGGTCAAAAAAGACATCAACGAGGCCGAAAAAATCCTCAATGCCGATCATTTCGGGCTGGAGAAGGTCAAGGAACGCATCCTTGAATATCTCGCCGTGCAATCGCGCGCCGACAAGATGAAAGGCCCGATCCTGTGTCTGGTCGGCCCGCCAGGCGTGGGCAAAACCTCGCTCGGCAAGTCCGTGGCGCGGGCAACCGGCCGCAGCTTTGTCCGCATGTCGCTCGGCGGTGTGCGCGATGAAGCCGAGGTGCGCGGCCATCGCCGGACCTATATCGGCTCGATGCCCGGCAAGGTCATCCAGGGCATGAAAAAGGCCAAGACATCCAACCCGCTGTTTCTGCTCGATGAAATTGACAAATTGGGCGCGGACTGGCGCGGCGATCCGTCATCAGCACTGCTCGAAGTGCTCGATCCGGAACAGAACAGCACCTTTGCCGATCACTACCTCGAAGTCGATTACGATCTGTCGGACGTGATGTTCATCACCACCGCCAACAGCCTGCGCATGCCGCAGCCGCTGATGGACCGCATGGAAATCATCCGCATCCCCGGCTACACCGAGGATGAAAAGGTCGAAATCGCCAAGCGCCATTTGCTCAGCAAGGTGATCGAAGCCCACAGCCTCAAACCCGGCGAATTCGCCATCACCGACGAAGCGATGCGCGACCTGATCCGCTACTACACCCGCGAAGCCGGGGTGCGGAGCCTGGAGCGCGAAATCGCCAATCTCGCCCGCAAAGGCGTGAAGGAAATCGTCACCGGCAAGTCCAAAAAGCTCGCGGTCAATCGCAAGAACCTGGAAAAATACGCCGGGATCAAGCGGTTCCGCTATGGCGAGGCGGAATCGGAAGACATGGTCGGCGCCGTGACCGGGTTGGCCTGGACCGAAGTGGGGGGCGAAATCCTCACCATTGAAAGCGTGCTGCTGCCCGGCAAAGGCAACATCAAGCTTACCGGCAAGCTTGGCGACGTCATGCAGGAAAGTGTTTCGGCAGCCCTGTCCTATGTGCGTAGCCGCTCGGCTTCGTTCGGCATCAAGCCGACCGTGTTCGAAAAGCGCGACATCCATGTCCACGTGCCCGAAGGCGCTACCCCGAAAGACGGACCGTCGGCCGGCGTTGCCATGGCAACCTCGATCGTCTCAATCCTGACCGGCATCCCGGTGCGCCGCGACATCGCCATGACCGGGGAAATCACCCTCCGCGGCCGGGTGCTGCCGATCGGTGGCCTGAAGGAAAAACTCCTGGCTGCCCTGCGTGCAGGGATCACCACGGTGTTCATCCCCAAGGAAAACGAAAAGGATCTCGCCGATATCCCTGACAACGTGAAGAAAAACCTCACGTTGATCCCAGTGTCCAACGCTGATGAGGTCATCAGCCAGGCATTGGTGCGCAAGCCCGAAGCGATTGAATGGATCGAACCGCCGGAAACCCCGATCCCGGCAGCAATCGCTCCGGCAGCACCGCTCACCCACTAAACCATACGCGACTGTCAAGCCTGCCATGGGCCGCGCAAGCGGGACATGGCAGGCTTACTTTTGCCATTTAACGCAGATTTCCGCGGGTTCCGACATCATCCTTCGTTGACCCAACTAAGGACCCGCCGCTATGGTCCGCACCACCAGGGCAGCAAGCCGTGCCCACACAAGACAAAACGCAAGGAGCGCTTTCGATGAACAAAATGGACCTGATCGCCGTGGTCGCCGATAAATCCGACCTCACCAAAGCCAAAGCCACCGAAGCCGTGGACGCCGTGTTCGCCGGCATCGAAGCCGCCCTCAAGGCCGGTGAAGAAGTCCGCCTCGTCGGCTTCGGATCGTTCGGAACCTCAACCCGCAAAGCCACCACCGGCCGCAACCCGCAAACCGGCGCCGCGATCCAAATCGCCGAGTCAA
>JANYCX010000186.1 GCA_025360065.1 Acetobacteraceae bacterium | reverse complement strand
GCCGAACTCGAAGCCGCTGGCGTGCGTCGGATCAGCCTCGCCACCTCGCTATGGCGCACCGCCATGGCGGCCACTGCCCGGGCGGCGACCGAGGCGCTGGAGCACGGCACCTTCGGCTATCTGGCCACCAACGCGCTGACCCCCGATCTCGGCAGTTATATGCGGGCCTGAAGCGGGAAAAAAAATGCGCCTTGGTTATGTGATCATCCATGTGCCGGACGTGCCGGCGGCGTTGGCGTTTTATGAACGTGCCTTCGGTTTCAAGCGGCGTTTTCTTGCCCCAGGGGGCGAATATGGTGAATTGCAATCCGGCGGCACCACGCTGGCTTTTGCCGCCGAAACGCTCATTGCCCAATATGCCCTCGGGGTGCGGGAAAACCGCCCCAACCAGGCGCCGGCCGCCGTCGAGATCGGACTGGTCACCGACGATGTCGCCGCCGCTTATGCCAAGGCGATTGCAGCGGGGGCAACCGCGGCCAAGCCGCCGGCAGAAAAGCCTTGGGGCCAGACAGTCGCCTATGTCCGCGACCTCAACGGCTTTCTGGTCGAAATCTGCTCGCCGATCGGGGCGTAAACCATGGATGAGATCAAGCTGGTCCCGTACGACCCGACTTGGCCGGCGCAGTATGAGGCTGAAATCGCCCGCGTGTCGCAAGCCTTGCCGGCTGGCCTGATCGTCGCCGCCGAGCATTTTGGCAGTACTGCCATCCCCGGCCTCGCCGCCAAGCCGATTATCGACATCCTGATTGCTGTGCGCTCACTGCGCGATGCGCGGATGGCGGCGGTCGGCCCGCTGAACGCCGTGGGCTACGCGTTCTGGCCTGACAATCCCAAAACCGACCGGCTGTTTTTTGTTAAAGGTCTGCCGCCATCGGCCCCGCAGCGTACCCACCACATCCACATGACCGAGATTGACGGCGAGATGTGGCAGCGCCTGGCATTCCGTGACTATCTCCGCGCCCACCCCGATGAAGGTTCCCGCTATGCCGCGTTGAAGCACGATCTCGTCGCCCTCCACAGCCAGGACCGCGAAGCCTATACCGACGCCAAATCCGACTATGTCGATAGCGTGCTGGCCAAGGCGCGGGCCTCGGCATGAACCACTATGCCTGTGCGATTCTGTTCGACGGCACCAGGATATTGCTCGGCAAGCGCGCGGCGCATCGGCGGACTTACGCCAATCGGTGGGACGTGATCGGCGGCAAGGTCGAAGCGGGCGAGACCATTCCGAACGCTTTGGCGCGCGAAATGAGCGAGGAAATCGGCGTCACCCCGACCCATTCCAAACTGCTGACCTCACTGGTGGATAATTCTCCCGAAGCCCGCGGCGGCGCAACTTATCATTTCTACGTCGTGACCGGCTGGACCGGCGGGGCGCCGCGCATGGCAAACGATGAGCACAGCAAACTCGCCTGGTTCACCATCGACGACGCAAGCGGCTTGCCCGATCTGGCCATCGAACAATACCGCAAACTGTTCCGCCGGGTCCGCTTTGACTGGCACAGCGCCGGGATCAGCCGCGCCACCCCGATCACTGCGACCTATCGGATGACCCAGAATGTGCGCCGCTTTTTCCGCGTCCAATGCGGCGATGGATTCAAGTTCGACCGGCCGTTTATGGCCTGGATGCAGGCGAGCGTCGGCAAAACCATGGGTAAGGCGGCGGATGAATGGACCCGCACCCGGGGGAGCATCATATGACCACCGCCGACCTCACCATCATCCGCAGCACCGCGCCCACCGATGCGGTTCGCGCGCTGATCGGCGAACTCGACGCGGTGCTGTCCGCCGAATATCCGCCGGAGCAGCGCCATGGCCTGGCGCTTGAGGCGATTTTCACCCCGCATATGCGCTTTTTTGTCGCCCGGTTGAACGGCGTGCCGGTCGGCTGCGGCGGGGTGGCGTTGTTCGCCGATTTCGCCGAGGTCAAGCGCATGTATGTCCGCAACATCGCCCGCGGCAAGGGCGTCGCGCAGGCGATCCTAGAACGGCTGGAAGCCGAGGCGCGGGCGGGCGGTGTGCCTATGCTGCGGCTCGAAACCGGCACTGTGCAGCATGCCGCGATGCGGCTTTATGAACGTGCCGGGTTCACGGTGTGCGGCGCGTTTGGGGATTATCTGGCCAAGCCGGCCCCGTCGCTCACCACCAGCGTGTTTTACGAAAAATCGCTTGCCCTACGGTTCATTTCTTAACACCTCCGCCAGCGACACCGTGGCGCTGCCTCGTGCCACCGGCTTCGGCTGGCTCGGCGCCGGTGCCCATGCGGTCAGCATCGCAAGCCGCAATGTCGCGCGGGTCCGGCCATCATTGGACGGCATGCCCGCCAGCGTCTGCGGAAACAGCCCGCGTGGCGGAACGCGGCGGTCGCGCAGACGCATCGCGTTGGTCTCACCCGCGGCGCGCAGATCGCGGAGCAGCGCCAACGGATCGGCATACATCAAGCCGATTTCATCCAAATCGGCGACCGGTAGAGCAAATCCGGCGCGCTGTAACAACGCGGCGCAATCCGGCAGATCGGGGAAGGGGGATACGCGCGGCGCGGCGCCCCCGCTCAGCCCCGCCTCGGCCTCGGTCAGCGCCGTGCGCAACTCGGCAAGCGTGCCAAGCGCGGGGATGCTGGCCAGGAACAGCCCATCCGGCTTCAAGGCGCAACGAAGCTGGATCAGCGCACCCGGCAGGTCGTTCACCCAATGTAGCGACAGATTGGCGACGATCAGATCGAAGCTCGCAGGCGCAAAGGGCAGAAATTCCTCGTCCGCCGCCACGCCGCCCGGATGGAGTGCTGCCATTGCCGGCGACAGATCGCAACTCACCACCCGCATCCCGCGCGCGGCGAGCAACGGCGCCACCACCCCGCGCCCGCCAACGTCCAACGCGATTGAAAAGCTGCGCGTCACATCATCCAGCCGGTCGAGCAACCGATCCGCGACCTCGGCCAGCACCTCGGCCACCTGCCCGACCAAGCCCGCCGCGCGGTCACGGTGGTGGCGCACGGCAACACGGTCAAATATCTGCATTCCATCGGCCATCGGCCATGATGTGCGCTGTCTTTGGCGTTCTGCCAAGCTCGTTTGCCCCGTGCTGTTCGCAGTTCTATGGTCCTGTGCAAATGCCCAACCAAGGACCACGCCATGAACCGGATTGACGCCCCCACCCTGCGCGGCTGGATTGAAGACGGGCAGGAACTCGCGCTGCTCGATGCGCGCGAGGAAGGCGAATTTGGCGCGTCGCATTTGTTCTGGGCAGTGCCATGCCCATTATCCCGTGCCGAAACCCGCGGCCGCGCGCTGCTGCCCAACCTCGGCACCCGCATTGCGATCACCGATGATGGGCGTGGCGTCGCCGAAAAGCTCGGCGCGTATCTGGAATCCATTGGCGCCAGCAATGTCAGCATCCTCGACGGCGGCACCAAGGCTTGGGAGGCTGCCGGCTACGTGCTGTTTTCCGGCGTCAACGTGCCGTCCAAAGCCTTTGGCGAGTGGATCGAACATCATTTCGGTACAGAAAGCGTTGATGCGCCGGAGCTAAAATCCTGGCTCGAAGACGGCCGCGACATGGTGGTGCTGGATAGCCGCACCATTGAGGAATATCGCCGCATGTCGATCCCGCGTGGGGTGTCGGTGCCCGGCGGCGAGCTCGCTTACCGGATTGGCGATCTGGTGCCGAACCCGGAAACCCTCATCGTGGTCAACTGCGCCGGGCGCACGCGGTCCATTCTTGGCGCCGAAAGCCTGCGTCAGGCCGGGGTACCAAACAAGGTGGTGGCGCTGCGCAACGGCACGATGGGCTGGGAATTGGCGGGCCTGACCTGCGCTCGCGGCCAGCCGGCCGAATTCGCGCCCGGCCAGCCGGCAAGCCTGGCCCTCGCCCGCCAGCGCGCCGTGGCCTTCGCCGACCGCTGCCAGGTTCAGGAAATTGACGCCGCCACCCTTGCCGCACACCAGGCGGACCCCAGCCGTACCACCTACGTGCTTGATGTTCGCGACCCGGTCGAATTCGCCGCCGGCAGCCGCGCCGACGCAGTGTCCGCGCCCGGCGGGCAGTTGGTGCAGGCCACCGACACGTGGATTGGGGTGCGTGGCGCCCGCGTCGTGCTGGTCGATGATGACGGCGTGCGTGCAAGCATGAGCGCCGCCTGGCTCCGCCAGATGGGCTATGCCGACGTCATGGTGCTGCGTGATGGGCTTGCCGGGGCGACCGCCGGTAAGATCATCGCGATACCCGAACTCGCGGCGCCGGTGCCGACAATTTCGGTCGCGGGCCTCGCTGGCTTGAAATGCGTTGTCGTCGATCTCGCTCGCAGCATCGACTATCGCGACGGGCATATTCCCGGAGCGGTATGGGGTATTCGCACCAGACTCGCCGATTTGCGCCTTGGTCGGGCGCCCCTGGCGGTAATCACGTCATCCGACGGGGTGGCGGCGCGGCTTGCGGTCGCCGAGTTGCAGGCGCGGACCCACATGCCGGTCGTGGCACTGGAAGGCGGCACCGCGGCGTGGCGGGTGGCGAGGCTACCGATCGCCGCCGACCGCAATGTGCCGCCAGATCACGCTTGCGTCGATTTCTATCTCCGCCCCTATGATCGCAATTCTGGGGTCGAGGACGCGATGAAGGCATATCTGTCATGGGAAATTGGTCTTGTGCACGAAATCGAACGCGACGGCACTGTAAAGTTCGGAGTGTAGCTATATGCTTTCGCACTTATCGACCGTCCAAAAGAAGCCGTTTGAACGAATGATGGGCTAGATGCGCCGTCGCGCCACCAGCTTCACCCGTCACGCGGCACAGCTGGTCTTAGACCTGCTGCTGCCGCCGCAATGCCTGACCTGCGATGCCGCAGTCGAGGCGCAGGGCCAGTTCTGCGCCAAGTGCTTCAAGGCGACGAGCTTTATTTCCACCCCGTGCTGCGTGTCGTGCGGCCTGGCGTTCACCCATTTCGGGCAGGCCGGACCGGACCAGATTTGCCTGACCTGCACCGGCAATCCGCCGCCCTGGGGGGAGGCGCGGGCTGCGATGAGCTATAACGATCAGGCCAAGAAAATCCTATTGCCGTTCAAGCACGCCGGTCGTCAGGAACACGCATCCCCGCTCGCCGCGATGATGGCCCGCGCCGGCCCAACCTTACTGGCCCGCGCCGAGATTATCGTGCCAGTGCCGCTGCACCGCACCCGGTTGCGTGAACGCCACTATAATCAGGCCGCTCTTCTGGCCCAGGAGCTGGCCAAACGCCGCCAGGCCCGTGCAATCCCCGACGCGCTGATCCGTGCCCAGCCGACCCCCCCACTTGGCAGCATGACCGCAGCCGCCCGCGCCGAAACCGTAGCCCATGCTTTCGCGGTTCGTCCCCATCGGCTGGCAGCCATCAATGGCCAGCGCATTTTGCTCGTCGATGACGTAATGACCTCGGGCGCCACCGCGCGTGCCTGCACTGATGTGCTGCTCGATGCCGGGGCGGCGTCAGTGGATGTGCTGGTCGCCGCCCGCGTATTAGACCCGCGGCAAACTTGAGGGCTTGAACCCGGCCGGCACCTTGACCTATTTGGAGATGTAAAGGAGTGCCTCCATGGCCAAAGTCGAAATCTATACCCAGGACTGGTGCGGTTTTTGTGCGCGGGCGATGAATGTACTGACCGCCAAGGGCGTTGCGTTTGTCGAAATTCCCGCCCCACATGGCAGTGCCGAACGCGCCGAAGCCTCCGTTCGGTCTGCCGGTGGTACAACGATGCCGCAGATTTTTATCAACGGCACCCATATCGGCGGCTGCGATGATCTGATGGCTTTGGAGCGGGGCGGGAAGCTCGATGCGCTGTTGGCATGAGCCCGCCAGGGCCGCTCCAATGGATAATCGTCAATGCGATCGCTTGCTTCGAAATCGCTTGCATTGACGATTTTCGCTGTTAGTCACCAACCGCAACAATTATCAAAATGTTTTTCTCGTTTTTTTGTTCACAAAAAGAACTGTTTTCTTAGGTGCTTCCCCGATGCCCAAAAGCGACTTCCTGCAAGAAGCGACCGATCGCGGCTTCGTCTTCCAGTGTACTGACCAGGACGGCCTGGACGCCGCCTGCCGCAATGGCAAGATCGCAGGCTATATCGGCTACGACCTTACCGCCGACAGCCTCCATGTCGGCCACATGGTGCAGATCATGTTGCTGCGCCTGTTGCAGCGCCACGGCCACAAGCCGGTGGCGCTGATGGGCGGCGGCACCAGCAAGATCGGCGACCCGAGCTTTCGCGAGGAAGCCCGCCAGTTGCTGACCGATGCCCAGCTTGCGGTGAACCAGGCCGGCATCGTGCGCAACATCTCGCCGTTTCTGCGCTTCGGCGATGGCCCGTCTGATGCCATCATGGCGAACAATGCCGATTGGCTCGACAAGCTCGGCTACATCGAATTGCTGCGCGAGGTTGGCCCGCATTTTTCGATCAGCCGGATGCTGTCGTTCGACAGCGTGAAGTCGCGGCTCGATCGCGAACAGGGGCTGACCTTCCTCGAATTCAACTACTCGATCCTGCAAAGCTACGATTTCCGCGAACTCAACCGCCGCTATGGAGTAACCTTGCAGATGGGTGGGTCGGATCAGTGGGGTAATATCGTCTCCGGCATCGATCTGGTGCGGCGCACCGACAGTAAGCAGGTATTTGGCCTGACTACGCCGCTGATCGCCACCGCGTCGGGCGCGAAGATGGGCAAGACCTCCCAAGGGGCGGTGTGGCTCACCGAGGACCGGCTGCCTGTCTTCGATTACTGGCAGTTCTGGCGCAACACCGAAGACGCCGATGTTGGCCGCTTCATGCGTTTGTTCACCGATATTTCGCTGCCTGAGATTGCCCGGCTCGAGAAGCTCGGCGGATTGGAAATCAACGAGGCGAAGAAAATTCTGGCAACCGCCGCGACGTCGCTTGCGCACGGCACGGTTAAGGCCGACGCCGCGGCCGATGCGGCGCGCCAAGCGTTTGAAACCGGAGGCAGTGCGGAAAACCTGCCGCTGATATCGGTGCCGGTCGCCGAAATTGGCGATGGTTTGCCAGTGTTCCGGCTGCTGGTGATCGCCGGATTGGTGGCCAGCAATGCGGAGGGACGACGGCTGATCAAGGGCGGTGGCGCGCGGGTCGATGATATCGCGATCGGTGATGAAGCCACGATTATTGCAGTGGATGCGTTGGTGAGTGGCATCAAGCTGTCATCAGGCAGGAAACATCATCGGCTGGTGCGGGCGGGATAACATTTTACCGATGGTTGCCTTCCACCCCGCCCTGATGGTGTGATGGAGCCATTAAGGGAGGCTCCAAAAAAATGACCCGTCCGTTCGCAAATTTGCGCGTGCTCGACTTCGCCACCACCATTGCCGGCCCTTATTGCGCCCGGCTGCTCGCCGATGGTGGCGCCGAGGTCATCAAGATCGAAACCGCCGAGGGCGAGCTGATGCGCAACCGTCCGCCGTATCGCAATGGCGCCAGCACCGCCTACGGCCAGCTCAATGCCGGCAAGCGTAGCCTGGTGCTCGATCTGAAAAATCCGGCATCGGTCGAGGTCGTCAAGAAACTGGTGGCCAAGGCCGATATCCTGGTGGAAAATTTCCGTCCCGGCGTAATGAAACGCTTCGGGTTGAGCTACGATGTGCTGGCGGCGATCAATCCCAAGCTGATCTACACGGCGATTTCCGGCTATGGCCAAACTGGCCCCTCGGCTGGCCTGGCGGCCTATGCGCCGGCGGTGCATGCCTCAGCAGGTTTCGATCTCACCCATTTGAGCTTCCAGGCAGGCCGCACCCGGCCGGATAATTGCGGCATCTACGTCGCCGATATCCTGACTGGAACCTATGCCTATGGTGCGACCGTTACCGCATTGGTGCAGCGCGGCGTGACTGGACGCGGGCAGATGGTCGATGTGTCGATGCTCGAATCAATGCTCGCGCTCACCCTGGGGGAGGTTCAGGCCGCGCAATTCCCGGTCCCCCCGCCGGGCCGGCCAATGTTCGGACCTGTTGCCACCTCGGATGGCTTTATCATGCCGGCGATCGCGTCCGAGCGATCCTTCCAAAACGTTGCCGCCGCTGCGGGTCGGCCAGATTGGGTCGCCGATCCGCGTTTCGCGCTCTTCGCTGATCGACGCGATAATTGGGGGCATTTCGTTGACGAACTGGAAGCATGGTCCACCAAGCTGACGACCGCCGAGGTTGAGGCCGCACTGAACGCCGCCGGCGTGCCATGCTCGGTCTATCGCACCGTGGCCGAAGCCTTGCAGGACCCACAACTCGTCCATCGCGGCGCGCTGGCAACCGTGAACGACGCCGGCGGCAACTTTAAGGTGATGAACCCGCCCTACCGGTTGTCGGACGCCGACACCAGCGTGCAGGGCTTTGCGTCCGGGCTCGGCGAACATAGCCGCGAGGTTCTGGCCGAGGCGGGCTACAGCCCGGCGGAGATCGATACGCTGATCTCCACCGGTGCTGCGGCGTAACTATTCGCTGATCACCTCGCCCTGCGGGATCCACGCCCGACCGTCAAAGCGCACCAGGCGCAGTTGGCGGATCGGGTAGTAGTTGTCGGGCGAGGTTTTGATGCGAATGCCCGGCTGCAACAACGGCAATTCGAAATCGAGCGACGCTGCCTGCTTGAGGATGTTGGCGCGGGTAAGATCGTTGCCGCATTGCCTCAGCACCTGCACCAGGGTCTGGGCGGAGGTGTAGCCATAGGCGTTGTTGAGATCGGTCGCGTCCCCGTCGGGATAGTATTTCTTCATCCAGGCCTGGAACGCCTGGAACCCCGGATCGGCCGCCCATTGCGGATCGGTCGGGTCCTTCAAATAGGAACTGGTGAAAATTCCGACCGATTTTTCGAGGCCAGCGGGCGCCAGGCCCGATGATACCGATGATCCAACATTGGCCATGAAATAGAGCGGCTTCCAGCCCATTTCATAAACCTTGCGGATGGTCATTGCGGCGAATTTGGGAATGCCGGTGGCGAAGAACACGTCGGCGCCGGAATTCTTCAGCGAGACGAGTTGTGAATCGACAGTCGGATCAGTGACTTCATAGGTCGCGGTCGCCACGATCATCTTGTCGGCCTTGTCGCCGAGGCCCTGGCGGAAGCCTTTGTAGTAATCCTTGCCGCTGTCATCGTTCTGATACAGCACCGCGATCTTGCCGTTCGGCTTGGTTTGCAGCGCATATTTTGCGTAAACGCTCCCCTCGGTCTGGTAGGTCGGCTGCCAGCCCATCGTCCACGGAAAATGGCCTGGGTCACCGAACTGGGTGGCACCAGTGGCGACGAATATCTGCGGCACTTTCCGGTCGTTCAAATAGCGCCGGGTCGCCATCACCGGTGGTGTGCCGAGCTGTTGGAAAATGAACGATACCTCGTCCTGCTCCACCAGGCGGCGGGTCATTTCCAGGGTCTTGGGCGGCTGATAGCCGTCGTCGAGGCTGATCAGGTTGATCTTGCGGCCGTTCACCCCGCCCTGCTCGTTGATCATCTTCACATAAGCCAGTTGCGCCCGCCCGATCGTGCCATAGGACGAGGCGGGGCCAGAATACGGCATGGTCTGGCCGATCTTGATCTCGGTCGCCGACACGCCGGGCATGGTCTGCGCGCGGGCAATGGCGGGGGCGGCAAGGATGGCGCCTGCGCTGAGCAGATGGCGACGGGATAGCGACATGGGTGGTTTCCTCCGAGTTTATCCATGGGCGATACGTGGCGAAACCAAGGAAGGCAAGCGCAGGGGCGGGCGTTCGTTGTTCGACCAAAAAAAGCACGCTTTGCGCAACCGGCCGGATCGGCGTTTACTCCTTCCCAAACGGGGAGAACTGGCATGATCGGCGAAGCACAATTCGACTATATCGTAGTGGGTGCGGGATCAGCCGGGGCAGCGCTGGCGGCGCGGTTGACCGAGACTTCCACCAACAAGGTGCTGCTGCTCGAAGCCGGCAAGGCAAGCCATCCCTACACACGTTTCCCGATCAGCTTTGGGCTGCTGTTGGACAATCCAGCGGCCAATTGGCGCTATCGGTCCGAGCCCGAGCCCGGCACCAAGAACCGTGAAATCCCGGTGCCGCGCGGCAAGGTGCTCGGTGGGTCGAGCGCGATCAACGGATTGGTTTACGTGCGTGGCCAGCCGCTCGATTTCAACACCTGGGCGCAGATGGGCAATCGCGGCTGGACCTGGGACGATGTTGCCCCGGTGTTTCGCCGGATGGAGGATTACAAGGGTGGATCGGCGAACGGGCGCGGGGTTGGCGGACCGTTGAAGGTCCAGGAAGTCCCGGATCAGAACAAGCTGTATGACGCGTGGTTTGCTGCGGCCAAGACGGCGGGGTTCAAGCATAATCCTGATTACAACAGCGAAGATCAGGAAGGCGTGGTCAAGACCCAGACCACCATCAGC
>JANYCX010000175.1 GCA_025360065.1 Acetobacteraceae bacterium | reverse complement strand
CATCCAGTAAACGCTGAGGCGTTCGAGTTCTCGGCCGACGGTAACAGCGTCTTTCAGGGTCCAGGGCGCGTAGGTGTCGGCGGGCAGGCGCCAGCCCTGGTTACAATCGACCATCAGAACGAGCTTGTCGCCGATGCGGGCGCGGACGGCTTCGAGGGCGCGGATGTCATCGCGCCAGTCGCCGCGCTGGAAGCGGATTTTCATGGCCGGAAAGCCGCGCGCAATGAGGCGCTCGGCGGTGTCGGCCATGGCGGCCGGATCGCGCAATGTGCCGGATGAGGCGTAGGTGCGCACGCGGTGGGATAATCCGCCGAGCAGTTTCCAGCAGGGCTGGCCGGTGATCTTGCCGGCGAGGTCCCACAACGCCAGATCGAGCGGCCAGCAGCGACCGTAATGAAACTGGATATGGCTCAGGACGCGGTAGTGGCGTTCGATCAGCAGCGGGTCCCAGCCGATAAACAGATGTTCATGGCCGGCAAACCCGAGCATGAGGTCACCCGATCCGATACCGACCAGACCTTCATCGGTATGGACGCGGACGATGGTGGCATCGAAACGGGTACGGGGCGTAGTGTCCCAGGCAGCCCGGAAGGGCGGGTCGAGGGGCAGGCGGTGATGGGTGATTTCGATCGCGGTGATTTTCATCGGCCTAGCCTTGTTCCAGCACCATGCGGGCGAGCACTGGCAGATCCTGGTCGGTCACTTCGCGGCTTGTGCTGTTGCGCATCGGTGCGTTGTCGGGTGCCGCCATTTGCCGGGCGAGGGCTGCGGCGTCGATACCATACTCGGCGAGCGACAGCTTGATGCCAGCGATGCGCACCATCCGGTCGAAGCCTACCGCCAGATCGCCGCCGAGCAGTGCCGCGACAGCCGCGAAACGACCATCCGGGTCTTGCGCCGATATCCAGCCGATGGTGCCGCGCATGGCAACCGCGACGGCGCGGCCATGATGGACATGGGCAAGCCCGCCAATGGCGTGGCCGATACAGTGGGCGAGCGCGGTGCCGGCATTATCAATGGCGATGCCGGCGAGGCAGGCGGCGTATTGCAGCCCGGCCCGTCCGGCAACATTGCGCGGGTCGGCCATCACCTCGGGCAGATGGCGTGCCACCAGCCGGATCGCGGCATGGCAATAAACATCATTGCCGGCATTGGCAGAACGATTGGTGCAGGCTTCCATCGCATGCACCATGGCATCGACCGCGGTTGCCCCGGTTAAACCGGGCGGCAGGCTGAGCGTCAGCAACGGATCGAGCAGCACCAGATCGGCCTTGATCTCCGCGCCCCACAGCCAGGTCTTGGCGCCGTTTGCATCGGTTGCAACCACGGTGCGGGTGGTTTCCGATCCGGTGCCTGATGTCGTCGGGATGCAGATTT
This sequence comes from Acetobacteraceae bacterium, assembly GCA_025360065.1. Classification (GTDB taxonomy): domain Bacteria; phylum Pseudomonadota; class Alphaproteobacteria; order Acetobacterales; family Acetobacteraceae; genus CAITOL01. The sequence goes on along the minus strand of JANYCX010000175.1, from coordinate 10,444 downwards.
TGGCCAGTGGCCGCACCGGCAGCGGGTTGGCGCACAGCCGATAATGGGCCGCGGTATGATGCGCGGGCGCGATGGCGGCTGCCGCTTTGCCGACATCGAGGGCCGAGCCGCCGCCGAGGGCGACCACCAGAGCCGCATCCCCGGCGCGGGCGGCCGCGGACGCGGCATCGATCTGGGCCAAGGTCGGGTCGCTGGCAAAATCGTCAAACACGGTTACCGCCAAGCCGGAGGCGCGCAGTGAGGCTGTCGCGGCTTCGGTGATGCCAAGGGCCGCAAGCCCGGGATCGGCGACCAACAGTACCGGTTGTCCCCCCGCAAGGGTTCGCGCACGGGCGCCAAGGCGGTCGAGCGCGCCCTCGGATTGCAGGATAGGCGGCACGCGGTCCAATGCAAACGACACAAACCTCTCCATTCCGAACATTGTCGGGTGCATAGACCGATGCTGGCGACGGTGCCAGGGGCCAGACGGGCGCTTTTGTGGCACTGGTGGGCTAGGCTCGGCGCGGCAAGATCGGCATCATGGCGCGATGCCCCCTTCTCCGGTTCCGCCGCTGCTGATCAGCCTGTTCATCGCCTATGTGGCACTGGGAATTATCGGGCCGGTCACGCCACTGATGCTGTTGCAGGCTGGCGCCAGCGCGTCGGAAATCGGACTGGTGGCCTCGGCCCATTCGGTGGGGTTCATCGCCGGCACTCTGGGGCTGGGGCGATTGATCGCCGTGCTCGGCCATCGTCGGGCCTATGTCGTGGTTACGATTATTGCTGGCGGTGTCACAATCGGGATGGCGATGGTCGATACCGCCATGCTGTGGGCGATGCTGCGGGTGGGCTTGGGGGTGGCGCATGCCGGGATATGCCTGGTGGCGGAAAGCTGGCTCAACGCGCACGCCACCAACACCACGCGCGGCCGGGTGTTCAGCGCTTATATGCTGACGACGTGGGGGGGGAATGTGCTCGGGCCACTCACCGTCAGTTTCGTGCCGGCCTCGGCGGCGCTGTTGGCGATTGCGGGACTGGTGATGCTGGGCGCAGGCGTGCCGGTGGCGCTGGGCCAGGCGCCGGTGCCGCAAGCCCCGGCGCGGCAAAGGGTGATGCTGATGGGGCTGCTGCTTGTGTCGCCGGTCGGGCTGGTGTGTTGCCTGGTGGCCGGGCTGTCGAACTCGGCATTCTACGCCATGACCCCGGTGGCGCTCGATGCGCAAGGCTATAGCCAGGCCGAGATCGCGGTGTTTCTGGTCACGATTAATTTGGCCGGGATGGCGGCGCAAATACCGATCGGGCTGCTGTCGGACCGGATCGGGCGGCGGCAACTGGCGGTCTGCGTGCTGCTGATGGGGGCAGTGTTGGGCGTGGCACTATACTGTGCCGGAGCAGCGCCGGTTCCAGTAGTGATGGCGCTCGGCGCTGGCTTTTCAGCGATGACGTCGGGGCTGTACGGCCTGGGGTCGAGCCAGACCAGCGACCGGTTGGCGGGCGGTGACATGGTGGCGGCAAGCAGCGGGTTGCTGCTGGTCTGGGCGTGCGGGGCGGCAATTGGGCCGGCTTTGGCGGGGCGGATCATGGCGGCAAGCGAGCCTTGGACGCTGTTTGTTTATCTGCCCGCCATTATGGCGAGCGCAGCGATTTTTACCGTGGTACGAATGGTGCTACGCAGTGACGCACCGCGTGTTGAACGCGTTGTGGCAGTCGCTGCCAAAGGTCCGGGGTAAGAAGTGAGCCGCACGCCGTTCCGCACAAGATATTCCGCCGCCGGCCTGCTGCGCCAGGGCCTTGCCGGGCAAACCGGCTGGGGCGAGGCGTGGCGCGCGCCAGCGCCGAAGCCACGCTATGATTTCGTCATCATCGGCGGCGGCGGGCACGGGCTGGCGACGGCCTACTACCTTGCCAAGCTGCATGGCGCGAACCGGGTGGCGGTGCTCGAAAAAGGCTGGATTGGCGGCGGCAATACCGGGCGCAACACCACCATCGTGCGGTCGAATTATTTTTTTCCGGAAAGTGCCGCGTTGTACGACCATGCGCTGCGGCTTTACGAAGGGCTGAGCCAGGAGCTCAACTACAACATCATGCTGTCGCAACGGGGGGTGGTGACCATCGCCCACAGCCATCACGATATGGAATTGATGGCGCGCAGTGTGAACGCGATGCTGATCAACGGCATCGATGTCGAATTGCTCGATGCTGAGGGCGTGCATCGTGAAATCAAGATCGCCAATCGCGACCCGGACGCGCGCTACCCGATCCATGGCGGCTTCGTGCAGCGCCGCGGCGGGATTGCGCGCCACGATGCGGTGGCATGGGGCTATGCGCGGGCGGCCGACGCGATGGGGGTTGATATCATCCAGAATTGTGAGGTTACTGGGTTTCGCTTCGATGGCGCGCGTGTGGTGGGGGTGGAAACCAGTCGCGGGCCGATTGCCGCCGGGCGCATCGGCATGGCGGTTTCCGGCCATTCCGGGGTGCTGGCCGCGAAAGCCGGGTTTAAACTGCCGATCCAGAGCTATGCGTTGCAGGCGATGGTCACTGAACCGGTCAAGCCGGTGCTCGACACGGTGATCCTGTCCGGCAGCACTGGGATTTATTGCAGCCAGTCCGACAAGGGGGAGATGGTGTTTGGGGCGGGGTTGGATTTGTATCCGTCCTACGCCCAGCGCGGCAATCTGCCAGTCGGGCAAACCATCATCGCCGCCTTGCTCGATATGTTCCCGCGTTTTCGGACTTTGAAGCTGCTGCGGCAATGGGCGGGAATTGTTGATGTGTGCTGGGATTATTCGCCGCTGATCGGGCGTTCTCCGGTGGAGGGTTTGTATTTGAACTGCGGCTGGGGCACTGGCGGTTTCAAGGCAATCCCGGCCGGAGGGTGGTTGCTGGCGCATATTCTGGCCACCGGGCAGCACCACCCGATCTCGGCGCCGTTCGACCTCAATCGTTTCACCACCGGCCGACTGATCGATGAAGCCGCCGGCGCCGGGATTGCGCATTAATGCTCGCCCTGCCCTGCCCGCATTGCGGCACCCGCGACGAGGCCGAATTCCAGTTCGGTGGCGAACCGGCGATCCGCCCGCCATCGGCCGTGACCGACACAGTGTGGGCAGATTATGTGTATATGCGCAGCAACGAAAAGGGTCCGCACCGTGAATTATGGTGCCATGCCGGCGGCTGCGGCCAATGGTTCGTGCTGACCCGCGATACCGCAACCCATGCGGTGCTGCCATGAGGCTGGCATTGGGCGGTCGGATCGACCGCGCCAAGAAGCTGTCCTTCACCTGGAACGGGGCGGCGCTGACCGGCTTTACCGGCGATACTATTGCATCCGCGCTGTTGGCCAACGGCGTCAAGATTGTAGCGCGCAGCTTCAAATATCACCGCCCGCGCGGGGTTTTCGCCGCCTGGGTGGATGAACCCAACGCGGTTGTCGATGTGCGCTGGGGCGACCAGCACGATCCCAATGCGCGAGCGACGTTGGTTTCGTTGCAAGACGGCATGGTCGTTGCTGGGGTGAACGGCTATCCGTCCGTCGCGCATGACGCTGCCGGCGCGCTCGATCTGCTGCATCGTTTCTTGCCCGCCGGATTTTACTACAAAACCTTCATGACGCCGAGTTGGCATCATTATGAACCCCGAATCCGGGCGATGGCTGGATTGGGCCGGGTTGGGGCGGCGATTGAAACGCGAGCCTTTGAAACCCGCAACACGCGCTGCGATGTGCTGGTGATCGGCGGTGGGCCGGCAGGGATTGCCGCCGCGCGCGCCGCGCGGGCGGCGGGTGCTTCGGTGCTGCTGGTTGATGATCGCGCCGAACTGGGCGGCAGTTTGCTGTGGGATAACGCGACGATCGACGATGGTCCGGCGCTCGATTGGGTGGCGACGGCGATTGATGGGGTGCGGGTTCTGTCGCGGAGCACGGTGTTTGGCGCGTATGACCATGGCAGTTTTGCGGTGCTGGAAGATCGTGCAACCGCGCCCACCGGCTGGGCGGAGCCTCGGTTATGGGTGGTGCGGGCGGCCCAAATGGTGTTTGCCACTGGCGCGATCGAGCGTCCGCTGGTGTTTCCCGATAATGACCGACCGGGCATCATGTCGGCCAACGCGGTGCTGGCTTATTTGCGCCAATATGGGGTGCTGCCGGGGCGTCGGGTGATCGTGGCGACCAATAATGACAGCGCCTACGCGACCGCGATTGCGTTGCGCGATGCCGGCGCGGTGGTGGAAATCGCCGATGCGCGGCCCGATGCGCCAAATATCGAGGGCATCAGGGTGCGACCGGCAAGCGTGCCGCTGGCCACTGGCGGGCGTGGCGGGCTGGCCTGGGTCGATCTCGGGCCGTGTGATGGATCGCGACGCGAGCGAGTGCCAGCCGATCTGCTGGCGGTGTCGGGCGGCTGGTCGCCGGCAGTGCATCTGTTCAGCCAGGCGGGCGGGGCATTGCGCTGGGATGATACGCTGGCGGCGTTTCTGCCAGACGCGGCGGGACGCCATGTTGCTGGCAGCGTGACCGGGGCCTGGGATTTGGCGACCTGTTTGGCGCAGGGCCATCGGGCCGGGTTGGACGCGGCCGGGCGGGCGAGCGACCTCGCCGCGCCACACGCGCCTGCTAGTGCCCTGACCCGACCGATCCTGCCACTATGGGGGCTTGACCTGCCGGGGACGCGGCAATGGGTGGATTACCAGAACGACGTTACCGCCAAGGATGTGCGGTTGGCGGCGTCGGAAGGGTATCGCTCGGTTGAGCATTTGAAGCGCTACACCACGCTCGGGATGGCGACTGATCAGGGCAAGACCAGCAATGTCAATGGATTGGCAATTCTTGCCGATGCGACCGGACAGGATATTGCGGCGGTTGGCACCACCAAGTTCCGCCCGCCCTTCACGCCGGTCCCGCTCGCCGCAATTGCCGGGCTGCGCGCAGGCGCACTGTTCGCGCCGCTGCGGCATTTGCCAGTGCATGACGATCATGTCGCACTCGGAGCGGAAATGCGCGACTATGGCGGCTGGGCGCGGCCGGCGTGTTATCGCGGCATAGGCGAAACCACCGCGGCTGCGATCAAGCGCGAGGCCACCAATGCGCGCTTTCGGGTTGGACTGTTTGATGGGTCGAGCCTTGGCAAAATCGAGGTGCAAGGTTCTGACGCGGCGGCATTCCTCAATTTGATGTACTATAATGAGGTCGCCAATCTGCGGCCGGGCCGGCTGCGGTATTGCTTGCTGCTGCGCGAAACCGGGGTGGTGTACGACGATGGGGTGGTGGCGCGGTTGGCCGCGGATCGCTATCTGCTGTCGCCGTCTTCGAGCCACACGGCCGGCGTTCTGGCGATGCTGGAGTTATGGCATCAGACCGAATACCCGACCATGCAGGTGGCGTTTCACGACGTAACCGCCGCGTGGGCGACCTTTGCGGTCAGCGGGCCGAAATCACGCGAAATCGTGGTGGCACTGGGCGGCGGCGCCGATCTGTCGGAGCAGGCTTTGCCGCATATGGCGATGACCGAGACCATGCTGGGTGCCGTGCCGTGCCGGATTGCGCGGGTGAGCTTTACTGGCGAACGCAGCTACGAGATTTCGGTGCCATCGGGCTACGCGCATGCGCTGTGGCGGCAACTGCTCGATCTTGGTGAGGCATCGGGGATCATGCCGTATGGGATTGAATCGCTGTCGGTGCTGCGGGCCGAAAAGGGTTATATTCTGATCGGCACGGATACCGATGGCATGACCTTGCCGGTTGATCTTGGGCTCGAAGGGCCATTGCGGGCCAAGAAAATCGATTTCGTCGGGAAACGATCATTGCTGACGCCGGATGCGACGCGCCCTGATCGGCGGCAACTGGTCGGGCTGCTACCGGCCGATCCGGCGGTGGTTCCGGTGCCGGGGACCCATGCGGTGCTGCGCGATGGCGGCGGCAAGCGGTCGCTCGGCTGGATCACCACCGCCTGCCGGTCGCCGGTTCTGCAACGATCCGTGGCACTTGGGATGATCGAGAGTGGGCGGGCGCGGATGGGGGAGACGATCGATCTTTTTCATCTCGGCCAATTCAGCCGCGCCACCATCGTGGCACCCTGTTTCTACGACCCCGCCGGGGAGAAACTGCATGGCTGAGGACTGGCTGCGTCACGCGGCGATTTCCCATAAGGCGGTGATTGCGCCTGCGTCGATCCATCTTGTTTCAGGTGGCGATCAGGCCGCCAACACCGTGGTCGGCGACGAACCGGCACGGTTGTGGCTGGCGCCTGGCCGGGCCTTGGTGGTGGGGTTCGATCAAGCGGCGGCACCGGATGGCGATTTCGTGTCCGATGTGACCGACGGACAGGCGGTGTTCGCACTGATTGACGCTGACGATATCATCGCCATGGCGACCACCCTGGACCCTGCCCTGCTGGCGCCCGGATTATGTGCGCAAACCATCTTTGCCGGGATGAAGGTTTTGCTGTGGCGGCGCGGTGACGCGATCCTGCTGCATGTCGACCGTCCGCTGGGAAACTACATTGCTGCCTGGCTTGCCAAGGCCGGAACAGCGCTTGAAGGAGTGGCGGAAAAATGAAATCCCATGTCCGTGTCGCCGTGATCGGCGGCGGCGTTGTTGGCGCGAGCGTGCTATATCACCTGACCAAACTCGGCTGGCGCGACGTGGTGCTGCTGGAACGCGCGGAACTGACCTCGGGCAGCACCTGGCACGCGGCGGGCGGGATGCACACGTTGAATGGCGATCCCAACGTTGCCAAGCTGCAAAAATATACCATCGAACTCTATAAGGAGATCGAGGCGATTTCGGGCCAATCCTGCGGGCTGCATATGCCCGGCGGGCTGATGCTGGCTGGCACCAAGGACCGCATGGACTGGCTCAAGATGGCGGTGGCGCGCGGCGATTATCTCGGCATGGACGCGCATCTGATCAGCGTGGACGAGGCGGCGAAGCTGCTGCCGTTGATTGACAAGTCGCAATTCGTCGGCGCGATGTGGGACCCGCTGGATGGCTATGTCGATCCGTCCGGCGTCACCAACGCCTATGCCAAAGCGGCGGTGATGCAGGGCGCCGAGATTTACCGCCACACGCGGGTAGAGGATTTGCAGCAGAATCCGGACGGGACATGGAATGTTGTTACCGCGTCAGGGGTGATCGTTGCCGAGCACGTGGTCAACGCCGGCGGGCTTTGGGCGCGTGAAGTTGGGCGGATGGTTGGCCTGGAGCTGCCGATCCTGGCGATGGAGCATCAATATCTTATTACCGAAGACATGCCGGCGCTGGCCGGGATGCCGGAACTGCCGCACACGATTGATTTCGAGGGCGAGATTTATTTGCGCCAGGAACGCCAGGGGGTTTTGCTCGGGACATATGAACATAACGGCACGCCGTGGTCGGCCAAGACCACGCCGTGGGATTTCCCCGCCGAGTTGCTGCCGCCCAATCTTGATCGTATCGCGGGCAATCTTGAAGTTGGTTTCAAGCATTTTCCGGCGCTGGAAAATGTCGGTATCAAGCGGGTGATCAACGGGCCGTTCACCTTCTCCCCCGATGGCAATCCGCTGGTTGGCCCGGTGCGTGGGTTGCGCAATTTCTGGGTCGCTTGTGGGGTGATGGCAGGTTTCAGCCAGGGTGGCGGGGTCGGGTTGGCGCTGGCGGGCTGGATGATCAACGGCGATCCCGGCTTTGATATCTGGGCGATGGATGTGGCGCGCTATGGTGACTGGGCGAGCCGGGGCTATACGGCCGCGAAGGTGGTGGAAAATTACGGGCGGCGCTTCCGGGTCAGTTTTCCGAACGAGGAATTGCCGGCTGGGCGGCCGCTGCGGACCTCGCCGATCCATGCCCGGCAACACGCCGCCGGCGCGGTGTTTGGAAGCGCCTGGGGGCTGGAATATCCGCTGTGGTATGCGCCCGAAGGCACTGAGCCGGTCGAGCATGTTTCGTTTCATCGCACCAACGCACATGGACCGATAGGCGCGGAGTGTGCGGCGGTGCGCAATGCGGTTGGGCTGATTGAGACCTCGGGCTACGCGAAATATGCGGTGTGCGGTCCGCAGGCCGAAGATTTTCTGTCGCGGATGCTGACCAACCGGATGCCAGCAGTGGGGCGGATCGTGCTGGCGCCGATGCTGAACCAGAACGGCAAGTTGATCGGCGATTTCACCGTCGCGCGGGTGTCGGATGATCATTTCCATGTGTTCGGCACTGGCGGGGCGGAAGATTACCATATGCGCTGGTGGCAGGCACATTTGCCGGATCGCGGGGTTTCGCTACGGTCGTTACGCTCCGGGTTGGTCGGGCTGTCGATCGCCGGGCCAAATTCGCGGGCGTTGCTGGCGCGGGTGAGTGGGGAGGATGTGTCGAACGCCGCCTTCCCGTTCATGCACTACCGGCGGATGGATTTGGGGATGATCCCGGCACAAATTGGGCGGCTGAGCTTTACCGGCGATCTCGGCTACGAGATCTGGGTGACGCCGGATTATCACGCGGCTTTGTATGATTTGTTGCGGGCTAAGGGCGCCGATCTGGGGATTGCCCATGTCGGTATTCGGGCGATGAATTCCTTGCGATTGGAAAAGGACTGGGGTACCTGGGCGCGGGAATATCGGCCGATTTACGGGCCGTATGAGGCTGGTTTGGGGCGGTTCGTGGCGGCAAAAAAGCTCGATTTCATTGGACGCGATGCGGCGTTGCGCGAACGCGATGCGGGGCCGAAACTGAAGCTGGTGAAGCTGGTGGTGGATGCGGCCGACGCCGATGCGCTGGGCGATGAGCCGGTTCGGCTCGATGGCAAAGCAATTGGTTGGGTGACCTCGGGCGGGTTTGCCCATCATGTCGGGAAATCGGTGGCGCTGGCCTATGTGCCGACTGGGTTTGCCAGCGCCGGGGCGCGGTTCACGGTGGACATTCTCGGGGAGGCCCGCAGGGCGGATTTGGTTGCCGCACCGTTGTTTGATCCGGATGGGGTGAGGATGCGGGGGTAGCGACTTTGTGCTATTCATTGTCCATGCACGCCATGATTGACCAGCATCGCGCCGAGATTGCCGAGCTCTGTCGCCGTTACGCGGTGCAGCGGTTGGAAGTTTTTGGCTCGGCGGCGCGCGGTCGGGACTTCGATCCGGCTACCAGTGACGCCGACTTCCTGGTCGAGTTCCTGCCAGATTCTCATCTTTCGCCAATTACCCAATTCTACGACCTCGCCGATGCGCTGGAGCGCTTGCTGGCCCGTCCAGTTGATCTGGTTGAGCGGCGTGCGATCGAGGCCAGTCGAAATTATCTCCGTCGACGCGATATCCTGGCCGGCGCCCAGAAAATCTATGGCTGATCGCCGCGAGATCACCGATACTGCTTTGTTGCTGGATATGCTTCTGGCCGCCCATGTAATACCAAGCGCCCTTGATGTTGACCCATGAAGACTGGGTCAACGGCGCTTGGTATAAGTCTTTGCTTGGCGCACCGCCGCCGGCCAACCCGGTGCGCAATACCAAGCGCCCAAACAAATCACCGTTGCGCATTGATCGTCACTGCGAGGCGAAGCCGTGGCGGTCCAGGCGAAGCGATCAGGATTGGGAATTGCTCGCCTGGATCGCCACGCCCTAAGCAGGGCTCGCGATGACGGGCAAAGGTCACTGGTAAGGGCCTATGGTATAATCCGCATTCAAACAATATTCCGTTCCACCAACGGCTTATTATCGATCACCCGCCCGAACCCCAGCACCGACATATCCAATGTCGTGAACCTGCCATCCAGGATCAACTCCGCAACCCCTCGCCCGGTCGCTGGCGAATGCTGCATGCCGTGGCCGGAGAAGCCGTTAGCGAAAATCAGATTGGGACAGGTCGGATGCGGACCGATAATGCCGTTTTGGTCAAACGTATTGTATTCGTAATAGCCGGCCCAGGATGATTGCAGGCGCAAGGCCTCGAAGGCGGGCACCCGGTTGGCGAGTGCCGGCCAGACCTGGTCGTGAAACATCGCGTCCTCGACCTCCAAGGGCGGTTCATTGGGGTCGGCCTCGCCCGCGCCGGGGGATCGGCCGGACAGGAAGAATGCGCCCTCGGGGCGGAAAAAGATGCCGGACGGGTCAATCACCAGCGGGCAATCTTGCAAGGTGGCGCGGCAGCCGACCACGTAGATCATGCGTTTGCGGGCGCGGACTGGCAAATCGATTCCGGCCCAGGCGGCGATGCGCGCCGCCCACGGGCCACCGGCGTTGACGACGATGTCGGCGGGGACTTCACTCCCGTCGGCGAGCTTTACCGCGATGATCTGCGCGCCCTTTTGGACGAAGCCGGTTGCGTCCTGGGCAACATAGGTCACGCCGAGCGCGCGGGCGCGACGGCGGAGTTCGGCGAGCAGGCCGGGGCCATCGAACCAGCCTTCACCGCTTTGCCCAACGGCGCCGAGCGCGATGTCGTCGGTGTTGATCCATGGGAAGCGGGCGCGCAAAGCCCGAGGATCTAGCAGGGAAATATCGGCGCCATTGT
>JANYCX010000159.1 GCA_025360065.1 Acetobacteraceae bacterium | reverse complement strand
GCCAGCAGGATCAACGGCGCGGCGTAGGCGGCCTGCAGGCTGAAGGCGAGGTTGAGTAGGATGAACGGGTAAATATCGAAGCTCATTACCCCGATCGCGTTCAGCACAATCCAGATCGTGACGAATATGGTTTGGCCGATCAGAAACACCGGGGTGCCGAAAAACCGCGCGAACGCCTCGGCTTTCAGGGCGAACCAGTCATCGCCGAAGGCGGACAGCGTGTGGGCGTGCGGCTTATGAAAGCGGTAATATTCCGCCGACAGCAACGCCGGGTCGGTCTTGTGTTTCGCCATCTCGGTTCTTCCTGACGTGGACTACTCCAACGCGCGCCAGCCAATGTCACGACGGCAAAACCCGTCTGGCCAATGGATCGCGTCAACAGCAGTATAGGCCGTTTCGCGGGCGAGGCGAATATCATTCGCCTGGGCGCATACGGTCAGAACCCGGCCGCCGGCATTGACCAGTGCGCCATGCTTCAGCGCGGTACCGGCATGAAAGATTTGCACCCCCGGCACCGTTTCGGCATCGCCAAGATCGATGGCGGTGTCGCGCACATGCACCCCCGGATAGCCACGCGCCGCCATCACCACGCCGACTGCGGGCGCATCGTCCCACCGCAAATCAAACGCCGCCAACTCGCCGTCGCAGGCGGCAACCAAAGCGCCGAGCAGGTCCGATTTCAACCGCAGCATCAACACCTGACATTCCGGGTCCCCGAAACGAACATTAAACTCGATCAGCTTCGGTCCAGTCGGGGTCAGCATCAGGCCGGCAAACAGAATGCCGCGAAACGGTGTGCCGCGCCGGTTCATTTCGGCAAGTGTCGGGCGGATGAAAACGTCCATTGCCGATGCTGCCATCGCACGATCGAACATCGGCGGCGGCGAATAGGCGCCCATGCCGCCGGTATTTGGCCCAACATCGCCGTCACCAACCCGCTTATGGTCCTGCGCGGCGCCGAGGAACACCGCGCTCACGCCGTCACACAGCGCGAACAGGCTAATTTCGGGGCCAGTCAAGCACGCCTCAATCACCAAAATCCGCCCCGAGGCACCCAACGTGCCGGCTTCCATGAAGTCACCAATGGCGGCTTCCGCTTCAGCGACGCTTGCGGCCACCACCACACCCTTGCCGGCGGCAAGTCCATCGGCCTTGATGACAATCGGCGCGCCCTGGTGGCGGACATGATCGCGCGCGGCGGATGCGTCGGTGAAGCGGCGCCACGATGCGGTGGGGATTTTGGCGGCGTCGCAGATTTCCTTGGTGAAGGTCTTGCTGCCTTCGAGTTGGGCGGCGGCCGCACTTGGCCCGCAACAGGCAATCCCGGCGGCGTCCATCGCATCCGCAATGCCGGCCACCAGCGGCGGTTCCCCGCCAGGCAACACCAGATCAATCGCGTTGTCGCGCGCGAAGGCAACCAGTCCGGCGATATCCAGCGTATCGATCGCGACGTTTTCGGCACACATTGCCGTGCCCGGATTGCCCGGCGCGCACCATAATTTGCTGAGCATCGGCGACCGCGCCAGCTTCCAGCACAGCGCGTGTTCCCGCCCGCCACCGCCAACCACCAGAACCCGCATCTGCCCGCTCCACTTCTAACGGCGCGGTGCTTAGCATAGGCTGGCATCATGACCGAAACTGCCGCCTCCAACATGCCGGAATACACCGTCTCGGAAATCTCCGGGGCGGTGAAACGCACCCTCGAAACCGAGTTCGGCCGCGTCCGGGTGCGCGGCGAGATCACTGAGTTGAAGCGCTACCCATCCGGCCACATTTATTTCGCCCTCAAGGACGAAGGCGGCAAAATCGCTGGGGTGGTGTGGAAATTCGCCGTATCCCGCCTCGGCCTCGCACCTGAAAACGGCATTGAGGTGATCGCCACCGGCAAGATCAGCTCCTATGGCGAGCGATCGTCGTATCAGTTGATTGTCGAACGGATGGAGTTCGCCGGCGCCGGCGCGTTGCTCGCCCGGATTGAGGCACTGCGCCTGAAACTCGCCGGTGAAGGCCTGTTCGACGCGGCAAGAAAGCGCGCCTTGCCGGTTTTGCCGCAGGTGATCGGCGTGGTGACATCCCTGCAAGGCGCGGTGATCCAGGACATCCGCACTACGATTTTGCGCCGTTTCCCGCGCCGCATCGTGATCTGGCCGGTGCCGGTCCAGGGTGAAGGGGCCGCCGCCCGGATTGTGGCAGCGATCGAAGGGTTTGACCGTATTGCGCCGGGCGGGCCAATCCCGCGCCCGGATGTGCTGATCATCGCGCGCGGCGGCGGCAGCCTCGAAGATCTGATGGCGTTTAACGACGAAGCGGTGGTGCGCGCCGCCGCCGCGTGTCGGATACCGTTGATCTCGGCGGTGGGCCATGAAACCGATACCACGTTGATTGATTTCGCGTCCGACCGCCGCGCGCCGACCCCGACAGCGGCGGCTGAAATGGCAATCCCGGCGCGGCTGGAACTTGCCGCCGATCTGCAACAAAAAGCCGCGCGCCTGCTGGGCGCTGCCGGACGCACGCTGGATGGCGCGCGCCTGCGCCTGCAACGCGCCGAGCGCGGCCTGCCCGATTTGCCCTCGGTTCTGGGCAATATGCGCCAAAGCCTTGATGATCGTTCGGGCCGGCTGGCGCGCGCGCTGCCGAATTTGCTCGCCGGGCGACGCGCGGCGCTGGTGCGGGCCGAGCGCGGCTTACCCGATCCCCGCATGATCGTTGCCGCCAGACGCAACGCGGCGGCGCTGATCGGCGAAAAGCTGCGCTCGGCGTTGCGACACACCATGTCTGGGCGGACCGTGCCCCGCCTGTCCCCGGCACCGTTGCAGGGAAAATTGCGCGAGGCGCAGACGCGGTTGGACGGCCTGGCCGCCCGGCTTGAATCGGTGTCTTACATGAAGGTGCTCGAACGCGGCTTCGCGCTGGTCACCGATGGGCGGGGTGCAGCTTTGGCCAACGCGGCGGCGATTAAGCCCGGCGCGATCCTGCGGCTGCGCTTTGCCGACGGCGAGGTACGGGCGACCGCGCAAGGCAAGACCGAAGCCCGGCAGGCGAGTTTACTGCTGTAAGGGCCAGGGTAATCGCTTGAGCGACAAATTTGGCTTCGGGCGCCCACGACAGGTTCAAAACCCTCGTCATCGCGAGCCCTTGCGTGGCGATCCAGTTGTACACGATGGACTTTGAGGTGCCCGTGGATCGCCACGCAAGGGCTCGCTATTGTCTCTTTGCAATCGGCTATATAATCCCCCATCCCGCTTCGGTGGGATGCCCCGGACCGCTTGCAACCCGGCCCGG
>JANYCX010000151.1 GCA_025360065.1 Acetobacteraceae bacterium | reverse complement strand
CGTGAAGTCGCGACCAAGGCCAATAAATGGCAAGGCCGCAACGTTATCCGCTACCGCAACCCGGCCTGGGACAAATTGTATGACGAGGCGGAGGCCGAGCTTGACCCGATCAAGCGCGCGGCAATGTATATCACCTTGAATGATATGGTTATCGCTGATCGCGCTGTGATTCCGGTGGTTTATCGCCCAGCGGTTGCCGCTGCGGCCCTGAAACTGAGCTTCCGTCTAAGTGGTTGGGACAGCTATATCGGCGAATTCCACGACTGGTTTATGGACGCCTGACCCCACCGCTAAGTGCAATAGTTTTTCGACGGCCCAGACATCGTAACGGCGCGAAAGGGTGAAATGTAACCGCATTTCACCCTTCGAAATCGTGCTATGGAGTATTTTCACCAATGATTGTGTCAGACCCATAGTGTCACGCCAATTCCTGTTACGCCGGCTTCTGATCGCCATCCCCAGCCTGCTCGGCATTAGCGTTGTGCTTTTCACCGTGCTGGCGCTGGCCCCGGGGGACCCGTTTAGCGAGCTGGTAACCAACCCAAATGTTCCGGCCGAAGTGCGTATGGCGTTGCGGGCTGAACTCGGCCTGGATGATCCGATCTGGTCGCGCTATCTCCACTGGCTGTGGGCGATGCTGCACGGCAATTGGGGATTTTCCTTCGCCAGCCGGATGAATGTCTCCACCCTCATCATGCAGCGCCTGCCTGCAACCCTTGCGGTCATCGGGGCGGCGCAGTTGCTGGCTATGCTGGTCGCCATCCCGGTCGGGGTGTTGGCCGCGACCAAGCCCTATTCGATATTCGATCAGATGGCCAACACCATGGCCTTCGTCGGGTTTTCGCTGCCGACCTTCTTCACCGGCCTGCTGCTGATCCTGGTATTCAGCGTCCAGTTGGACTGGCTTCCCTTCGTTTATTCCACCACCCTGCGCGCCACTGGCTGGGCCTGGTGGTGGGAACAAGTCAAACAGTCGATCATGCCGGTTTGCGTGCTCGGCCTGTTCCAGGGTGCGTCCCTGGTGCGCTATGTTCGATCCTCGGTGCTCGACGTCATCAAGCTCGATTATGTGACAACCGCCCGTTCCAAAGGCATCGGAGAAGGAAAGGTCATTCGCTTGCACGTCGTGCGCAACGCGCTGATTCCGGTCGTTACGTTGATCGCGCTGCAATTGCCGGTGGTGTTCGGCGGCGCGATCGTCACCGAACAGATTTTTCGCATCCCCGGCATCGGATCGTTGCTGATTGCCGCCATCCTCGCCAACGACACCCCGGTGGTAATGGCCGTCACCTTCGTCTTCGCCGCCCTTGTCATCATCTTCAACACGATTGCAGATATCATCTATGGCTGGCTCGACCCCCGCATCGCCTTCCGCTGACGCCGCCACCCCGCCGCAGCTTTCGCTGGCGGCCGAGTCCTGGCGCCGTTTCCGCAAGCACAAGCTTGCGGTTATCAGCATGTTCATTCTCGGGGCACTTGTGCTCGCCGTGGTCGCCGGGCCTTTCGTGTGGCGCGTGCCGATCAACGAGATTGACTTCACCGCCAAGCTGCAAGGCCCGTCCTGGCACCATCCGCTCGGTACCGATGATCTTGGCCAGGACATCTTGGCCCGGCTGATCTATGGCGGACGTATTTCGCTGTCCGTCGGTCTCGCAGCGATGGCCGTGGCCTTACTGGTTGGCGTGCTGATCGGCGCGATGGCCGGCATGGCCAGCGGTCGGGTCGATGCCGGATTGATGTGGCTGACCGACCTGTTCTTGTCGTTGCCGCAATTGCCGCTGCTGCTGCTGTTGATTTATTTGTTTCGTGATACCCTCAAAGCCGCTTTCGGTGCCGAGGGTGGCGTCTTCATCATGGTCGTCGCGGTGATCGGCGGATTGCGCTGGATGCCGGTTGCCCGCCTTGTGCGCGCCCAGTTCTTTTCCTTGCGGGAAAAGGAGTTTGTCGAAGCTGCCCGCGCGCTCGGCGCTGGACGTGCGCGCCTCGTCGCGCGCCATATCCTGCCCAATGCCATGGGCCCGGTGATCGTTGCCGGCACCATCGACGTTGCCAGCGCCATTATCGCGGAATCCACTTTGTCCTTCCTCGGCCTCGGTTTCCCCCCTGACGTCCCCACCTGGGGGCGCGTCCTGTTCGACGCAAAGGACTATCTTGACATTGCCCCGCACTGGGCGATTTTCCCCGGCGCCGCGATTTTCCTTGCGGTGCTGTCGATCAACTTCATCGGCGATGGGCTTCGTGACGCGCTCGACCCGCGGCGGGTAATCTAGGCATGACCAACGCCCCCCTTCTCGAAATCCGTGACCTCAAAACCTGGTTCAAAACCGATGACGGCATGGTCCGCGCCGTCGATGGTGTCAGTCTGTCGATCAACCCAGGTGAAACGCTGGCCGTCGTCGGCGAAAGCGGTTGCGGCAAAACCGTCACTGCCCGCAGCGTGCTGAAGCTGATTGATATGCCACCAGGACGTTTTGAAAATGGCCAAATCCTCTGGAAAGGCCGCGACCTGATCCCGCTGCCGGCGTCCGAAATGGACAAAATCCGCTCCCGCGAAATCGCCATGGTGTTTCAGGAACCGATGACGTCCTTGAACCCGGTTTATACCGTCGGCAAACAGATCGCGGAATCGCTCCGTGCCCATGGCATCCTGACCGGCCGCGCCGCCATCGACGGCGCGATCGAAATGCTGCGCTTGGTACAAATTCCCAACCCTGAGCGTCGGATCAACGACTATCCGCACCAATTCTCCGGTGGCATGCGCCAACGCGTGATGATCGCCATGGCGCTCGCCTGCAAGCCGCAATTGCTGATCGCCGACGAACCGACAACCGCGCTCGACGTCACCATCCAGGCGCAAATCCTCGACCTGCTCGCCGATATGAAAACCCGCTTTGGCATGGCCATCATGCTGATCACGCATGCCATGGGCGTGGTCGCCGAAAACGCCCAGCGCGTGGTCGTCATGTACGCAGGTAAAGTGGTGGAGGAAGCCGATGTCGGCGAATTATTCGCCCATCCCCGTCACCCCTACACCCAGGGCCTGATCCGCTCGATCCCGCGCGTGGACGCCGCCGTCCATGGCCGTGAACGCCTCGCACAGATCCCCGGCACCGTGCCGAGCCTGCTCAACCCGCCCACAGGCTGCCGCTTTGCCGCCCGCTGTTCCTTCGCCATTGATGCCTGCCGGAACGCCGAACCGCCGCTCCGCCAGGTCACTCACAACCACAAAGTGGCCTGCATCCTGTGAACGCACCTGCCCCCCTGCTGTCCGTTCGCGGGCTGAAAAAATACTTCCCCATCAAAGGCGGCATCTTTTCCCGCGAGATTGACCGCGTGCACGCCGTCGATGGCGTCAGCTTCGATATTGCCGAAGGCGAAACCCTCGGTCTGGTCGGCGAAAGCGGCTGCGGCAAATCAACCACCGGCCGCTGCGTGATGCGCCTGATCGAGCCATCGGAAGGCGAGATCTGGTTCCAGAACCGCAATGTCACCGTGTTGGACGGCGAGGAACTCCGCGCCATCCGTCGTGACATCCAGATCATCTTCCAGGACCCGTTCGCCTCCCTTAACCCGCGCCACACCGTCGCCGGCATCGTGGGCGAGGCGCTGCTGATCCATCGGCTGGCCAAAACCCGCCGGGACGTTGAAGATCGCGTCGTCGAACTGCTCGAAACCGTCGGCCTGCAAGCCGGCCACCTTCGCCGCTTCCCGCATGAATTCTCCGGCGGCCAGCGCCAGCGCATCGGCATCGCCCGCGCGCTCGCGGTCAAACCGAAACTCATCGTCTGCGATGAACCGGTTTCTGCCCTTGACGTCTCGGTCCAGGCCCAGGTCATCAACCTGCTCGAAGACCTGCAAGAAAAATTCGGCCTGACCTACCTGTTTATCGCCCATGATCTATCGGTGGTCGAACACATCTCCAACCGCGTCGCAGTGATGTATCTCGGCCGAATCGTCGAAATCGCCCGCGCCCGGGACCTCTACGACAATCCACGGCACCCCTATACCGAAGCGCTGCTCTCGGCGGTACCAATCCCCGACCCGTCGCTCAAACGCACCCGGATCAAACTGGAAGGCGACGTCCCCAACCCGATCAACCCGCCCACCGGCTGCCACTTCCACACACGCTGCCCGATCGCCGAGCCCCGGTGCAGCGAAACCGCGCCGCCGCTGAAACAAGGCGCCGACGGGCATTGGGTCGCATGTCATTTGCGGGGGTGAGCAAGGCGAGGGGCTTTGCCCCCTCGACCCCGACCGGGGCCGGGCCCCGGACCCCTATCCCAAGAAAGCAAGGTGCGAAATAAGGGTTTGGCGTCCAGGGACCTTCCCTGGCAGGGGTCGAGGGGGCAGCGCCCCTCGCCTTGCTTCCCTACGGCAAAAGCCGCGCCCCTTGCAGCCGGATCAGCCCGTCCGGCAGCACTTTGTAGCCGCTGAGTTTTGCCGTCGCGCCGACGATATAGCTCGGCGTGTAGAGGTACATGATCGGCAGATCGATGCGTTCTTGTGTCCAGACCTTGGCATATTCTGCCCGCCGTTGTGCCGGATCTGCAATAGTCCGCGCTGCATCCAACGCATCGTCGACGATTTTGTTGCTGTAGTTGGTAATGTTGAGCGGCGCGCCGGTGTGCAGGAAGCTGTAGACATTGCTGTCGGCATCCAGCAACCCCGACCACCCGATCAGGAACGCCCCGTAATCCCCGCGCTGGGTCGTCGCCAACGCGGTGCCGAAATCCATGACCGTGACCTGAACCTCAAACCCGGCTTCCTTACCGAGGGATTGGATTACCTCGGACACTTGCAAACTCTGCGGGTTATTCGGCACGGTGAGCTTCACCACCACCGGCAAGGCCACCCCCGCCTCGGCCAGCAGCTTTTTCGCCGCCACCAAATCGCGTGCCGGCGGCTTGATTTCCGCGACATGCATGGGGCTGCGCGCCGAAATTGCCTGTGCCACCGGGGTATAAATCCCGCCGAACACGACATTGACGATCACATCGCGATCAATCGACAGCTCGAAAGCCCGCCGCACCCGTGCATCCCGCCCGATTGGGGTGTTCGCCATGGCGTTCGGGCCGATATTAAAGCTGATCCCGGCATAGCCAAGCCCCGAGGACGACAGCAATTGCAGCTTCGCATCCTTTTTTACGTTTTCGGCATCCGACGGCACAATATCCGCCATATCCAACGCCCCGGCCTTGAGGTTGGCGAGCCGAATGGCGCTATCCGGCATCGGGCGATAAATCACCCGCTCGAAATGCACGTTCGCCACGTCCCAGTAGCCCGGATATTTCTCGACCGTAATGTGGTCCTGCGCCACCCGCTCGACAAACTTGAACGGCCCGGCACACACCGGATGCAGCCCGAAATCCTTCCCCGCCGCCTCGGCCGCCTTGGGTGAGACCATCATCCCCGCCCGGTCGGTAAACGCTGCCAAAAATGCCTGCGATGGCTGCTTCAGCGTGATTTTTACCGTGCCAGGATCAACAACTTCGACTTTCTCCATCGCGCCCAACTCAGCTCGGCGAAAGCTCGTCGGTGTGTTGACGTGCCGTTCCAGCGTGTATTTTACCGCCGCCGCGTCCAGCTTCTCGCCGTCATGGAACGTCACGCCTGGCCGGATCTTCAGCACCACCACCGTAGGGCTGGTCCATTCAAACGAACTCACGAGCTTCGGCACCAGATTGAAGCTGGCATCAAAGTCAAACAGCTTGTCGCAAATCGCCGTCATCACCGCCGTGCCGACAAACGTACGGCTTGTCGTTGGGTCCAGCAAATCCGGGTCGTTATTCAGCCCAAAGCGCAAAGTCTGGGCAAACCCAGGCGCCGCCCATCCGATGGAAACAGCCAAAGCGAGCGCCGAAGCGCCGAAACGATACCCTGTCATGTAAACCTCCCCTTAAACCAACCGCCCATTCTCATCACGAATTTCCGGCCCATCCACCCGCGCCCGCCCATCGCCAAACTGGCGGTCACGCTCGCGCAAAGCCGCTCGCAGCCCTTGTTCCTTGGCGACCTTCCGGAACTTCTTGGTGCCCGGCGCCAGATGCGCCCGCCCGTCATTTTCGGCCGCCAACCTCTGCAACGTCCGCGCCCCCATCAGTTCCAGCCCGAGATTGACAATCCGCTTATTGGCCGCCAGCAAATCGGGGTCGATCAGCGCGAGCCGATCGGCAAGGCCTTCGACCTCGGCTTCCAGCAGATCGGCCGGCACCGCTTTCAGCACCAGCCCGATCATCGCGGCTTCGCGCCCGGTGATGGTGTCGCCGGTCAGCATCAGTCGTTTCGCCCATTGCGGGCCGCAATGATAAAGCCACATCTGGTTCGGCAACGCCCCAAGATCGCGCGCCGGCGGGAAGCCGAAAATCGAATCGTCGGCCGCGATCACCATATCCGACAGCAGCGCGATATCGGTGCCGCCAGCGATGCAGTATCCGTGCACCTGGGCAATAACCGGCTTGTGCATGTCGAACAATACCATGCGCAGGCGTTGGCCGCGTTCAAGCCGCCAAATATCGTCGTCGATGGTGGTTTCTTCGTAGATGCCGCCACCGCGGCGCGGAATGTCGGTTTCCGGCGCATTGATGCCGGGGGTGATGTCATAGCCCGCGCAGAATGCAGTTCCGGCGCCGCGCAGGATAACGCTGTGAACGCGCTTGTCGTCATCAGCATCCCACAACGCGGCGGCAAGTTCGGTCAGCAGCGCCCCCGACAGCGCATTGCGGCGCTCAGGCCTGTTCAATGTAATGCGCGCCCGCCCGCGTTCAACCCCGTAGGTGATGAATTCATAGTCCGACATTGCGGTTTCCTCCTGCTGGTATGGGCAGCTTGGCGCATTATGATTGATTGGCATAGGTTGCACGGAAGAACCGCATCCGAGGCCGGTCATGAGCGACACTTTACCCACCGCCACCCGCGTCGCCGACCCTGGCATTCGCGCACTCTACAAATTGGAAAGCCGCTGGCAGGCCTGGCTTGATGTCGAAGCCGCCCTCGCCCGGGCGCAGGCTGCCTTGGGGATTATCCCAGCCGAGGCAGCGATCGCGATTGCCGACAAATCACGGCTCGATCTGATGGACCGGGCCAATATTGACGAAGGCTTTGCCCGCACTGGGCACACGCTGGTGCCGTTGGTCTGGGAACTCGGCCGCATCGTTGGCGAGCCACATGGCGGCTGGGTGCATTGGGGTGCCACGACGCAAAACATTACGCAGACCGGCGATTTGCTGGTGCTGCGCCAGGCCCATGCGATTTTTCGTCGCCAGATCGGCGATATCCTGACCGCCATGGCCGATCTCGCCGAGCGTGGCGCCGATATGCCGATCGCCGGCCGCACCCATGGCCAGCACGCGGTGCCGGCGACGTTCGGCTTCAAGGTCGCCGGCTGGATTGATGAAATCCTGCGTCACCGCGACCGGATGGATCAGGCCGCCTTGCGCATGTTCGTTGCCATGCTGGGCGGGGCCGCCGGCACCTATGCCTCCCTCGGCGCACAAGGCCCTGCGGTGCAAGCCGGCATCGCCGCCGAACTCGGCATGGGCACCATGCGCGTGCCGTCGCGCGCGATCGGCGATCACGCCGGCGAGAACGTCCTACTGCTCGGCTTGCTCGCCGCCACCTGCGGCAAGATCGGACGCGAGATCTACACGTTGATGAAAACCGAATTCGGCGAGGTCGAGGAACCCGTCCCCCCCGGTACGGTCGGCAGTTCCACCATGCCGCAAAAGCGCAATCCCAAACTCTGCCAGGACATCATCGCCGCTGCCGCCGAAATCCGCGCCATGGTGCCGCTCGCGCTCGAAGCGATGATGACCGAGCACGAGGCCGATCGCACCACCAGCCTGATGTCCGACATCGCCGAGAGCCGCGCCTGCATCGCGACCGGGGACATGCTGGCCCGCCTTACCGAGGTGATGCGCGGCCTGTCCCTGAACCCGGCCCGGATGCGCGCCAACCTCGATCTCGGCGGCGGGTTAATTATGGCCGAGGCAGTGATGCTCGATCTCGGACGGATTCTCGGACGCCAGCACGCCCATGATGCGGTCTATGACGCAGCCCAGGCCGCCTTCGTCGAAGGGCGCAATTTCAGAGACCTGCTGGCCGCCGATCCGCGCGTCGCTGCCCACCTCACCCCGGATGCCATTGCGGCCTTGCTCGACCCCACCGCCTATATCGGCCTGTGCGCCGAAATGGCCCGTGATGCTGCGGCCCGGGCCCGCCTTATCCGGCCGGGCGGGATGCCACCCCACTGAACACCAGCGCCCAGGTGCCGCCAAGCAGGATGGCCGTCATCAGGAACACCCAGTGCAAGCCAAACCCCGCGGCCACCAACCCGCCGCTCATCGGGCCAAGCGAATTGCCGAGAAAATAAACCGATGATGTCATGCCGAAGATAAACCCGCGCTCGTCCGGGCTGGTGAGTCTACCGATCAACGCGTTCGCGGTCGGCACGATGGCGCCGATGAACAGGCCAACCCCGAAACGTTCCGCGACAAACCAGTTATAGCTCTCGGTAAAGGCCTGCGGCAGGGTCAGCAACGCCGCACCGAACAGCGAGATCAGCAGCACCTCGCGTTCGCCGATCCGGTCGGCAAGCCGGCCCAGCATCGGCACGGCGACCACGCCAGCGAGGCCGGTTGCTGAAAACGCAAAGCCGGCCAGGCTCGCGATGTTGCCGGTATGGCCGAGCAGTTCCTGGACATGCAGCGAAATCACCGGCTGGATTGCCTGGACGGCGAATTGGGTGAACATCAGCACCAGCACCAGGACGGCCATCCCCGGCATGCTCGCCATGGCGCGAAAGGCGATGTGCAGCTTAACCTTGGGCTTCTCGCTGGTTGGTTTCACAAACCGTTCCGGCACCAGCCACCAGCACATCACGAAGGCAACCAGCGACAGCGATCCGCCGATCACGAAGGGCAGGCGGTAGCTGCCGGTAACATCAACCAGGATGCCGCCCAGCAACGGCCCGATCAGCGACCCCACCAACTGCCCGGTCGACAGCATGCCCAGCGCATAGCCCAGCCGTGCCGGCGGCACCTGGCTTGCGATCAACACGACTGATGCCGCCGAAAACCCCGCCCCCGCGCCCATCAGGATGCGCAAGCCCAGCATGTGCCAAACATTCTGCGCCAGCGCCATCACAATGGTGATTACCCCGATCGCAAAGGCTGAGCGCAGCACCATGATCTTGCGGCCATAGCGATCCGACATCCGCCCCCACATCGGGGCGGCGAGTGCGGCAATGAGCGAGGTAATCGCCGATAATGCCCCGGACCAGATATCGATCTCGGCCTCGCTGCTGACCCCGAGATGCGGCAAAAACAGCGGCATCACCGGGCTGAGAAAGGTGAAGGACAGGGTCATAATGACCTGCACCGCAACCATCGTCCACATCGTCAACTGCCATTGTGGCGCGTCAGTCGGCTCGTCGGGGTCAGCCATCATCATTCCGGTCTTGCGAACCGCGATGATCGGCCGGTCGTGTCAGGCTGTAAAGCGCGGGTTTTGCGTGGCAACGCCGAAGATGCAACAAATGCTGCCAAAGCTGGGGGGCTGGGACGATGTCGTTGCTTGTGATCATTCTGCTGGTCATCACCATGGTGGGCACGGCCTTCCTGTCCGGCCTGTTTGGCGTTGCCGGCGGCCTGGTGCTGATCGGGGTGCTGCTCAGCCTGCTGCCGGTTGCCGACGCCATGGCGCTGCACGGGGTAACGCAGATGGCGTCCAATAGCTGGCGGGCGGCGTTGTGGTTCCGTTACGTAAGCTGGCGCCCGGTTGGGGCTTATGTGGTCGGTGCCCTGATCGCGATGCTGCTGTGGTCGTTGACCAGATATGTGCCTGACAAGGCGGTTGCGATGCTGCTGCTCGGCGTCACCCCGTTGGTCACCCAATTGTTGCCCGCGCGCGTGCGCCCCAACCCGAAAGTGCTGTGGCATGGCGTCGCCAACGGCGCATTCTGCATGATGCTGTTGCTGCTGACCGGGGTGGCCGGGCCGATGATCGACCGCTTCTTTCTCGGCGGCAATTTCGACCGACGCCAGATCGTTGCCAGCAAATCGGTTTGTCAGGTCTTCGGCCACCTCGCCAAACTGATCTATTTCACCAGCGTGATCGACCACACCGCATCGCTCGACTGGCGGATTGCGGCCGCGGCCATCCTGGCCTCCATGCTCGGCACCTCGCTCGCCCGCAAGCTGCTCGAAGCCATGACAGACGCCCAGTTCCGCCGCTGGGTGAACTGGATCATCACCAGCATTTCGATCTATTATGTTGGCTACGGGCTGTATCTTCTGGCTGTCTGACAGGGAAACCACCATGGCCGATCCGGTTGAAGCGCTTATCCTCGATCTGGTGGAATGGGTGGCGAAATCCCCCCGCAGCCAGGCCGATGTGATGGAGGTCTGGCGCACCTCGTGCCCACGCCTGCCAGTCTGGGAGGAAGCAGTGGAGCGCGGGCTGGTGGCACGCGGGGCGATGGTGACGGCAACCGCGGCTGGGAAAGACTTACTCGGCAGCAAGCGAAGCGTGTATTTTTTGTGAACAAAAATAATACTTTGCCATTCTCGAAGCCCGAAATAGTTAAACCCTCGTCATTGCGAGCCCTTGCGAAGCAATCCATCGCAAGCCCAAAACACACCTAAGTTATTACGATATCGTAACAAAAATGGCGCAACGTCCCCGCAACCCCTTAACCACTCGTAGCGAGACCCAAACAATCAGCGGAAACCCCGCGCCACGTCCCCGCCACATCCGTTCGCGGCGGCACCGAAACCACCCGTGCCACCAGCACCTCAGGCGCCACCATCAGCGTCACCTGCGCCAAATCATACCCCAGCATCCGGCACACCGGCCGCAGCACCCGCCCAGCCCCGGGCACCGCCGCAATCAGCGCCTGCATTTCCGGCCCCGCCAGCACATGCGCCAACTGGCTCCCGTAGGCGGCGGCCTCCGACCCAAGTTCGCCCACCAGCCAGCCGCGCTTGCGCGGCAGCGGGGCCGCGCGGGCCTTGTTCGCTGCGGCACGCCCGGGCCGCGCCACGCGCATCTTTCCAGGCCGCAGCACCGCCTGTTCAAACCGTCGGGAAATCCGGGTCAGCCGACGCCACAGCGGCACGATCAGCAGCACCAGGCGCGGGTTCTTCAAGAACCGCCACGCCACAAGCCCCGCCAGCGCAAGCAAAATCCCCCCCAGCCGTCGCGCCAGTTCGGGCGCGCAGTCTCGCAGATCCGACAAAGGGGGGATGGGAGCGGCGGA
>JANYCX010000125.1 GCA_025360065.1 Acetobacteraceae bacterium | reverse complement strand
CACCCGGGGCATACGGGCGAGCCGGTCATTGACCAACGCGCGGCCCTGCCCGCAACGGTCCGCGAAATATTTCACGAATTCCTCGCCGTGGCGCAACGCCGCGATGGCGCCGTGCTGGGAGAATTCCGGCGCGCCCGAGGTGTTGAACTGGATGAGCTTTTCGAAAGCTGGCTGGCAGCCTTCGGGATAGACCACCCAGCCGAGCCGCCAGCCAGTCATCGCCCAGGCCTTGGAAAAGCTGTTGACCACGAAGACCGGATCGGTCGGTGTGATGATCTCAAGGAAGCTGAAGGCGGCGTTCCGATCATAGACAGTGCGGTGATAAACCTCGTCCGAAATAATCGCGATGTTGCGGGCACGCGCGAAGTCAAGCAATTGCTGGGCCTGTTCGCGCTCGATCATCCAGCCGGTCGGATTGCCGGGGGTCGCCAGATAAATCACCCTTGTGTCGCCATCGCAGGCGGCAAAAACCGCTTCGAGGTCGAGCGTCCAGCCGGCATTGCCCGCTGTCATTGCAACCTCGCGCACCTCCGCACCTTGTATCTGCATGGCGCGCATGATGTTGGGCCAGCTTGGGGTGATGGCGATGACGTTGTCGCCTTTTTGCACTGTGGCCTGGGCGATCAGGGCCACGGCAGACATGCCCGACGCGGTCAGCGCGATGCGGTTTTCTGGAATATCAACGCCGTAGACCATCTTGTTGTACTCGGCCAAGGCGGTCAACATGTCGGGAATGCCGCGATTGGGCGTGTAGAAGGTGCGGCCATCGGCCAGCGCCTTGGCGGCAGCATCGCAAATGAAGGCCGGCGTCGGCACGTCGGGTTCACCGGCATACATGGCCACCGTGTCGGGATAATCGAACCCCATGCGCCACACTTCTACAATGGGGCTGTCCTCGAGCTGCTCGATCGCGTTGCGGATGATGCCCATGGTGCAGATTCCCCCTTCGGTTTTCGCGGGCCGCATGCAACCCGAGCCGCTTTGTGCCGTCAATTGCCCGCCTTTAACAGTGCTTGTCTTTGACAGTCTGCCCCGCCTGGGACGATGATCGCGGGCACAGATAGTTAAGGGACCCGACCATGTCCAAGCGCATCGCATTTGCCGCCGCATTGCTCTGGGCAGGGACTGCCTCGGCCGCCGATCTGACCATGGCGCTGTCGTCGTCACCGACGTCGATGGACCCGCAATTCCACAATCTCGGTGCCAACGCCAATGTGGCGGCGAACATGTTCGAGCCGCTGGTGGCGATGGATGGCGACAGCCGGATCGGGCCGGGCCTGGCGATGTCATGGCGGTTGGTCGATGAACTGACCTGGGAATTCAAGCTGCGGCCGACCGCCAAATTCTCCGACGGCACCAAGGTCACCGCCGACGATGTGGTTTATTCGCTGAACCGTCCGCCTTCCCTGGTCAATTCGCCGGCGGGCTATGTGATCTTCACCCGTGCCATCACCGGCAAGACCGTGGTCGATACCGAGACCGTGCGGTTGAGCACCGCCACACCCTATCCGCTACTAGTCTCCGACCTCAGCGCGGTCTTCATGATGAGCCGGAAAGCCGCCGAGGGGGTGCCAACTGAGGCGTTCGCGACCGGCAAAGGCGTCGTCGGCACCGGGCCTTACAAGTTTGTGTCCTATTCGCGCGACGAGAAGGTTCAGGTCACCCGCAGCGAGACCTATGACGGCAAGCGCGCGCCGTGGGACAACGCGACGTTGCGCTTCATCCCCAACAATGCCGCCCGCCTCGCCAGCTTGCTGTCCGGCGATGTTGACGGCATCGAAGGTGTGCCGACGCCCGATCTTGAGCAGGTGAAAGCCAACCCCAAGCTGGTATTCGGTCAGAAAATCTCGGGCCGGATGATCTATCTGTTCGTCGATTCCGGACGGGATGACACCCCGTTTGTCACCGGCAAGGACGGCAAGAAGCTCGCCAAGAACCCGCTTGCCGATGTCCGGGTGCGGCGCGCGCTGTCGATGGCGATCAATCGGGAAGCGATCAGCACGCGGGTGATGGCGGGACTGGGGTATCCGACCAATAATCTGGTGCCAGAAAGCCTGTTCGGCAACGACCCGACCCTGAAAATCCCACCCAACGATATCGATGCGGCGAAAAAGCTACTCGCCGAGGCCGGCTACCCGGACGGCTTCGCCTTGACAGTGCATGCGCCGAATAACCGCTTTGTCAACGACGACAAGATTGCCCAGGCGGTGGCACAGATGTTCAGCCGCATCGGCATTACCGCCGCCGTCGATACCATGCCGATGGCAAGCTACGCCGCGCGTGGCGCCAAGAGCGAATTCAGTATCGGGCTGATCGGCTACGGCGCGCAGACCGGGGAAAGCAGTTCCACCCTCCGCGCCATCATCGCCTGTTCCAAAGCCGAGACCGGCGGCGGATTATTCAACTGGAGCCATTTCTGCGACCCCAATGTCGATGCGCTGGTGGCGAAAGCGTTGACCACGGTCGATGACCCGGCGCGCCTGGATCTGCTGCGTCGGGCTGCCCATCTGGCAGTCGATCAGGGCGCGATCATCCCGCTGCACTTCCAGGCGACGACCTGGGCAGCGCGCAAGGGGATCACCATCGTGCCGCGCACCGATGAGCGGACCTTTGCGGGGACTTTTTTACCGGGCAGCTGATTGCCTCCAACCCGTCACTTGACCCGCTTGCCCGACACTGGTGTGCTGCGCGCAGGATTTCGTCCGATGGAGACACGCCATGAAGCGCCTGTTGACCGCGACCCTCATTGCCGCCGCCCTTGCCTCTCCAGCTTATGCCGCGAAAGACACCATCACTGTCGGCATGCAGCTGGAACCACCGAACCTTGACCCAACCGGTGGCGCCGCCGCAGCAATCCGCGAGGTGAATTACCTCAACATGTTCGAAGGCTTGACCCGGGTTGACGAGAACCTCAACCCGCACCCGCTGCTGGCGGAAAGTTGGACGATTTCAGCGGATGGGCTGACCTACACCTTCAAACTGCACACCGGGGTGAAGTTCCACGACGGCGCCGCGTTTGACTGTTCGGTGGTGAAGTTCACCTATGAACGCGCGGTCGGGCCGGACAGCACCAACGGCCAGAAAGGCTATTTTGAACCGATCGCCAAAACCGAATGCCCCGATCCGGCAACGGCGGTCGTCACCCTGAAACGGCCGACCGGACGTTTCCTGTTCGCGATGGGATTGAGCGACAGCGTGATGATCTCGCCGGCAACGGCTGCCACCAACAAGGCCACCCCGGTCGGCACCGGGCCGTTTCGTTTCAGCCGCTGGGTTAAGGGCGACCGGGTCGAAATGCTGCGCAATGACAGCTATTGGGGCGCCAAGCCGGCGTTGAAAATGGTGACGTTCCGTTTCATTTCTGACCCGACAGCGGCAGCGGCGGCGGTGATGGCCGGCGATCTTGATGCGTTCCCGAACTTTCCGGCGCCCGAAACCCTGGACCAGATCCGCGCCGATAAGCGCTTTACTGTGGCAATCGGCACCAGCTCAGGCAAGGTCGTGCTGTCGCTCAACAACGCCCGCGCGCCGTTCGATGATGTCCGGGTGCGCCGGGCGCTCGCCCATGCCATCGACCGCAAAGCCCTGATCGATGCCCTTGGCGGTGGCGGCACCCCGATCGGGTCGCATTACGTGCCGGGCGATGCCGCTTATATCGATCTGTCGAACACCTACCCGTATGACCCGGCCAAGGCGCGGGCGCTGCTGGCAGAAGCCGGCGTCAAGCCCGGCTTTGTGATGACCCTGCGCCTGCCGCCGCCAGCCTATGCGCGGCGGGGTGGCGAGGTGATTGCCGCGATGCTGGAACAGGTCGGGATTACCGCCAAGATCGAGAATATCGAATGGGCGCAATGGCTCGATCAGGTATTCGGCAAATCGACGAATTTTGACGCCACCATCGTCGCCCATGTCGAAGCCCGCGACCTGGATGTGTTTGCCCGCGATTTCTACTATTTCAACTACAAGAACACCGAATACCGCGCGATCTATGCAAAGTATATCGAGGCCGCCGACCCG
Organism: Acetobacteraceae bacterium; assembly: GCA_025360065.1. Classification (GTDB taxonomy): domain Bacteria; phylum Pseudomonadota; class Alphaproteobacteria; order Acetobacterales; family Acetobacteraceae; genus CAITOL01. Next base: position 9,214 of record JANYCX010000125.1, on the reverse strand, counting down.
GCCGCCCAGATCGCGTTGGCGCAACAATTGCAGCGCAAACTCGCCGAGGATCAACCGGCGGTGTTCCTCTATGCCGGCGCCAAAACCGGGGTGTGGAACGCCAAGCTGCGCGGGCTGTGGATCAACGGGCCGATCCCGGCCAACCACATGGCGGTGGTTTCCTGGGTCGATTGAACCTGTTTCTGTTCCGCCGCGTTCTGGGGTTGCTGGCGACGGTATTGGCCGCGTCGCTGGTGGTGTTCATTGTGCTTGAAGTGCTGCCGTCGGACCCAGCGGCGCTCATGCTGGGCACCGACGCACGGCCGGATACCTTGGCGGCGTTGCGGCGGGAATTGGGGTTGGATCAGCCGTCCTGGTGGCGCTTTGTGACCTGGATTGGCAATTTGCTGCGCGGAGATCTCGGGATCAGCTACACCTATCGGGTGCCGGTCAGCGAATTGATCGGCGCGCGGGTCGAGGTGACGCTGCCGCTGGCGATGATGGCAATCGGGCTGTCAACCTCGATCGCCATTCCGATCGGGGTGTTTTCGGCGTCGCGCCGCGGGGCGGCCTCCGATACCGCGATGATGGCGGGCGCCCAGCTTGGCATCGCCATGCCCAATTTCTGGCTCGGGATTTTGTTTATTCTGGTGTTTGCGGTCTGGCTCGGCTGGTTTCCGGCCGGCGGGTTTGCCGGTTGGGACAAGGGAGTGGGCGCGGCGCTGCATTCGCTGGTGTTGCCCGCCTTTGCGCTCGCCTTGCCGCAGGCAGCGATTTTGTCGCGGGTCACAAGGGCATCGGTGCTGGAAACCCTGGGCCAGGACTACGTCCGCACCGCGCGCGCCAAGGGGCTTACCGCGACAGTCGCGTTGTGGCGCCACGCGGTGCCGAACGCGTTGATCCCGGTGGCAACGATCCTGGGCTTGCAATTTTCCTTTCTGCTGGCGGGGACGGTCATTATCGAAAACGTTTTCACCTTGCCCGGCCTCGGCCGGCTGATGTTCCAGTCGATCGCGCAGCGCGACCTGATCGTGGTGCAGGATCTGGTGGTGCTGATGGCGACCAGCGTGATCGTGATCAATTTTGTGGTTGATATGATCTATCGGCTGCTCGATCCGCGCATTGGAGCTGGGGCGCAATGAAGCCTAAACTGAGCCTCTATATCGGTGTCGGTCTGGTCGGGTTGATTGTGGCGACTGCGCTGCTGGCGTTGTTCTGGACACCTTACCCGCCGACCAAGATCGATATCCTGCACAGGCTGGCCCGGCCAAGTGCGGCCCATTGGCTCGGCACCGATCCGTTCGGGCGCGATGTACTGTCGATGATTATGGTTGGTACCCATACATCATTGCTGGTGTCGCTGCTGGCGGTGAGCATCGGCGCTGGCATTGGCATCCCGCTGGGCGCGCTGGCATCGTCCTGTGGCGGCTGGGTCGATGCACTGGTGATGCGGATGGCCGATCTGGCCTTCGCGTTTCCCGCATTGTTGACGGCAGTTATGATCACCGCACTCGCCGGTCCGGGGGCGACCAACGCAATGCTGGCGATCGGGTTATTCAACATCCCGGTTTTTGCCAGGGTAACGCGCGGGGCGGCATTATCGGTGCAGGAGCGCGATTTCGTGGTGGCCGCGCGCGCCACCGGGCGCGGCGCCTTCGGGGTGATGGCACGCCACGTGCTGCCCAATATTTCCGGGATTCTGCTCGTGCAAATCACCATTCAGTTCGCGCTGGGGATACTGGCGGAAGCCGGGCTATCCTATGTCGGGCTCGGCACCCAGCCGCCACAGCCAAGCTGGGGGCGGATGCTGAACGACGCGCAAACCTTCATTTTTCGCGCGCCAATGCTGGCAGTCTTCCCGGGGTTGGCGATTACGGTTGCGGTGCTGGGGCTGAATTTGTTAGGCGACGGCTTGCGGGATCGCTTGGACCCGCGGTTGATGGCACGGCGGTAGGGTCGCGCACGGCGAAAAGCCGATCTGGCGGCAACGAACTACACCTTCGCCGACAAGGCTGAGTTAATCGCGTTGGAAATCCGGAAACTCGTCGGCTCGTCCGACGACCCGAAACAGCCGACAATCAATCCGTTGCGGCCGATGACCACCTTGCCGAAATTCCAGCTCGGTTCCCAGTTCCGCTCCGCCTTCACCCATTTGAAGAACGGGTCGGCGTCGTCGCCACGCACATGGGAAATCCCGGTCATCGGGAAATCCACCCCGAAATTCGCCTCGCAAAATTGCTTGACGGTTTTGTTGTCAGCTGATTCCTGACTGAAATCATTGCTCGGCACGCCCACCACGGTCAGGCCCTGCGCGGCCATTTTTTTGTGGAGCTTTTCGAGCCCTTCATACTGATAGGTAAAGCCGCAAAAACTTGCGGTATTGACCACCATCAACGCCCTGCCTTTAAGACTGGCAAGATCGAGCACCCCGCCATCGATGTCGGCAAACTTGAAATTCCACGCCGTCTTGCCCAGCGCCGTCGCGCTGCCAGCCGCTGTCATGGCCAGGCCACCCAGCACCAGATCACGTCGCTTCAACTTCATCGTACCGCTCCTCAAGCCAGGGATCAGCGTTGTTGTGGTAGCCATTTCGTTCCCAAAACCCCGGCCGGTCAGCGACCGAGATTTCGATCCGCCGCAGCCATTTGGCAGATTTCCAAAGATATAGCCGCGGCACGATCAGGCGCAACGGCCCGCCATGTTCGGCGGTTAATGCGGCACCCTGCCAACTATACGCCAAAATCACGTCCGAGGATGCAAACTGGTCCAAACCAATATTGGTCATGTAGCCGTCATAACCGTGCAGGATAACATACGCGGCGTCCGACAATGGCCGAACCGCATCAAGGATCGTGGTCGCCGCCACCCCGCGCCAGTGATTATCGTAACGTGACCATTGGGTAACGCAATGAATATCGCTGACCATCTCGGTCTGCGGCAGCGCCATCAACGCATCCCAGCGCAGACTGAGCGGATGGCGGACCGCGCCATCGATATCCAGCCGGAAACGTTCTGGGCCAACTTCCGGCTGGGCGCCGAGATCGAGAACCGGAAACCCGGTGGTCAGAGTTTGCCCCGGCGGCAACCGGTCCTTGGCGGGATCGCCCACAGTGCCGGTCAATAGTCGCCCATCCCGCGACCATTGCCGTTTGGCCTCGGTAAGCTTGCTATCCATCCCGCCCACGGTCACGCATGATCCGCGCCTTATCGCGTTGCCAGTCACGCGCCGCGATGGCGTGGCGCTTATCGGATTTGTTGCGTCCTTCGCCCAAAGCCAACTCCACCTTGGCAATGCCGCGCTCGTTGAAATGGATATCGAGCGGCACCAAAGTCTGGCCATCGCGGGCCACCGCGCTCAATAATTTGACCAACTGGGTCGCCTTGACCAACAACTTCCGTGGCGCCCGAGGCTCAAACCGCGACAACACGCCGCCCTGATATTCGGGGATATAGCAGTTGAACAAATAAAGCTCCCCGTCGCGCTCGCCGGCCCAGGCCTCGGTCAAGGTGGCACGCCCAAGGCGCAGGCTTTTGACCTCCGGGCCTTTCAGCACCAAACCTGCCTCAATCGTCTCCTTGATCGAATAATCAAACCGCGCCTTGCGGTTCTGTGCCGCCATGCCGTGGCTGATCAGGCCCGATTTCTTCTTGGCAACTGCCATTAGTTCAGAATACCGGCATGCCGCATCGCGGCCTTGACCCGCACCTTGGTCGCATCCGCGATAGGGGCAAGCGGCAGACGGCAATGATCGGTGCACAATCCCAACAGCGATGCCGCATATTTCACCGGACCTGGGCTGGTTTCACAGAACAGCGCATCATGTAGTGGGTACAGACGTTGCTGGATCGCCACAGCCTCAGCGGTACGGCCAGCAAACCATGACGCCTGCATCTGGCTCACCAGATTTGGGGCGACGTTGCCGGTAACCGAAATAATCCCGTGCCCGCCATTGGCGTTAAAGCTCAGGGTGGTGTGATCCTCACCCGATAATTGGATGAAATCCTCCCCGCAGGCAATCCGCTGGTGCATCGGACGCGCCAGATTGGCGGTCGCGTCTTTCACACCGACAATGTTCTTGTGCTTGGCGAGGCGTGCCATTGTTTCAACCGACATATCCACCACGCTGCGCCCGGGGATATTATAGATAAACATCGGAATATCCGCCGCGTCGGCGATTGCGGTAAAATGCAGGAACATCCCCTCCTGCGTCGGCTTGTTGTAATACGGGGTCACCACCAGAATGCCATCGGCGCCTGCTTTCTGCGCGTGCCTGGCAAAATCGATCGCCTCGGCGGTGCTGTTCGACCCGGCCCCGGCCATCACCGGCACCCGACCAGCAGCGACCTCGACCGCAATTTCCACCACCCGCTTATGCTCGGCATGGCTCAACGTCGGGGATTCGCCCGTCGTTCCCACCGGCACCAGCCCGTTGGTGCCTTCCTTGATCTGCCAATCACAGAATTCCGCGAATTTTTTTTCGTCTAACGAGCCGTCAGCGCGCATCGGCGTAATCAAAGCGACGTTGGAGCCGTGGAACATAGACGTCTTCCTTACACAGGATATATTTTGGTCGGCGATGTTACGACGGGGCGGTCAGCATCGCAAGGTATTGATCCCGCATGGGAGGCTGAAGCGGCAACGTCTCGCCGCCGCAAATCCCCCCAGGCCCGCCCGATCACCATCGCAAACAACCCCAGCATTGCCAACAACCCGAGCGGCACCAGCGTTGCCTCGGCCACCATCCGGGTCACAAACGGCGCGACATAAACCACCGCCATCAGGGTTTTCTGCCATGGCCGAAACCCCAAGTCACGCCCATGCGACAAAAGCAACGCGAGCGCGGGCGCCAGCACCACCATGTCGTAATCAAGCACATAGGGTGTCGCCAGCAAGGCGCCGACGATCAGCGCTGCATATTGCAAACGGCGATTGGATTTGCTGTGCCACAGCCAGCCAACCCCCACCACTACGGCAATCGTGACCGCGCCTTGCACCGCGTAAGCGAGTTCAATACTGCCGCCCAACGCCCGAATTGCGGCAAAACTGCTTTGGATTTTCTGCCAGCCAGTACTGCCCTGTTCCAGAACAACACTGCGGGTGAAATCCAGGCTGGTGCGGAAGGCAAGCCAGGATTGCACCCCGAACACCCAGACGCTAACCAGCGTTATCGCCGCCACCCCGATCGCTGCCGAAACAAAGGCGATGATGCGCTTGTCGGCAAGCAAGGCGATCGGCAGCACAATGGCAAATTGCGGCTTGTAGGCCAGCAGCGCGAAGAACGCCCCCGCAACCCACGGCCGACGATCCAACGCCAATAGCCCGCCGCCGAGCAGGAATGCGGTCAGGAAGCCATTATGGCCGTGCCCGATATTGATGATGACGCCGGGAAACCCCAGGGCTGCCACCATCACCCAGCGATCCGGCAAGATGCGGTAAATCGTTGCGGCATACAGCGCAAGCGTCGCCCCCTGCCAGACCAGCAGCGCCGGAAGATAGGGCAAACTCGCCACCAGGGCTGCCACGGCGAGGAAATACGGCGGATAATGCCAGCCGAGAATGGGAGTATCAGCACCGAAAATCCGACGCTGCAAACCGGCAAACTGCGCCAGATCATAGGGCAGCGCCGGGTCGCCGTCGCGCACGCTCACCCCGGTTGCCCATAGCATACTGAAATCGCTACCAAGCGGCCGCCCGGTGGTATCAATCATCCCATTTGCCGTTGCCAACGCGGCAATGATCCCAACCACAAAGACCGCCACCAGCAATAGCGGGTAGGCCCGCGCGCGAACCGGCGTCAGCCAGCTTCCAGTCCGCAGCGCCTCAAGCACGATCGGCCTCAAACCGCATCCGGTCCTCGGGTCGCAGCCGGACCCGCATGCGGATTTTCTCGCCGTCATCCTCGCGCCCGATCACCTCGCCGTGCTGGTGAAGCCAGGCGAGGGCGGCGCCATCGCTCGCCAACAGATCGTACTGGCTGATTTCCATGCTGGCCGCAATCCGCGCATCGATCGCCGCCTCCAGCCGCGCCAGCCCGTCGCCGGATATCGCCGAGACCGCGATCGCGTCATGGCGCACCGGAACCTGGTCAACGCCGCCGAGCAGATCGGCCTTGTTCAGCACCTCAATGCAGCGCGAGCGCCAATCTTCGTCGAGCACCCCATCGCGCACCATGCCGCCGAGCACCGCCAGCACATCGGCGCGCTGGGCGTCAGAATCGGGGTGGGCGGCGTCGCGGACATGGAGGATCACATCCGCTTCGGACACTTCTTCCAATGTCGCGCGGAAGGCGGCCACCAGTTCGGTTGGCAATTCGCTGATAAAGCCCACGGTGTCGGACAGGATGATCTGCCGGCCCGATGGCAGGCGCAAACCGCGCATGGTTGGGTCAAGGGTTGCAAACAACTGATCCCGCGCCACCACCTCGGCGCCGGTCAGCGCGTTAAACAGGGTCGATTTGCCGGCATTGGTGTAGCCCACCAGCGCCACAATCGGGAATGGCACACGCTTGCGCGCCGAACGATGCAGCGACCGTGTGCGCCGCACCTGTTCGAGTTCCTTTTTCAACCGCACGATGCGGTCCCCGATCAACCGTCGATCGGCCTCGATCTGGGTTTCGCCAGGGCCGCCGAGAAACCCGAATCCGCCGCGCTGGCGTTCAAGATGGGTCCAGGACCGCACCAGCCGGCTGCGTTGATAGTCCAGATGGGCCAATTCAACCTGCAACGCGCCTTCGCTGGTCCGCGCCCGCGCCCCGAAAATATCCAGAATCAGCCCGGTGCGGTCGATCACCTTGCAACCCCAGGCTTTTTCCAGATTGCGCTGCTGCACCGGCGACAACTGGGCATCAATAATCGCGACCGCGACGTCCTGTTCCTTCAGCGCTTCGCCCTGGGCCTCGATCTGCCCGGAGCCAAGCAGGCTCGAAGACCGTTTGGCGCGCAACGGTAAAATCGCGCTGTGCACCACCACAAGCTCAATCGAGGCCGCCAGGCCAATTGCCTCGGCCAGCCGCGCTTCGGCCGATCGAAGGCCTACGCCTCCAATCGGACGTTCCCACGGCAGAATAACCGCCGCCCGGGTTGGCGGCGCGTGCGCGTCATTCTGGGTCAGCGTCCGCCCCCCGCGGCGCGAGGGTAAGGGTGTTCGCCGATGGCGGTATCGGCACCCCGTCGAACAGCTGAATGGGCGCGCCCGGCATCACCGTGCTGATCGCATGCTTGTAGACCAGCTGGGTGTGCCCATCGCGGCGCAGCAGCATCGAGAAATTGTCGAACCAGGTTATAATTCCTTGCAGCTTCACGCCGTTCACCAGAAACACTGTAACCGGGGTTTTCGCTTTGCGCACGTGGTTCAGGAACACATCCTGCACGTTTTGCGCTTTTTCTGTCGCCATTGGGTCTCGTCCTTCTCTTTTTGCTTGATCGTCGGTAGCTGCGGGCCACGATCGGGCGTGACCCAAGTCATTATTCAATCCAATTAGGATGCATCACGGCCCACGCAAGCGCCCGGACCGTTTGAATTTTATATTGCAGTGCAGCATGACGCAACCGCCCTGGTGATGTCCAGCGCAGAATGCGTCAATTTCGCCGCGTATCACGCTGGTTTCGCATGTTTCAACGAAAGCACATGGCAGACACCCGACTATCTCGGGTCCGCGAAAACCGGGCTTTCCGGCAAGCGCGCCCCACCATCGACAACAATGGTTTCGCCGGTGACGTAGCTTGCATCGTCGCTTGCCAGGAACAGCATCGGCCCGGCAATCTCCGTCGGGCGACCAAGCCGCTTGGCTGGGATGAAATGGACAATCCGGTCCTCGCCATAGCGCGCCTTCAGCCCGTCAAGCGCCTGCGTATCGATATAGCCAGGCTCAACCGCGTTGACCGTCACGTTATCGGCGGCAAACTCAATGGCCGCGGTATGAATAAACCCGGTGATCGCCGCCTTGCTGGTCGCATAGGCACCCGACCCCGGCATCGAAACCTTCGGGCCAGTGACCGATGATGTGACAATGAACCGCCCGCCGCCCTGCTTGCGCATATGCGGCAACGCCGCCCCGGCAAGGGTAAAGCAGGCCTTGACGTTCACGTTGAACAGCAGATCGAGCGTTGCCTCGTCCATCTCGGCGACCAGCATCCGGCCAAAGGCGGCCGCGTTATGCACCACGATGTCGAGACGGCCGCAGGTCGCCGCAACCTCGTCCACCATCGCCCGGCTCGCTTTGTGGTCGCCGATATCGATCTGGCGGACCAACGCGCGGCCACCCTCGACTTCAATCAATGCAAGCGTTTCCGCCCCATGGCTTGCGGTGCGGGTCGCAATCACCACCACCGCCCCTTCGCGGGCAAACGCAATCGCGGTCGCCCGCCCGATGCCCTGGCCGGCGCCAGTGATAATGGCGACTTTGCCGTCGAGACGTGTGCCCATGTGTCGAATTTTCCCTGCATTGCAAGACAAGCTTCCCCGACAAAGCCCTGAGCGGCAAGATGGCGTTTACGGTCCCGGCCGATACCCGCCCGCGGCCAACCTGCGGCGAGCGGGATTGCGTACTTCCCGTAAAGGATTGGCGAACGGCCATCCCCGAGGCAAACTACCATCAGGGGCACTGTCTGAAAGGTCCCGTCACACAAACATTTACAGGGAAACGCACCGCACATGAATATTCGTCGTCGCAGCCTGATTGCCGGCGCCACCGCGTTGTCGATGCCAGCCATCCACACCGCGCGCGCGGCTGACAATATAATTCGGATTGGAATGCTTGACGATATGTCGGGGCAGTATTCCGAGGCGTCCGGACCGGGCGATGCCCTTGGTGGGCTTATGGCCGCCGAAGATTTCATGGCGTTGCATCCCGATATCAAGGTCGAGGTCATCAAGGGCGATATGTTGATGAAGCCAGATGTTGGCGCGAGCCTCGCCCGACAATGGTTTGATCTCCAAAACGTGGACGCAATATTCGGCATCCCGCATTCAGCCGTGGCACTTGCGGTTAGCACGATCGCCACCGAAAAGGACAAGGTATTGGTGCTGACGGCGGCTGGCATCCCCGACCTTACGGGAAAATATTGCTCGAAAAACCATGTGCAATGGACTTACGACCTATGGGGCAACTCATCGGCGATTGCGCGCGGCATGGTGGCTGCCGGGGCTGATAGTTGGTTCTTCATCAACCCCGACTATATTTCCGGCCATGTGATGGCCAGGGATACCGGAAAAATTGTCGAGCAACTCGGTGGC
>JANYCX010000093.1 GCA_025360065.1 Acetobacteraceae bacterium | reverse complement strand
CCGAATGGCTGACTCTTCCAGCCATTCGGGCGCTTGGTATTGCGCACCGGGTTGGCCGGCGGCGGTGCGCCAAGCAAAGACTTATACCAAGCGCCGTTGACCCAGTCTTCATGGGTCAACATCAAGGGCGCTTGGTATAAGACAGTGTAGCACACAACCTTCGGGGCGTCACACGATCATCGACCTACGCCCCTCGTTCAGGGCAAAGCCCCCGCCTACCGCAGCATCGACAGCAGCACCACAAACAACAACACCGCCGCCGCCTGCAATATAATCCGCCATTGCATCAGCTTGTTTGACCGTCGTGGATCGCCGCCGCCGCGCACCATGCCGATCATCCCCGCCCCCAGCACTCCCAGCACCCCGAGCATTGCCAGCACGATCAGAACTATCAACACGGTCTGCATGGTAACATGGCTCCAACGGCGCGATGATCGCGGTGCGATGCAAGACATGGTAACCGATGGCGCGATTGAAACCAATGTTCCGCCATTTTTCTCACCGACATCCCCCCCCCCGCGTCGCAGCACTTGCAAGGTCCCATGCCCCGTCCCGTCTTTCGCCTGCTCCTGGCTCTGCTGCTGACACTTTCCCATGCCTCCGGCTGGGCGCAGACCAAGCCCGTGCCGGTGCCGGTCATTGGGGCGGCGCAGGCCAAGGATGCGCTCGATATTCTGCGTGATGACGCCAAACGCGCCCGCTTGATCGGCGTGCTGGACGCCATCACCAAGGCCGAAGCGGTTCCCGCGCCAGCCTTGCCGCCTGCGCTGCCCGCCAAACCTCCCGTGGCCGATGCCTCGCCGCTGGTGCCCGACAGCATCGGGGCGGAACTGCTTGTCGGGCTGTCAGGCCGGTTGTCGGTCCAACTCGACCGCGCGGCCAAGGGCTTTGCGGCCGCAACCGATTTCGATCTGGTGTTCGGCTGGCTCAGCCAGGTTGCGACCGATGCCGAATTGCAGGGCAAGCTGGTCGATATTGGCTGGCGCCTCATCGTGGTCCTGGCGATCGGGCTGGCCGCCGAATATCTCCTGCGGCGCGGATTGCGGCGGCCGATAGCCGCGATCGAGGCGCGTGCGCCGACCGCGATTATTCGCACCCCAGCCCCGGATGCGGACGGGCTGGCTGCCGCCGAAGCCGGCGAAACCGAGCAAATTGCCGATACGCGGCGGCGCCAATGGCTCGCGGCCCTGGCGGTGCTGTTCCGCCGGGTGCCGTGGGCCTTGGCGACGGCTTTGCTCGATCTGGTGCCGTTGGTGCTGATGCTGGCCATTTCAACCGCGGTGCTCAGCACCGCCATCGGCGGGCCGGTGATCGCACGGCTGGTGATCCAATCAGCGGTCGATGCCTATGTGGTGTTCCGACTGGCATCGGTTGTGGGGAATTTGCTGTTGGCACCCCACCACCCAAGGCTGCGGCCGCTGGCAATTGGCGATGCCACCGCGGCCGACTTGCTGCGCTGGATCCAGCGCATCGCAGCGATTGCGATCTTTGGCGAGGCCGCAACCAAGGCCGGGGTTTTTTTCAACCTCTATCTCACGGCGCAGGACGCGCTGCTGAAACTGGTGTGGCTCGCAGTCCTGGTCTGCTGCATCGCGGTGGTGTTGCAGTATCGCACCGCGATCGCCCACCTCATCCGGCCAGCACCCGACGCGCATGGCCTGCTTGCCGGTGTGCGTCGCCGGATGGCCGGCCTTTGGCACGGTGTGGCGGTGCTCTATCTGATCGCGCTATGGCTGGTCTCGGCGTTGGAAGTCGCGAACGGTTTTCGGTGGCTGCTCTCCGGATTTTTCGCAACTGCGGTGATCTTGATCGGCGCGCGGGTTCTGATCGGGCTGGCATTCGGGCTGGTGGATCGGGGCCTGCAATCGGTCGCGGCAACCGTCGCCGAACCCGGTGACACCATCCTGCCGATTGCGCGACTGCACGCCTACCACCCGGTCGCGCGCTGGATTGTGCAGGCGGTGATCGGTGTGCTGGCGGCTTTGGTGCTGGCTCAGGCCTGGGGAATTCCGGTGCTGAAATGGTTTTCCCCCGGCAGTCTTGGCGCACGGCTGCTGTCGACGCTCGGGGCGATAACGCTGACCATGATCGTTGCGGTGCTGCTGTGGGAGGGCATCAATGCCGCGATCATCTTGCATCAGGAACGGCTCAGCGCCGGCGATCAGGCGGCCCGCTCGGCACGCTTGCGCACCTTGCTGCCGATGCTCCGCACCACCTTGCTGATCGTCATCATCATCGTGGTGGCGTTGATCAGCTTGAGCGAGATCGGGGTTAATATCGCCCCCCTGCTGGCCGGCGCCGGTGTAGTCGGCCTTGCGATCGGCTTTGGCAGCCAGAAGCTGGTTCAAGACATCATCACCGGGATATTCCTGCTGCTCGAAAACGCCATGCAGGTCGGTGACAGCGTGACCCTTGCCGGCTTGTCCGGTTCGGTCGAGGCGCTGTCGATCCGCACCATCCGGCTGCGCGCGCTTGACGGCGCGGTGCATATCGTGCCGTTCAGCGCGGTCACCACCGTCACCAACCTCACCCGCGATTTTGGCTATGCGGTCATCGATGTCGCAGTTGGGCTGAACGAGGACCCCGATCGGATCAGCGCCCTGCTGCGCGAAATTGCAACCGAACTGCGCGAGGACCCGAAATTCAGCGCCGATATCCGCGCCGATCTCGAAGTCCTCGGGGTCGACAAATTCCTGCCCAACGCCTGGGTAATGCGGGCGCGGCTGCGCACCTTGCCGGGGCGGCATTGGGCGATCGGACGCGAGCTCAATCGGCGCATCAAGAGCCATTTCGACACGCTGAAAATCGAAAGCCCGATCACCAGCCAGCGCGCACTGGGCATTGAGGCTAACGGGCTGGATGCGATGGTCGCTTCCTACCTGCGCGCCCAGTCCGATCGCTGACCGATGTTCGGATGGATGCGGCATAGTCGTGGGTGGCGACGCGATCTGGTGGCGGTGTCCCTCGGCGCGCTAGCAACGGCCGCCCTGCCGCCGGTGCATGCTGTACCCGTCCTGCTGCTGGCGGTTCCCGGCCTGCTGGCCTTGCTCGCGCCGACGCAAAGTTCGCGCACCGCGCTGCGGATCGGGTTCTGGTTCGGGTTCGGGCATCATATGTTCGGGCTTTATTGGATCACCGAGGCGGTGCTGATCGAGGCGGAACGGTTCTGGTGGCTGGTGCCGATTGCGGTGCCGGCAATCGCGGCTGTGGTGGCACTGTTTATCGCCGTGGCGGCAGCCATCACGGTGCGGTTCGCGCCCGGCCTACCCAGGGTGCTGGCACTGGCCGGCGCCTGGGGCGCGACCGATCTGGCGCGCCAATTCGTTGCCACCGGATTTCCGTGGAACCCTTGGGGCAGCGCATGGGCCATTCCGGGCGAGATGGGCGTGCTGATGTTGCAACCAGCTTCCCTGATCGGCGTGCATGGTCTGACCATCGCCACCGTGCTGATCGCGGGCGCGGCGAGCCTGGGCGCGCGCGGGATAGTGGCCGGGGCGGCGGGATTGCTGCTTTGGGTTGGCTTGGGGTTCGGGTTGCTCGGGCGGACCGCAGGCCCGGCGCCGGGTATTTCAATACTGATCGTGCAGGGCAACGTGCCGCAGGGCCAGAAATGGGACCAGGCGTTTGCCGCGGCGGCCGTGCGCCGCTATCTCGCGCTAACCCGCGCCGGGATTGACCGGGCGGGCGGCACCGGATCAGTCGTGCTGTGGCCGGAAACTGCGTTCTATCCGTTCCTGCTGGAGCGTGAGCCGGCGGCGCGGGCGGAAATCTATGCGGCCTCGGCAGGCCCGGCGCTGATCGGCGGCATGCGGGTCAACCCGTCGGGGCAACCGCTCAACAGCATGATGGCAGTAGACGGTCCCGGCCCGATCACCCGGGCCTACGATAAATGGCACCTGGTACCTTTCGGCGAGTATTCACCTTTCTGGATGCCCTTGCCGGTCATGCTCGGCATGGGCAACGGCTTCGCCGCCGGCGCGGGTCCGGCGACGCTCCACATCCCCGGCGTGCCGCCGGTGGGGGTATTGATTTGCTACGAGGCGATATTTTCGGGGGAGGTTGTCGATCGCGCCGACCGGCCGGCCTGGTTGGCCAACGGTACCAACGATGCCTGGTTTGGCAATTCCAGCGGCCCCAGACAGCACCTCGCGGCAGCGCAAATGCGCGCGGTCGAGGAAGGCCTGCCGCTGTTTCGTGCCGCCAATACCGGCATTTCAGCGGCTTTCGATGCCTACGGTCGCATGCTCGGCCATTTGCCGCTTAATGTGAGGGATAGTTTGCTGGTGAAACTGCCTGGCGCCCTGCCGTCGGGCTGGTTTGCCCGGTTTGGCCTGGCGATACCTGCAATATTGGCCGCCTTATGCCTCGCTTTGGCGGCGCTGACCCAACATCGCACGCGCCTGGGAATCATTTTTGGCCTGTTTTTTAAACAAAACCAGCCGACGCGTTAACTATTCGTTGACTATCTCAGGTTGTGCCGTTAACCGCATCACAACTCCGGTGATGCGCCGGGTCTTGTCCGACGAGATGAGGCTTGCAGCCTCGGACTGACTCGATTGAGGAGGTGTTGATGCCGTCAGATCACCAGAATGTCGCGGAGCGCCCGGAGCGGGAATCGCGCGCCAGCCCGGTCGATGGGCATGTCGGTGTTCGGATCCGGCTGCGTCGCACGCTGATGGGAATGTCGCAGGAACGGCTGGGTGAGGCGTTGGGGCTCACATTCCAGCAAGTGCAAAAATATGAGCGGGGGGTGAACCGGGTCGGCGCGTCGCGGCTGTTCGATCTGTCGCGCGTGCTGGACGTCCCGATCAGCTTCTTCTTCGATGACATGCCGACGCCGACCAGCAACGGGGCCGCGGCATCGGCCGGGATTGGCAGCCGGCGCATGTTCGGCTTCGCCGACGCACAGGAAAGCCTCGGCGGCGGTCTTGCCGAAGAATTGCTGAACCGCCGCGAAACCCTCGAACTGGTGCGGGCCTATTATAAAATCACCGACTCCGCTGTGCGCAAACGGGTCTTCGATCTGATTAAATCGATGTCAACCGAATAGCCGGCGGCGCTAAAATGGCCTAGGGTCATCCTTCATGCTGACCGATCTTCCCAATTTGCTGACCCTTTCACGGATTTGCGCCATCCCAATCATGGTGGTGCTTGCCGCCTTGCGCACACCGGGCAGCGATCTGGCGGCGTGTGTGGTGTTCTCGCTGGCCGGAATTACCGATTATTTTGACGGCAAACTGGCGCGCGACCGCCAAATGACATCGGATCTCGGGCGGATGCTCGACCCGATCGCCGATAAATTACTGGTCGCCGCCGCCCTGATGATGGTGGTTGGCATGGGCCGGCTCAGCGCGGCCAGCCTTTATCCCGCGATTGTCATTATGTTGCGCGAAATTCTGGTCAGCGGCCTCCGCGAGTATCTGGCGAGCGTGAAGGTGGGGTTGCCGGTCACCGGACTCGCAAAATGGAAAACCGGATTTCAGATGGGCGCACTGGGCGCATTGCTGGGCGGTGATACAGCCGCACCGTTGATTTATCTGTCATGGCTGCCAGTGGCATTGATCGGCGAAGTGATGCTTTGGGTTGCGGCCGTACTCACCTTGGCAACCGGCTGGGACTATCTGATGGCGGGCTTACGCCATGCCTCGGCGCCGGCGGGCGCGGTTGGGCATAAATAGTCGCATGCCCCTCGCCATTTTCAATTTCGCTGCTATATCGGCTTGCTACGTCGCCCCGCACCGGAACAGTCGTGCGATGCGCGCCAAAAGGAAGTTTCTCGCATGAGGCGTATGGTCCTGCTTCGTCCCGCCAAGCTCCTCCGGGGTCTGTTCGTTGCCGTTTTGCTGACTGGCAGCGTCGGATTGCAAGGTTGCACGAGCCTTGAAAACCCCTTGCCCGCGATCGGCGGCTTTGTTAGCGACACGTTTGATGGCGCCGGCACCATGTTCGGCAATCCAGTCGCCGGCATGGGCAATTTCCTCGCCGACACGATCAGCTTCACCTCCAACCCGAACCGTCCGATCAGTGATACCCCCAATATCCAGCGGGTGATGGGCAAGGGCTATGAACCGGACCCCTTGTTGCCAGAACCGGGCAATGTGTGGCCGGGGCCGCTGCCCGAAGCCAAAAGCTTGGCTGAACTGCAGAGGGAAGGGACCCTCGGAAGCGCTGACCCGATGCCGATGCAGACCCCCCGCGCCAGCGCCGCACCGGCAACGATCGCCCTGCCGCCCGCCATTTCGGTACCCCGCGGACGGGTGCTGCAAACCCCGATCGGCCCGGGTGTCACCACCATGGGGCAAAACGGCATTGAGACCATCATGTTGCCCAATGGCCAGCAGGGCACTGTGATGAAAAACCCGAACGGCACCGCCAATGTGCTGATGCCGGACGGACGCAGTTTCAGCATTCCCTACCCGCGCTAGTTCGCCCTTCGACATGCGCAACGTGAAAATGCTCTATTTCGCCTGGCTGCGGGAACGGATTGGTGTCGCCGAGGAAGACCTCGCTGTGCCGGACGGCGTCATCACCATCGCCGACCTCATTGCCTGGCTGCGCCTGCGCAGTGCCGGGCATTTGGCCGCGTTTACAACCACCACGAGCCTGCGATGCGCGGTAAACCAGGATTTCGCCACACCCGAGACCCTGATCGCGACCGGGGACGAAATTGCGTTCTTCCCGCCGGTCACTGGCGGCTGATATGGCCAACATCCGGGTCCAGACTGCGGATTTCGACATTGGCGCCGAATTTGCCGCGCTTTGTGCCGGGCGCGCGGATATCGGCGGGCTGGGCTGCTTTGTCGGCACCGTGCGCGACACCGCCAAGGGCCGCAAAATCAACGCCATGACGCTCGAACACTACCCCGCGATGACCGAGGCCGCCATGGCGCGCATTGCCGCCGCCGCCGAACAACGCTGGGATTTGCTGGGCTGCACCCTGATCCATCGGGTCGGCCGCCTGCTGCCGGGTGAGAACATCGTCCTGGTGCTAGCCGCGTCCCCGCACCGACAGGCCGCCCTTGATGCGACCGGGTTTCTCATCGACTGGCTCAAAACCAAAGCCCCGTTCTGGAAGAAGGAAACCTTCCTCGACGGTCAGGAAGAATGGGTCTCCGCCAACGACGCCGACGACAGCGCGGCGGCGCGTTGGGGCTGACCCGGATTATCGCCTATCCGGCGAGGTGCTTGTCGGCCTGATCCGGGGACATCCGCACCACAAGCTCGTACTCATTGAGCAGTCTTTCGGTGATCCGCGCGGGAGTGTAGTGCAGGCCGGCAATTTCACGCACCGGGGTCACCTCGGCACCGGTGCCCGCCACGAACACCTCGGTCGCCTTGGATAATTCTTCCGGCAGGATTACCCGCTCCACCACCTTAATCTGCTGGCGCCGAGCAATTTGTATGACCGTGCGGCGGGTGATGCCATCAAGGAAGCAATCCGGCGTCGGGGTATGCAGTTCGCCGTCGAACACGAAGAAGATGTTGGCGCCGGTCGCCTCGGCCACCCGGCCGCGCCAGTCCAGCATCAACGCATCCTGATAGCCTTTGGCTTCAGCCGCGTGCTTGGACAAGGTGCCGATCATGTAAAGCCCCGCCGCCTTGGACGCGGTCGGTGCGGTTTCGGGATGCGGACGCTTCCAATCCGCCATATCAAGCCTGATGCCCGCCATCCGGTCGGCAAACATCGCCGGCCACGCCCATGTGGCGATTGCGAC
Organism: Acetobacteraceae bacterium; assembly: GCA_025360065.1. Taxonomy (GTDB): domain Bacteria; phylum Pseudomonadota; class Alphaproteobacteria; order Acetobacterales; family Acetobacteraceae; genus CAITOL01. The sequence continues at coordinate 6,453 of JANYCX010000093.1, read as the reverse complement.
ATGGATTTTGGCGTGCTGCGACGACACCGCCATCATTTCCGACCCGCGCCACGCCACCGGCCGGACATAGGCATCGGCCTGCCCGTTGGCCGCCAGCACCTGCTTGCAGGCGGCATCGATCTCATCGGCGGTGTAGGGGATTTCAAACCCGAGAATTTTCGCCGAGTTGAACAAGCGGTCAGTATGCTCTCGCAACTTAAAAATATTGCCGGCGTACGACCGTTCGCCCTCGAAAATCGCGCTCGCATAGTGCAAACCATGGGTCAACACATGCAGCTTGGCATCCCGCCAAGGCGTCATGACGCCATCGAACCAGATGAAGCCATCACGATCGTCGAAAGGAATGAGCGCCATGAGACCGATCCTTGTAATATTATTGCTCTCTGAGTCGGAAAGCTATAATAGAGCTTCTTCTACGTCAACATCCCTGTCATATATCCGCTAGATGCCAGACATACCCGAAACGCCGAACAGAACCATCGCCGATGTCCGCGAAGCCCAGGACCTGCTGTTCTTCGGCTACCGCGATTTCACCGGGGCGGCCGATGTGATCCTGACCGAGCTTGGCCTCGGGCGCGCCCATCACCGCGCGCTCCACTTCATCGGCCGCACCCCCGGCCTGCCGGTCAGCGAACTGCTCGCAGTGCTGCGAATTACCAAGCAAAGCCTCGCCCGGGTGCTGTCCGAACTCGTCGCGCGCGACTACGTTGCCCAGGTGCAAGGCCATACCGATCGGCGCCAGCGATTGCTGCGATTGACCGCCAATGGCCTCGCCCTCGAACGGCGTCTGTTCGTCCGCCAACGCGACCGCCTCGCCAACGCCTACGCCCAGGCAGGGCCCGTGGCGGTGGATGGCTTTCGCGCCGTAATGCGCGCCATAATGGACGACAGCGCCCGCGATTATATCGACGGCGCGGCCCGACAGGACGAAAGATAGATCATGCCAGGTGAAAAGTAGGCTATGTCGAACGACGCCCTCATCCTGGTGATCGATGACGACGAACCCCTGCGCACCCGCCTCCAGCGCTATCTGATGACCAATGATTTCCGCGTAACCACCGCAGACGGGGCGGCATCCGCCCGCGAAAACCTGCGCATTCTGCAACCGGACCTGATTGTATTAGACGTCACCATGCCTGGCGAAGACGGCCTCCAACTGACCGCATCCCTCCGCGAAACCGGCAACGACACCCCCATCCTGCTGCTCACCGCCCGCGGCGACCCCGATGACCGCATCGCCGGCTTCGAAGCCGGTGCCGATGACTACCTCCCCAAACCCTTTGAGCCCAAGGAACTCCTGCTCCGCATCCGCGCCATGCTCCGCCGCGCCCATACCCAACCGCCGCCAACCGGGGCCGCCACCGGACCCGTCCAACTCGGCACCCTAACCTTCGACCCCGATCGCGGCGAACTTCGCAACCCAACCACCCCCATTCGCCTGACCGGCGGCGAGGCAGCCCTGCTCACCATCCTCGCCCGCCGCCCCAACGAAATCCTCAGCCGCGAAGATATCGTCACCGCCCTCGATATGGACGAAACCGGCGAACGCGCCATCGACGTCCAAGTCACCCGCCTGCGCCGCAAAATCGAGGCCGACCCCCGCGAACCACGCTTCCTCCACACCATCCGCGGGCGCGGTTACACCCTGCGGCCGGGGGTGTGATGGACGGCAAGCAAGGCCAGCGGGCGCTGCCCCTTGGACCCCCGCCAGGGAAGGTCCCTGGACGCCAAACCCTAAGTAAGTGTGGGGTGTATCAAGGAGGGGGCCAACGCGGTGGTTGCAGCCATTTTATGGCCCCCTCCTTGATACGCCCCTTTCTTAAGGGATTGAGGTCCAGGGGCTCGGCCCCTGGCGGGGGTTCGGGGGCAGCGCCCCCGCGCTTACTTACCTTCCCATGACAACTCCCCGCCGCAGATGGTTACCGCGTTCGCTGTTGGGGCGGAGTTTGCTGATTATTTTGATCCCTCTGGTTTTGGTTCAGGGGGTGGTTTGGCAGGTCTTTTATCGCAGCCACCTCGATATTTTATCGCGCCGGCTATCGATGGCGGTTGCGGGCGAGATTGGCGGGGTGGTGGCGTTACTCGATCGGTTTCCGGGCGCGGCTGACCGGGGCTGGATTTTTCGCGGCGCGTGGGAGCAGAGTGAGCTTGCGTTGCGGCTTGATCCGCCGGTCAATTTTGCCGGTGATCGGCGGCTTGGGCTGGTTGGCGTGGTTGAGCGCAGTTTCAATATTGCCATGACGGAGCGGGTTGGCCTGCCGTACACTGTCGAATGGGGCAGCGATCCGGGCCCGGTGATTGTGACAGTGCAGATGTCGGATGCGGTGTTGCGGATCGACGTGCCGCGCAAGCGTCTATTCACCCTGCCGATTTATTTGTTCGTGGTGTTTCTGGTCGGCTCGGCAGGCCTTCTGGGCGCGGTTGCGGTCTTTTTCATGCGCCGCCAGGTGCGTGGGATTGAGCGTCTGGCGGCAGCGGCCGAGGCGTTTGGCCGTGGGCAGGATGTTGCACCGCTGCGTCCGGAGGGTGCGACCGAGGTCCGGGCAGCGGCCATTGCATTCAACGCGATGCAGGACCGGGTGCAGCGCTTTTTACGCCAGCGCACCGAAATGTTGGCCGGGGTATCGCATGATTTGCGCACGCCTTTAACACGTCTGCGCCTCAGCCTGGCCCTGCTGCCGGTGGACCCGACGACTGAGGCTGATATCACGGACATGACCGCCGACCTCGCGGAAATGGACCGGATGATCGGCGGCTACCTCGATTTCGTGCGCGGGGTTGGACAAGAACCGCGGGAGCCGACTGATATGGTCGAGATCCTCAGCGCTGCCGCCCGTCAGGCCCGGCGATCAGGCGCCGAGGTTGAATTCGTTCCAAGCGATCCCCTGGTCCTGTCTTTGCGACCGGAGGCGATGCGGCGGGCGATCACCAATCTAATCGACAACGCAAGGCGTCATGGCCAGCGGATTCAACTGACCGCCACAAGGCCGAGCGCCGAACTGGTCGCGGTAACGGTCGAGGATGATGGCCCGGGCATTCGGACCGATCGGCGTGAGGACGTGTTTCGCCCCTTCGCGACCGGCGCCCATGGCGGCACCGGGCTTGGGCTGACCATCGCGCGCGATATTGTGCGTGCCCATGGCGGCGACATCAGCCTGCACGACAGCGCGCTTGGCGGGCTATGCGCCCGGATTACTCTGCCGGCGTAATCAGTTCCGGGGTAACCTTGGACTACTCGGCGCATCCGGATTCTGCGCCCGATGTCGCAACAGATGATCGGCCAGCACGCAGGCGAGCATCGCTTCGCCCACCGGTACCGCGCGAATGCCGACGCAGGGGTCGTGGCGGCCTTTGGTGACGATGTCGGTCTCCTGCCCATCGCGATCAACCGTTGCGCGCGGCGACAAAATCGAACTTGTGGGCTTGACCGCGAACCGCGCCACAATCGGCTGGCTGGTGGAAATCCCACCCAATATGCCGCCGGCATGGTTGGCCTGGAACACCACGCGCCCGTCTTTCATCCGCATTTCATCGGCATTGGCTTCGCCAGTCAGCGACGCCGCGGCAAACCCATCGCCGATTTCAACGCCCTTGACCGCATTGATGCTCATTAACGCCCCGGCGATATCGGCATCGAGCTTGGCGTAGATCGGGGCGCCAAGTCCTGGTGGCGCACCTTCAACCACCACTTCGATCACCGCCCCGCACGATGATCCTGCTTTGCGAATGGCGCTGAGGTAGTCGTCCCACACTGGCACCGCTTCGGGGTCCGGACAGAAAAACGGATTACGATCAACCTCGTCCCAATCCCAGTTGGCGCGATTGATCACCAGCGGCCCAAGCTGCACCAACGCGCCACGAATAGTGATCCCGGCGCCAAGAATTTTGCGCGCCACCGCCCCCGCTGCGACCCTGATCGCGGTTTCCCGCGCCGAGGCCCGCCCGCCGCCGCGATAATCGCGAATGCCGTATTTCCAGTCATAGGCAATGTCGGCATGGCCAGGCCGATAGCGCGTGGCGATTTCGCCGTAGTCGCGGGACCGTTGATCGACGTTGTCGATATGCAGCGCAATCGGCGTGCCGGTGGTCTGGCCGTCGAACACGCCGGACAGGATGCGAACCGTGTCAGGTTCCTGGCGCTGGGTGGTAAAGCGCGACTGGCCGGGGCGCCGCCGATCGAGCCAGGGTTGAATGTCGGCCTCGGTCAGCGCAATGCGCGGCGGGCAGCCATCGACCACGCCGCCAATCGCCGGCCCATGGCTTTCGCCCCAACTGGTGACGCGGAACAAATGGCCGAAACTATTATGGGACATGGCGATCTCGGGATGCGGATGAAGATGAAGGTTCTATGGCGCGTCGATCGCGTTATGGCCAGCCTGCCGCCAGGCTGATAGCGTCCGACAACCGACCTTGGGGAAAGCGCCGTGAAATTCGTCATCCTGTCCGACCTGCATATTGTTCCGCCCGGCCAAGACAGCCACGGCGTCGATACCGCCGCCCGTGCGCGCCGCGCGGTGGCCGAACTCGCCGCCAACCACGCCGACGCCGAATTCTGCGTGCTGCTGGGCGATCTTGCCGATCACGGGTCGCCGGAAGCCTACGCGCTGCTAAGGGAAATTCTCGCCGCCCTGCCGATGAAGCAGCATTTCCTGCTCGGCAACCATGATCATCGCGCCAATCTCACCGCCGCTTTCCCCGATGTGGCCCATGCCGGCGATGGCTTTGTGCAATCGGTGCTGGATACATCGGAAGGTCGTTTCATCTTCCTCGACAGCCACGAACCCGGCCACGTCAACGGCGTGCTGTGCGAAACCCGCCTCGCCTGGCTCGCCGCCCGCCTCGGCGAGGCAAAAGGCACCCCGGTTTATCTGTTCGTGCATCACCCGCCCTTCGACATCGGCAACTGGATGGACGACATCAAATTGACTTCCCCCGGCCTCGCCGAAATCCTCAAAGCCCATGGCGATGTCCGCCACATCTTCTCCGGCCACACCCACCGCCACAGCTCCGGCGTCTGGCACGGCATCCCGTTCGCCAATGTTGGTGCCGTCCACTACAACACCGGCCTCCGCGTCGGGCGGACTGTGGGCGATGTGACGATGTATCGCTTCCCCAGCCTGGGCTATTCGGGCGTGGTGCTGATCGACGATCACCAGATGATTGTGCACCATAACGAATTTATCTCGCCCGGTGAGCCATTGGACCCGGCGATGTTTCCGCCCGGGCCGATGCTGGCGATTATTGACGCGGGTGGGAAACTGCCGGGGCACTGACGAGTGGCCGACTATCCTCCCACGCTCGATCATGTCGAGAAGACCTTTGGGGATGCCTATCGCAAAGAAATCGACCAGGAAGAAAATGTTTGGCGTACACTGCCGTTCTTCGCAGCAACCCTGGCACTGCAATTGGCGGCGTTGTTTCAAATCGTTGAGCGTCTGCCGGGTCGTCTGACGGCGGCCTGGTGGGTTGCTATAACGTGCGAAACCGTAACCGGCGTTTCGACGGTGGTTGCGTTGGGCTTTCTCGCATTGTCGATTTACCCTGCGAAGTTTCGCTATATTGCGGCGGAGCCTGAGCTATTGACCTATGCCAAGGGCTTGCTTCAGGACGAAGAGCAGTATGGGGACTGGCGACCAGGTGATCCATTCAATGCATTGGCCGCGCTCAAATGGACTCTGGCATTGCAATACGCCGACGCGACCCATCATAATCGCATGATTAATCAGCGTCGTGCGAAATGGCGATCGGTCGCCGGATTGGCGACGTTGGCGTCGGTCATCGCAACGCTGGCGCTGGTAGTGACGATTGCGCTAACCTATATCCCGAAAAGCCACTGACATAAGGCTGTGACATGAATGCGCCGATACCTGTTCCTGTCGATCGTCTGCCCGAGCGGCCAGCCAGCCGCGAGGCAGCAATTCGCCATCTCCGCAAAATGCCTGATATGCGCGTGGTAACAAAAGGTTGGTGGACCCTGCGGGAGGAAAGAGTGGCGCTTGAAACCCTGCAGCAGGAAGATCGCGATGAGCGAAAATAAGGCGCCCGCCGCGCCGGACGCTAATCAACTTGGTTTGGCCCTGATTGAGGCACTGCAAGATTCACCTGACCGCGACATCGATCTCGCTCCACCTCGCGCAAAAATGCCGGTGCGGGACACCGTGATCTGATTGTTGCGCCGCTCGATACCAAAGTCCCGGGCCGCGGTGGTGCGCGAAAAAAAATGATCTGAAAGTAGCTTTAGCGACCGAATCTTTGCTGATTGGGCTTCCGGCAATTTGATCAATCGTCCCTTGCAAAACCTAGTGACGGCCAGCCATGGCGTCGACGCACCGATTTGCGTTGTAGCGCTCCTGCCCGCAGTAGGTTCGCCTTTCCCAAGCTATTCGGGCGGCCTCGGCTTCGGCGTGAGACCGTGTATCTGGCCCGTCCCATACGCGAACTCCCACAAAGGAA
>JANYCX010000070.1 GCA_025360065.1 Acetobacteraceae bacterium | reverse complement strand
GGCGGGTTCGGGCGCCTATAAGCTGGTGTCGTGGAAAGCCAATGAATCGGTCAGCCTGGAAGCCTATCCCGGCTTCCGCATGGGTGCGCCGGCGATGAAGCGGGTGGTTGTCCGCAACGTGCCCGAAGCCGCCACCCAGCGCCTGCTGGTCGAAAAAGGCGATGTCGATATTGCCCGCGATCTATCGTCGGACATGCTGAAGGCAATCAGCGGCAACAAAGACCTCACCACCGCCAACTTCAACCTCGCCAATAGCTGGTATCTGGCGATGAACATGTCGGACGAACGCCTGAAGAACCCCAAAGTCATCGCCGCAATCAAGATCCTGATCGACTATGACGGCATGGTGAACACCTTCCTCAAGGGCAAATTTGTCGTCCAGCAGAGCTTCCTGCCGATGGGCTTCTTCTCCGCGATCAACAACTACAAGCCCTTCAAGCTCGATGTCGCCAAAGCCAAGGCGCTGCTCGCCGAAGCCGGCTACCCGAACGGGTTCAGCATCAAGCTCTTTGCGGCCAACACCTCGCCGCGCCCGGAAATCGCGCAATCCTTGCAGCAGACTCTGGGCCAGGGCGGCATCAAGGTGGAAATTGTCACTGCCGACCAGAAAACGACGCTGGGTGATTATCGTGCCCGCAAACATCAGTTGGTGTTGATGAGCTGGGGGCCGGATTATTTCGACCCGCACACCAATGCCGATTACTTCGTCCGCAACACCGATGACAGCGATGCCGCCACCAAGGGCAAGACCATTGCCTGGCGCAACCATTGGTCCATCCCCGAATTGTCGGCCAAGACCGCGCTTGCCGCCAAGGAGCTCGATGCCGGAAAGCGTAAGGCGATGTACGAGGAAATGCAGAAGACTGTTGCCGATCAGGCACCTATCGCGATGCTGTTCCAGGAAGCCGCTGCCGTGGTCATCCGCAAGAATGTTACCGGCTTCAAGATGGGCATCACCGAAGATCTTAACTTCTACCGCACGGTGAAAAAATCCTAGCCTGAACGACAACCGGGCGCATGTTGGGCCGCGTATATTCAGCAGTCCGAGCGTTCGCCCGGTTGCTCGGGTCAGTGTCGCTGACCTTTCTCGGGTTGACCTGCGTCACCTTCGTGATCGGTCGGGTGATCCCGATCGATCCGGTGCTGGCCATTGTCGGCGACAAGGCCAGTAACGAAACCTATGAGCGGGTGCGCCTGCAACTCGGCCTCGATAAGCCGCTGATGGTGCAGTACTGGACCTATTTGAAAAAAGTGGTGCAGGGCGATTTCGGCAATTCGGTGATGACCGCCCATCCGGTGCTGACTGATTTGCTGCATGTATTTCCCGCGACCATCGAACTGGCGACGCTCGCGCTGGTGATCGGGGTGGTCGGCGGCATCCCGCTCGGGGTTTATGCCGCCGTTAACCGTGGACGCTGGCCGGACCAGATCATCCGCTTTGTCTCGCTGATCGGCTATTCAATGCCGGTGTTCTGGCTGGGACTGATCGGGCTGCTGCTGTTCTATGCCAAGCTCGGCTGGGTCGAAGGGCCGGGGCGGCTTGATGTTGGGTTCGATGACATCGTCCCAACCGTGACCGGAATGCTCACCGTTGACAGCCTGTGGGCTGGGGAAACCGAGGTGTTCTGGAATGTGATGGGACATTTGATCCTGCCAGCCTCGATCCTCGGCTACATCTCAATCGCAACCGTCGCCCGGATGACCCGCAGTTTCATGCTCAGTCAGTTGAAGCAGGAATACATTTTGGCGGCCCTGGCCAAGGGATTGTCGCCAGCGCGGGTGGTCTGGGTGCACGCGCTCGGCAATGTCTGGGTGCAGTTGATTACGGTAATCGCGCTGACTTTCGGCAGCCTGCTCGAAGGCGCGGTGCTGACCGAAACCGTATTCGCGTGGCCTGGGTTGGGGTTTTACCTAAAAAATTCATTGTTTGCCGCCGATCTCAACGCGGTGTTGGGCGGCACGGTGCTGGTTGGCGTGGTTTATATTGGACTGAACATGCTGTCGGACGTGGTTTACACCCTGGTTGATCCCCGTGCGCGAGGCAATTCATGACCATGCGGACTTGGTTGCTCGATCCCGCGCCGGGCTCCCGCCGGCAGGCACGGCTGGGCGGATGGTTCCGCGCCTGGCTCGCGCTGCAACGCAATTCGCTGGCTATGACCGGTCTGGTGATCGTGGTGCTGCTGTTGCTGGTGGCGATCTTCGCCCCGGTGATCGCCGACCGTAACCTCGCGGTGCAGCAGGTGCTTGAAGACCGGCTGCAACCCTGGTCGTGGCAGCATTGGTTCGGCACCGACGAACTCGGCCGCGATATATTGACGCGGATGATTTTCGGCGCCCGCATCACCTTGGTCATCGTATTCCTGGTCAGCGCCATCGTGGTGCCGATCGGCCTCGCGATCGGTTTGCCGGCCGGCTATTTCGGCGGCTGGATTGATGCGGTGCTGATGCGGATTACCGACATCTTCCTGGCCTTCCCCCGCCTCGTACTGGCGCTGGCATTTGCCGCAGCGCTTGGCCCCGGCATCGAAAACGCTGTCATCGCGATCGCGCTGACCGCCTGGCCGCCGTACGCGCGCCTCGCACGGGCCGAAACCCTGACCCGCCGCAATGCCGAGTTTATCCAGGCCGCCGAGCTCCTCGGCGCGTCGCATCTGCGCATCCTGCTGACCCAAATTCTGCCGCTGTCGCTGCCCAGCGTCATCATCCGCCTTACCCTCGATATGGCCGGCATTATCCTGACCGCTGCTGGCCTCGGCTTCCTCGGCCTCGGCGCGCAGCCGCCATCGGCGGAATGGGGCGCCATGGTGTCGTCCGGGCGGCAGGTGCTGCTCGACCAATGGTGGGTGGCAACCTTGCCGGGTCTGGCGATTTTCGTCACCTCGCTCGGCTTCAACCTGCTGGGTGACGGTCTGCGCGATGTCTCGGACAGCCGGTCGTGACCGACACGCTGTTATCTGTCCGCAATCTGCGCGTGGTCTATCCCGGCGATGACGGCGAAATCGCTGCCGTCCGCAATGTCAGCTTCACCCTGGGGCGCGAGCGTCTCGGCATTGTCGGCGAATCCGGCTCAGGCAAATCCACCACCGGCCGCGCCATCATGGGGCTGGTCGCCGCCCCCGGCCGCATCACCGCCGATGAAATGCGGTTGGGCGATACCGACCTCACCAGATTATCCGAAGCCGGCTTCCGCAAGCTGCGCGGCAAACGCATCGCCATGGTGCTGCAGGACCCGAAATACTCGCTCGACCCGGTGATGCGGGTCGGTGATCAGATCGCCGAAACCCACCGCCAGCATGTCCGCACCGGGCGGAAAGCGGCGCGCATTGCCGCGCTCGAAATGCTCCAAGCCGTGCAAATTCGCGATCCGGAGCGGGTGTACGATCTTTATCCGCATCAGGTCTCCGGCGGCATGGGCCAGCGCATCATGATCGCGATGATGCTGATCGCCGGCCCCGATATCCTGATCGCCGATGAGCCGACCAGCGCGCTTGATGTCACGGTGCAGACCCAGGTGCTGGCAATCATGGATAATCTGGTGCGCAGCCGTGGCATGGGGCTGATCCTGGTCAGCCATAATCTGCATCTGGTGTCATCGTTCTGCGACCGGGTGCTGGTGATGTATGCCGGGCAGGTGGTGGAAACCTGTGCCGCCGGCAACCTCGCCAACGCCACCCATCCCTATACGCGCGGCCTGCTCGCTGCCCTGCCGGAGCTCGGCCATCGCCGCGCCGAGTTGCCGCAATTGCAGCGCGATCCGGCCTGGCTGGAGGATGTCGCGTGATCGTCCTTGATCATACCAGCGTGTTTTACGGCAAAGGCGCGCGCCGGATCGCGGCGGTGCGTGACGTGTCGCTGAACGTCGCCGAGGGCGAGGCGTTCGGGCTGGTCGGCGAGTCAGGGTCGGGCAAATCCACCGTGCTGCGCGCCATTGCCGGGCTGATCCCGCACGCCACCGGCACCGTGTTGCTCGATGGCCACGATATGGGGCGCCGGCGCACCACCGCGCAACGCCGGATGACCCAGATGGTGTTTCAGGACCCGTATGGGTCGCTGCATCCCAACCATACCGTCGATCAGACCTTGTCGATGCCGATTGCCATCCACAAGCTCGGCGACGCCGACCGCCGCGTCCCGGCAGCCTTGGCCGAGGTCGGGCTGGGCCGCGAACACCGCTTTCGTTACCCGCACCAATTATCCGGCGGCCAACGCCAGCGCGTCGCGATTGCCCGCGCGCTGATCCTTGAACCCCGGGTGCTGCTGCTGGACGAGCCGACCAGCGCGTTGGATGTGTCGGTGCAGGCAGAAATCCTCAATCTGCTCACCCGCTTGCGGCGCGAACGCAGCCTGACTGTGTTGATGGTCAGCCACGATCTGGCGGTGATCGCCCATCTGTGCGAACGCATCGGGGTAATGAGCGGCGGCGAGTTGCTGGAGACCACCACCGCCGACGCGCTGGCGGCGGGGCAGGTGAGCCACCCTTACACCCAGGAATTACTGCGCTCGAACCAGGGATTTGATGCGTCAGGCGGAACTTAGCGCCGCCGATAGACGCCAGCCCCGATCAGCACAATCCCCAGCACGACCGCTCCGCCGCTCACCAGGGGCGGAATGGCGTAGGATTTGCTTTCCGTGGTTTGCAGCTTCAAATCGCCAAGTCGTGCCACCTCGGTGGTTTGTTGGGTGGTGAAATAGGGCACCGCAATCCCCAGCAGGCCAAGTGCCACCAGCACCACGCCAATGATTGTCTGTCCGTTCATTGCCCCATCCTTACATCGTTATCGACTTCGGTAGCGCGGCACGGTTCCCGTCGGGAGCCTCGGAAACTACCTAGAGCCTAGGGCCAGGCGCGCCACCACCACCTCACGCCGCCAGACATAAAGCCCGGCGGCAACAATGATCGCGATGCCGACCAGACCAATTGGGTCGGGGAATTCCCCATACAAGATTGCCCCAAGCGCGGTGGCGTAAACGATCGCGCCATATTCGAACGGCGCCACCAGCGTGGTGTCGGCCATCCGATACCCTTCCGTCATCAGCAACTGCGCCGCCGCGGTGATCAGCCCGATCGCGACCATGCCGGCAAGCCCGCCCCAGTCCGGCATCACCCAGTACGGCACCACCAGCACGGCGGACAGGATCGTGCTGCCAATCCCGAACCACGCAACAATGGCGACGTTGCTTTCGCCCAGCGCCCCCATTCGGCGGATCGAAATCATCGCCAGTGCCCAGCCAACCACGCCGACCAGCACTACGCCAACCGGGAACAGCGGCAGCGCCGCCTGCGCCTCCCACGGCCGCACCATCACCAGCACGCCCAACAATCCGGCGAGCACCGCGCCCCGCCGCCGCCAGCCAACCACTTCGCCCAGCAACGGCACCGACAGGATGGTGAGGAACAGCGGCATGCAGAACCCCAACGCCGTATTGGTGGCAAGCGGCAGAGTTCCATAGCCGTAAAACGCGGTGATCATCCCGAGATAACCCGCCGCCAGCCTGGCGAGGTGCCCGAGCGGCGCCTTCGGTCGCAATGCCGCCAAACCGCCTTCCCGCAGCAGCAGCGGCAAGGTCACCGCCACCACGATCAGGCTGCGAAACAGCATGAGTTCAAGCGTCGGATATGCCCCCGACAGACCACGCACCACGGCTGCCGAGCACGCGTACAAAAACGATGCCGCCATCACGCAGAGAATGGCGCGCCCGTGGTTTTGCATACTCAGCCGCGCACTTCGACCAGCACCAACTCGGTTTCGGCGCTCGCGGTAATGGTGATTTCCGCCTCCTCGGCGATCGTCACCCCGTCACGGGTGCCGGCAGCGATCCCGTTCACCGTGATCGCCCCGGTTGCCGGCACCAGATACCCTACCCGGCCGGGGCCGAAGCGATGGGTGATGGTCTGACCAGCTTGCAACGTGCCGGCAAACAGGGCGGCGTTGGCGTTGAGCGGCAGCGCACTGCCATCAGCTTCCGGGCGCCCATCGGCAAGCGCGATGAGGCCGGACGCCGCGGATTTCGGGAAACTCCGCGCGCCCCAGCCCGGCTTGGCGCCCGGCGTGTCGGGATGGATCCAGATCTGGAACAGCCGGGTCGCCTCGGTCTCGCGGTTATATTCGGCGTGCTGGATGCCGGTGCCGGCATGCATCACCTGAACGTCGCCAGCCTCGGTGCGGCCTTCATTCCCGAGGCTGTCCTGATGGGTGATCGCGCCCTGGCGGACATAGGTGATGATTTCCATCTCCTTGTGCGAATGCGGGTCAAACCCGGTGCCGGGGGCGATTTCGTCGTCGTTCCAGACGACCAGATTGCCGACCCCCATGCGCGCGCGGTCGCGATACTGGCCGAAGCTGAAATGGTAGCGGGCGTTCAGCCACTCATTCTGGAAGCGGCCAAGTTGGGCGAAAGGCTGGACCCGGATCATACGATAAATCCTTGTGTATCGTGTTACCGCCAAGATGGGGGCGCCTTCGCCGGCAGAGTTTTCAGCCAGCCTCTTAAGCGCGCGCCGGTGTTTCAGTTCCCCTCATCCACGGGGCTTTCGGAATGGCTTGGAATTGGTCGGCTTGGCGCGGAACGGCTGGCGCGCCGGCATCGGGCCGCTGCCGGCCTGGCTGATGCGCGGTTCATTGGCCGGCATGTCGGCGATGGCTGCGGCGAATGCGTCGGCAACCTCGGCGGCGATTTCGAAGCGCGTGTCGGTGTCAAAGATACGGATTGCGCCAATATCGGCCTTGGTAACCCCGCCGACCCGGCACAGCAGCGGCAAAATCCATTTCGGATCGGCGCGGTTGTTGCGGCCGACCGAAATGCGGAACTGCACGAAATCACCACTGCCGGCTGGCGCGTCATTGGGCGCGCGGACGGCGCGTGGCATCGGCGCGGTCGGCTGGGTGTTTTGGCTGACCGCCTCGGCCTGCGGCAATTGCCGGCGGTAAAGCCGCAACAACGCCGCCGCAATCGCCACCGGATCATGCGCCAGCAGCAGCGCCTCGGCGTCGGCGCGTTCCTGCCCGGCCGGGATTTCCAGCATCGGATCGGCCAACAGCCGCTCGCGGTCCTTGTCGGCGATGTCGCTGGCATCGGGCGCGTTTGACCACGCCACCCGGACGCGCGCGGCGTTGGTGATCTGTTCGGCGCGGCGGCGCTTGGGCTGCGGCACAATCAGCACCGACACGCCCTTGCGCCCAGCCCGCCCGGTGCGGCCACTGCGATGCAGCAGGGTTTCCGGATTGGTCGGCAGATCGGCATGAACCACCAGATCGAGCGCCGGCAGATCGAGCCCGCGCGCCGCCACATCGGTGCACACGCCCACCCGCGCCCGGCCCGAGCGCAGCGCATCGAGTGCCGAAGTCCGTTCGTGCTGGCTAAGTTCGCCCGATAGCATCACCGCCGCAAACCCACGCCGCACCAGCGCCAGATGCAGCCGCCTGGTGGTTTCGCGGGTGGCGCAGAACACCAATGCGCCAGATGCCTCAAACAGGCGCAGGATGTTAACCAGGGCTGCTTCGGTCTCATGCGCCGCAATCACCATCGCGCGATATTCAATATCGTCATGCGGCACGGTGCGGTCGATGGTGTCGATGCGCAGTGCGTCGCGCTGATATTTCCTGGCGAGATTGGCGATGTCGTGCGGAATGGTGGCCGAGAACATCAACGTCCGGCGATCGATCGGTGCGGCCTGGAGAATAAATTCGAGTTCTTCCTGAAAGCCGAGATCGAGCATCTCATCAGCTTCGTCCAGCACCACCACCCGCAGATGCGACAGATCGAGGTTGCCGCGCCGCAGATGATCGCCGAGGCGACCAGGTGTGCCGACCACGAAATGGACGCCGGCGTAAAGCGCCCGCTGTTCCTTGCGGATGTCCATTCCGCCAACGCAGGACGCAATCCGCGCCCCGGCATAGAGCCATGCAAGTTCGGACTGCACCTGCAACGCCAGTTCCCGCGTCGGCGCGATCACCAGCACCAGCGGCGGGCCATGCGGCGGCATTTCGCCGTCCGGCATCAGGGTCGAGGCGACCGCCAAACCAAAGGCGACGGTTTTGCCCGATCCAGTGCGGGCCGAAACCAACAGGTCGCGGCCATCCGCATTAGCCAGCAAGACCGCCGACTGCACGGGAGTGGGTTCATCATAAAGACGCGCCGCAAGCGCCGCATCAAGCACGGGGTGGATTGGGGGGAACGACATTGGCGGGGCTTAGGACGATTGGTCGCCCCGCGCCACTGCGAAAGCTGCGGGCCAGCCCGCTATTCGGCGGCTGTTTGCATCCCGAGTGAGGCCATGCGGGCGCGCACCGCGTCCGCAAAGGCCGCGAAAATGCCGCGCGAGGTCTCGTCGTGGTCCCAATCATACTCCGGATGCCACTGCACGCCGACCGCAAAACCGGCGGAGTGCAACACATGCACGGCTTCCACCGTGCCATCGGCGGCCTCGGCATCAATGACCAAACCCGGCGCCAGTCGATCAACCCCCTGGTTGTGCAGCGAGTTCACCGCGATGCGGCGTGCCTTGGTAATCCGGTGCAGCCAGCCACCCTCGGTTACCACCACCGGATGCGACTTGCCAGTGCGCACCTTGGAAATTGGCGACATTGGGGTGGAATGGTCGATGTGGTCGGGCAAATCCTGCAAGCGCTGATGCAGGCTACCGCCAAGGGCAACATTCATTTCCTGCATCCCGCGGCAGATCGCCAGCACCGGAATGCCAGCGGCAACCGCGGCCCGGATCAGCGGCAAAGTTACCGCGTCACGCTCCGCATCCTCCGGCGTCTCAGGCGCATGGGCCGGGCCGTCGTAATTATCGGGATGCACGTTCGATCGGCTGCCGGTGAAAATCAGCCCGTCGAGGCGGGACAGCAAGGTGGCGATATCAGCCTTGTGCCCATTGGCCGGGATCAACACTGGCACGCCGCCAACCACCAGATCGGTTGCGCGGACATAGGTGTTGGACGCTGCGTGGTTGGCCATCCCGAACACGCCAAAGGTCTTTATGCAGCAGGAGATGCCGATCATCGGTTTCATGGGGTGCAAACCAGTTCAGACTTACCAAGCGAAAAACATATGCCCGAGCACGGCAGGTCGCAAGATAGGCAAGGAAATATGTTCTTTGTTTGAAAACAAGGCAGCAAAAAAACTTTTACACTTAGCGTGACGGTGCCGTGCCGCCCTGTTCGGTGTGGGTGAACATCTTGTTGTCGAACACGCCGCCGAATTCGGTCTTAAACAGGGACACGCGGGTTTCCTGGCCCTGGCCGTCAATCACCGCCCATGACCGCAATGCCAGCGGGGCGGTGGCGAACACCAGGGTGATCGACCCATCCTCCGCCGCCTTCGCGCGATGCATAGTGATCTGGATTTGCCCGGGCAAACGGTTGATGCTGTCCACTTCGACATTGCCGGAAAACTGCACCCGATCGGCAAGCAGGATCGACAACGGCGATGACAGCACCGGGAAATTGTTGGTCTGCCCGAGCTTGGTATCAATGAAAAACCCAACCCCATACCCGACAATCAGCAGCAATGGGCTGGGCGGATCGTATTCAAAACGCAATTTCCCCGGCCGGCTGATCCAGGCGGTCCCCTCGGTCGTCGATCCGTTGCTGGCGATCTGCAGGAAGCGCGATTTCATCGTCCGAAAACCGTTGAGGTAGGCTTCGATCCTGGCAATGTCGGCGGCATCGGTCGCCGTCAGCGGCGCTGCCTGCACAGCAGAGGCCCAGAGCAAGACTGCAAGGACAATCCTGATCATCTAAAATAACCCGTCGATCACCCCGTCCGCCATCAGTCCAATCCCCTCGGCGGCCGGGCGGCGCGGCAGTCCGGGCATGGTCATGATGTCGCCAGCCATGGCCACAACGAAGCCCGCGCCGGCTGACAGCCGAACGTCGCGGATCGGCAGCGTGTGCCCGCGCGGGGCACCCAACTTCGTCGGATCGGCAGAAAAGCTATACTGTGTTTTGGCGATGCAGACTGGCACGTTGCCAAAACCCGCCGCCTCGAACCCGCGCAATTTCTTCAACGCGGCCGGCGTAATGGCGACATCGTCGGCGCGGTAAATCTGCTGGGCGATGATGCGCAGCTTGTCGGCGAGCGGGGTTTCATCCGGGTAGAGCGTCTTGAAGCGCGCCGTTCTGCCGTCCACCAGTTTCGCGACGGTGCGTGCCAGATCGGCAGCCCCGGCCGCGCCATCGGACCAATGGGTGCAGAGTTCGACCTCGGTTCCCAACCCCGCCATCGCGTCCGTCACTGCGGCGATTTCGGCGTCGGTGTCGGAGGTGAAGCGATTTAGCGCCACCACCACCGGCAGCCCGAATTTCTGCATGTTCTCGACATGCTGGGCAAGGTTGACCACCCCGCGCCGCACCGCCGCGATATCCTCGGTGCCGAGATCGGCCTTCGCCACCCCGCCATGCATCTTCAACGCCCGCACGGTCGCGACCACCACCGCGCAAGACGGCGCAAGGCCGGCGAGGCGGCATTTGATGTCGAGGAATTTCTCCCCACCCAAATCGGCGCCAAACCCCGCTTCGGTGACCACGATATCGGCGAGCTTCAATGCGGCCGATGTCGCCATCACCGAATTGCAACCATGGGCGATATTGGCGAACGGGCCGCCATGCACCAAAGCCGGCGACCCGGCGAGCGTTTGCACCAGATTGGGCGCCAGCGCATCGCGTAACAATGCAGTCATCGCACCATCGGCGTGCAAATCCTTCGCCGTTACCATGCTGCCGTCGCGGCGGTTGGCGACCACCATCCGGCCCAGCCGGTCCTGCAAATCCACCAGATCGCGGGCCAGACAGAACACCGCCATCACTTCGCTGGCAACCGTGATGTCGAATTGTTCCTCACGCGGGGCGCCATTGCCGCCACCGCCAAGCCCAACAACGTTTTGGCGCAGCGCGCGGTCATTCATGTCGAGCGCCCGCCGCCAGGTAATCCGGCGCGGATCGATCCCCAGCGCATTGCCCCAGTACAGATGATTGTCGAGCATCGCCGACAGCAGATTATTGGCCGAGGTGATGGCGTGGAAATCGCCGGTAAAGTGCAGATTGATTTCGTCCATCGGCGCGACCTGCGCCTGCCCGCCACCGGTGGCCCCGCCTTTAACCCCGAAGCACGGCCCCAGACTAGGTTCGCGCAACGCGATCATCGTGCGCTTGCCGATTGCGTTCAGCGCATCGCCGAGTCCGATGGTGGTGGTGGTTTTGCCTTCCCCCGCCGCTGTTGGGCTGATCCCGGTGACCAGCACCAGCGCCCCGTTCGGCTTGTCATTCAGACTGCGCAGAAAATCGAAATCAATCTTGGCCTTGTAGCGCCCGTACGGGATCAGCGCGGTGTCAGGAATGCCAGCCCGGGCGGCAATCGCGGCGATCGGCTGCAACGTCGCAGCGCGGGCGATTTCGATATCAGTGGCCATGTGCGGACCTCGTGTTAGGCCGCCATCTGGCGGGCGGATCGGTTGCGAATACCCATTTCGGTCAAGACAGCGTCAACAGCCGCGCAAAACGCCCGCATGTCGTCAGGTGTGATGGCCCCGATGCAGCCAACCCGGAAGCTTGGCTCTGATGTGTTGTAGAAATTGCTAATCAGCCAGTCGCGTTGCTTGAGCCGAGCGACGAAGTCCATCAAATCCCATGCCGCATCATCTGGGGCGTGGATGTTCACAATCACCGGGCCTTGCAGCGCGCGCGCCAAACACGGTTCCAGCCCGAGCGCGATCATGCCGTCATAAAGTGCTGCCTTGTTAGCTTGGTATCGCGCGAGCCGTGCGGTCTGCCCGCCATCGCGCTCGTACAGATCAAGCGCCACGCTGAACGACGCCAGCACCTGCGCCGGCGGGGTGAAGCGGAACACTCCGGCGCTGTTGGGCCGCAACAGGTTCGCGTAAACATCGGCATAATCGAACGACCAGCTTCCCGCATTACCCTTGCAAGCTTCCAGCCGATCTATCCGCGCAACCGCAAAGCTCAAACCCGGCATCGCCTCGAAGCATTTGTTCGACGTAAAGATCACCACATCGAGCGCCGGATGGGCCGACACATCCATTGGCAGCGCCCCGAACGCCGACACCGCATCAATAATCAGCCGCCGACCCGCCGCCTGCACCACCGCACTGATCGGCGCCGGATCGTGGATCACCCCGGTGCCGGTTTCGCTGTAAACCATGCCGACATGACTGATCGACTTATCGGCCGCCAGCGCATCGGCGATGATCTTCGCCTGCAACGGCCGATTCTGATCAACCGAGATCGTCACCACCTGCCGCCCGGCTTCCTGCGCCAGCCGCGCCATCCGTTCGGCATAGGCGCCCACCAGCGGCACCAGGATTTTGTCGCCTTCCGCCATGAAGGTGCGGAGCGCTGCCTCGGCAGCAAAATGCCCGCAGCCTTGCAGACCAAGCACGGTATGGGTGTCGGCCGCACCGCCGGCAATCGCCAGCACACGGGCGCGCACCTGCTCATAAAGCGTACGAAAATCAACGTCCCACGGGGCGATATCCTGCGCCATCGCCGCCTTCACTTCGGGGCTGGTGGTGACAGGGCCGGGAATAAGCAGCTTCATCGGGAACTCCAGCAAGATTACGCCTCCAGTAGCAGGCAGCCGCATGATCTGCTAGTTTTGAGGTGGAACTATGACCCGATCCGACAGGAGCCTGGAATGCGCGTCAGTGCGGTACAAATGAACGCGGGCGCCGACAAGCGCGATAATATCGCCCAGGCGCGCCGCCTGATCGATGCGGCGGTCGCCGCCGACCGCCCCGATATCATCAGCCTGCCGGAAGTCTGGTCCTGCATGGGCGGCGACCGTGACGGCAAGTTCCGCCAGGCCGAGGAATTGCCGCCGCCGGGCAGCAACACCCCAGGTGGCGAGGCCTATGAGTTCCTTCGCGCCACGGCGCGCGAAAAACAAATCCACGTCCACGGGGGCTCAATCGGCGAAAAAGGCGGCGATCGGTTGTTCAATACCACGGTGGTGTTCGACCCGACCGGAACTGAGCTCGCGCGCTACCGCAAGATCCATCTGTTCGACATCACCACCCCGGAAGGCCTGGTGTTTGGCGAAAGTCGCACCTATGCACCGGGCGAAGATGTGGTGACGTACCAGGCCGGCGGCGTCACGGTCGGCTGCGCGATCTGTTACGATGTGCGCTTTCCGGAAATGTTCCTGAAACTGCGCCGTGCCGGGGCGGAGCTTATTTTCCTGCCATCCGCCTTCACCTTGCAAACCGGCAAGGACCATTGGGAAGTGCTGATCCGGGCACGCGCCATTGAAACCCAGTGCTGGATCGCCGCGCCTGCGATGTCCGGCCCGCATGTCGAAGGCAACGGCGAAACCCGTCACACCTTTGGCCACTCGCTGATCGCCAACCCGTGGGGCCACATTGTCGCGATGGCGTCCGACGGTCCAGGGTGGTGCACCAGCAGCATCGACACCGCGCTGACCGCGCGCATTCGCAACGACATGCCAGTGCTCAGCCAGCGGAAACTTGCGTGAACTCCATCTGCTTCCAGGCGTCATCGGCCCCGATGGCCGCGGACGCTTTGGCCCGGCTGGTGGCGCGCTATGGGCAAGTGCCGGTCGATGCGGCGGAGGTGGTTGTTTCCCTCGGCGGCGATGGCTTCATGCTGCAAACCCTGCACCAGGTGCTGCATCGCGGGATCCCGGTTTACGGGATGAATTGCGGATCGGTCGGGTTCCTGATGAACGCGCTGAACGAGGATGACCTGCCGGAACGCCTGACCAACGCGCAGCCCGCCCAGCTCCACCCGTTGCGCATGTTCGCGGTCACTACCGCTGGTGCCGTGCATGAGGCTTTGGCGCTCAACGAAGTGTCTCTACTGCGCCAACTCGCCCAGGCGGCGAAAATCCGCATCACCGTTGATGGCCGGGTGCGGCTGGCGGAACTGACCTGCGACGGTGTGCTGATTTCGACCCCCGCCGGATCAACCGCCTATAACCTGTCCGCCTTCGGCCCGATCGTGCCGCTATCGGCGAACCTGTTACCGCTGACCCCGATCAGCGCCTTCCGCCCGCGGCGCTGGCGCGGGGCGCTGCTGCCGAGTGCGGCCGAGGTGCTGTTCGAAATCCTGGAAAGCGAAAAACGCCCGGTGGCGGCGGTGGCGGACTCGCATGAGGTGCGCGACGTGATGTCGGTGTCGGTGCACGAAGATCGCAGCCTGACCGCGACGGTGCTGTTCGATCCGGGACAGGGGCTGTCGGAGCGGATTATTGCGGAGCAGTTTACGGTTTAAGATTGGGAGGAAGGCCTTCTTTGTTCGAAAACAAAGAAGCAAAAAAACTTTATCAATTCCTAGTTGTTGGCGTGCTTACCTCGGCGAGAGCATTGTGTCTTGTTTCCTTCACCCAGCAGGTCTGCCCGATGAAAATAGCTGAAGACCTATTCTTGAACACCTCCCTTGGCTTGCCAGTCCGTGTGCCAGCCGCAGGCAAATCGATGTCGGAGCGCAG
>JANYCX010000057.1 GCA_025360065.1 Acetobacteraceae bacterium | reverse complement strand
TGGTGAAGCCACCAAAAACGATCACACGCTGAGCATGGGCGAGTGATTCACGTTTTTGGTGAAGCCACCAAAAACGATCACACGCCGGCTGGTCTTGCAAATCCCGGCCGGGACGCACAAACCGCCCGCAGCATAGTCAGGAGGCCAAGCGATGGCGGGTCATTCGCAGTTCAAGAACATCATGCACCGCAAAGGCGCGCAAGACATCAAGCGCGGACGCATATTCGCCAAAATTATTCGGGAAATCACCGTCTCGGCCCGGCTCGGACTGCCCGACCCAGCGTTGAACCCGCGTCTGCGCTCGGCGATGATCGCGGCCCGCCAGCAGAACATGCCAAAAGATACCATCGACCGCGCGATCAAGAAGGCGACCGGCGCCGGTGGCGATCAGGATTTCTTCGAGATGCGCTACGAAGGCTACGGCCCGGCGGGCGTGGCGGTTATCGTCGAAAGCCTGACCGACAACAAAAATCGCACGGCCTCCGAGGTCCGCACCGCTTTTGCCAAAAGCGGCGGGGCGCTGGGCGAAACCAATTCGGTTGCTTTTATGTTCTCCCGGCTCGGCGTCGTGCGCTATGGGCCAACCGTGGGCAATGAGGACACGATGTTGGAAGCAGCGATCGAGGCGGGGGCGGAAAACGTTGAAACCAGCGCGGACGGGCACGAGATCACGGTGTCGATCGATGATTTCTTCGCGGTGCGCGACGCGCTCGAAGCTCGGTTTGGCGTTGCCGACCTGGCCAAACTGGAATGGCGACCGAATGTGGCGGTCACGCTCGACGAGGGCAAGGCGGCCTCGGTGTTGAAGCTGCTCGACGTGCTGGAGGATAATGACGACGTGCAGAACGTCTATGCCAATTTCGACATCCCCGATGCTGTCATGGCAAAGCTGTCGGCATGAATTTTGTCCGCATCCTCGGCATTGATCCCGGCCTGCGTTTTACCGGCTGGGGAATTGTCGAAGCGTCGGGCAACCGGCTGCGCCACGTGGCTGACGGGGTGATCGCGACGGATGCCGCGACGCCGGTGCCGACGCGGCTGAAGCTGCTGCATGATGCGCTGGCGGCGTTGCTTGAGGCGTACCATCCGGAAGAGGCCGCAGTCGAGGAAACCTATGTCAACGTCAACGGGGCGGCGACCTTGAAGCTTGGCTATGCGCGCGGCGTGGCGTTGCTGGCGCCGGCTTTGTTCGGAATATCGGTCGCCGAATATGGCGCCAAATCGGTGAAAATGGCGGTGGTGGGCACTGGCGGCGCGGACAAAGCGCAGGTTGCGTTGATGGTGCGCCGGCTGTTGCCGGGCGCGACCCTAAAGCGCGCAGACGCCGCGGATGCGCTGGCGGTGGCGATTTGCCATGCGCATCGGCGCGAACATGCGATGTTGGTGGCGAGGGCAGGATGAACGAGGGCGGGGCCGCGCGATGATCGCCAAACTGACCGGCCGCATCGAAGGGCTGGAAGCCGATCGCTGCATCGTTGACGTGAATGGCGTCGGATATCTTGTACAGTCCTCGACCCGCACCTTGTCGGCCTTGCAAGACGGCGGGACCGCCAGCCTGCTAATCGAAACTCAGGTGCGTGAAGACGCCATCCAGTTGTTCGGCTTTGCCGAGTCCGCTGAACGCGACTGGTTTCGTTTGCTGACCACGGTGCAAGGGGTGGGCGCCAAGGTGGCGTTGGGGATTTTATCGGCGCTGTCGCCACGCGACCTGATCGGGGCAATCCAGTCGGGCGACCGGGCGAGCCTGACCCGTGCGCCAGGGGTGGGGCCGAAATTGGCGGTGCGGTTGTTGACCGAGTTGCGCGACAAAGCCGGTGCGATGCCGGTGGGGGTTGGATTTTCCGCCATTGTGCCGCCGCCGGTCGGCGGTGCGGCTGACGCGATTTCGGCGCTGCTCAATCTCGGGTATCGCCGCCCGGAGGCGCAGGCAGCGGTCGGCAAGGTCATCGAACGGCTGGGTGAAGGGGCGGCGGTCGGGCAACTGATCCGCGAGTCACTCCAGGAGCTGGCGCGATGAGCGAGCGTGAGATTTCAGCCCAGCGCCGCGAGGACGATGCCGGCGAGGTCAGCTTGCGCCCGCAGATGCTGGCCGAATTTGTTGGCCAGAAAGCCAGCCGGGAGAATCTCGGGATTTTCATCCAGGCCGCGCGCTCACGCGGGGAAGCGCTGGATCATGTGCTGCTGCACGGCCCGCCTGGCCTCGGCAAAACCACTTTGGCGCAGATTGTGTCGCGCGAACTTGGGGTTGGCTTCAAGGCGACGTCTGGCCCGGTCATCCAGCGCGCGGGCGACCTGGCGGCGATCCTGACTAATTTGCAGCCGCGCGATGTGTTGTTCATCGATGAAATCCACCGGCTGCAACCGGCGATCGAGGAAATCCTCTATCCGGCGATGGAGGATTTCCAGCTCGATCTGATTATCGGCGAGGGACCTGGCGCGCGCAGCGTGCGGATTGATCTGGCGCCCTTCACCCTGGTCGGCGCGACCACGCGCGCCGGCCTGCTGGCGACACCGTTGCGCGACCGCTTCGGCATTCCGCTGCGGCTGGTGTTTTACTCGCCCGAAGAACTCGAACTGATCGTAACACGGGGGGCGGAAAAGCTCGGCTTTGCGCTGACCGCCGATGGCGCCCGCGAAATCGCCCGACGGTCGCGCGGAACGCCACGAGTAGCCGGCCGGCTGTTGCGCCGGGTGCGGGATTTTGCCGCCGTGCTCGGCTCTGGCGAGGTCGATCGCGATCTGGCGGATGCCTCGTTGCAGCGGCTCGAGGTTGATCGGATCGGGCTCGACGCGATGGACCGCCGCTATCTGCGCCGCATCGCCGAACATCATTCAGGTGGCCCGGTGGGGGTCGAAACCCTGGCCGCCGCGCTGGCTGAAGCGCGAGATACGTTGGAAGATGTGATCGAGCCGTATTTGATCCAGGAAGGCTTGATCCTGCGGACCAGCCGCGGGCGAATGCTGGGGGAGCGCGGCTGGAAGCATCTCGGCCTGGCACCGCCACCCGGCACCCAGCCGGTGCTTGATTTACCCCTGCTTGACGAACGCATCGACGAGTGACGCATTTCTACCCACTTCGCGTTTATTATGAGGACACTGACGCGGGCGGGGTGGTTTATCACGCCAATTATCTGCGCTTCGCCGAACGCGCGCGAACCGAGGCGCTGCGCGACGCGGGCGTGCCGCATGCCGAGATGGCGGAACAGCACGGCCTGATATTGATGGTGCGACGCACAAATTTGGACTATCTCGCCCCGGCACGGCTCGATGATGCCCTGATAGTGGCCACAAACTGCGTGGCCGTCGGGGCGGCGACGCTGGATTTGGAGCAGATTGTGCAGCGCGATGGGCGGCCATTGGTGGTGTGCAAGCTGCAACTTGCCTGCCTGCGGGCATCCGACCAGCGCCCGCAGCGTATTCCGCCACGGTGGCGGACTGCATTGCGCCATATGATGGACGTGAATTCGCCTTGATCCAGGTATGTCCTGGTAGTTGACGAAGGAGATGAGTGTGGATCGAGTGGTCGATACGGTAAACCTGGGTGGGGCTGGCACCGACATGTCGCTGTGGGGCCTGGTCCTGCAGGCCGATATTGTCGTCAAGCTGGTCATGCTGCTGCTGGTGGGCGCCAGCGTCTGGGTGTGGGCGATTGTGTTCGACAAGGTCACTTCGATCCGCCGTGCCAATCGCGCCGCCGAGGCGTTCGAGGAACGCTTTTGGTCGGGTGGCAGTCTTGATGATCTCTACGATGCCGAGGGCCTGAAGCCGTCGCACCCGATGGCCGCGGTATTCGGCGCCGCGATGGCCGAGTGGCGGCGCAGCCGGGGCGGGGTTACCCAAGTCGGCCGGGCAAGTGCTGTGCGTGACCGGGTTGAACGCGCTATGGGCGTCACCATCCAGCGCGAGATGGAAAACCTGGAAAAATGGATGATCTTTTTGGCCTCGGTGGGTTCGACCGCCCCCTTCATTGGGTTGTTCGGCACGGTCTGGGGCATCATGCACAGCTTTTCCGCGATTGCGGCAATGCACAACACCAACCTCGCCGTGGTCGCACCCGGCATTGCGGAAGCCTTGCTGGCGACCGCGATCGGGTTGGTTGCCGCGATCCCGGCGGTGTTGGCCTACAACAAAATCAGCACCGATCTGTCACGACTGGCGGGGCGGCTTGAAGGGTTTTCCATCGAGTTCGGGGCTATCCTGTCACGCCAGGCCGAGGAGGCCGCCTGATGGCCGGCGGGCTGATCGGCGGCAGGAAGGGCGGGCGCTACAAGCCGCTCGCCGAAATTAACGTCACGCCGCTGGTGGATGTGATGCTGGTGCTGCTGATCATTTTCATGGTGACCGCGCCGCTATTGTCGAATGCGGTCAATGTCGATCTGCCCAAGACCACTGCCAGCCCGGTGAGCCAGGATGCCGAGCCGCTGAACGTGTCGGTAACAGCGGACGGCAAGGTTTACTTGCAGGATGGTGAAATCGCATTGCCGGACCTGGTGACCAAGCTCGCGGCGATTGCCAAGGACCAGAAGGATCGCCGGATCTATGTGCGCGGCGACAAGGGCATCACCTATGGTCAGATGCTGGAAGTGATGGGCACCATCATCACCGGTGGCTTCACCAAGGTGGCGTTGCTCACCGATCCGTCCGGTGTTGGCGCGGCTAAGCCCGCACGCAAGCCCTGAGCTGGACATGCGGATTGATCGCGGACTGCCTCGCGGCGCGGCGATTTCGCTGGCGGTCCATGTCGCATTGTTGCTGGTGCTGCTGATCGGGGTGGACCTGATGCCGCCCCCGGAAAAGCCGCCGGAGATCGAGGTCGAGCTCGCGTCCAATCCGGGTCCACCATCTGCGCCAGCCTTACAGAACTCCACGCCCGGCCCGACTGCGGCGACAGCGGTTGCCCCCGATGCGGTCGAAGCGCCACCCGCGCCAGACAAGCCCAAGGAAACCCCGCCCGAGCCGCCCCCGCCGCCGCCGCCGCCGCCGCCGCCAACGCCGCCGCCGCCGCCGCCAACGCCGGTTGAAATTCCGCCGGCCCCTGTGCCGACCCCGACACCGCCGCCGCCATCGGAGGCGCCATCACCGACGCCCCCTCCGCCTCCGCCGCCACCCGCGCCGCCAACCCCGCCGCCGCCGACACCTGCGCCGCCCATTCCGTTGCCGCCGCCGCCCGTGCCACCACCGCCCGCGCCGCCGAGTGTGACCTCGCAGCCCAACGTCACCAAAAACCCGGCGCCGGACAGCCGCGAGGTTGACAACACGCTTGACAAGCTGCGCGCCCTGCAACGCCAGACCCAGCCACCGACGCGGCGGCCTAATCCATCGGCGGCCACCGCGCCGACTTTGGGCGGTAGCAAGGACGGCGACATCACCGCCAGTCTGAACCCGACCCAACAGGGCGCAATTGGCGACAAGGTGCGGGAATGCTGGACAAAAGATTCCGGGGCACTGGATATTGAGAAGATGTCGGCCCAATTGGTGGTCACGTTTGATGAGAACGGCACCGCCCGGATTTCCGAAATTGGTCCCGCTGACCAAGGCCGGATGTCCGACCCGCGCTTTCGTGCTTTCGCCGAGCGTGCGGCCCGTGCCGTGCTTGACCCGCGCTGCGCCAGCCTGCCGATCCCCAGGACGGAGCTTGGCAAGCGTGGTAAACTGATTTTCCGATTCAAACCCTGAGCGTGAGTAATCCCATGACCCGTCCGATGACCGGTATTGACCAGCAGATTTTGCCCGCTTTGACCGTGCCCGGTTTCGGTCGTCGTCGGATGCTGGCCGGCGGGGCAGGGCTCATCACCTTGCCGATGATCCCGCATGGCGCCTGGGCGCAGGCGACCAGGCCAGGGGCCGCCGAAATCACCGTCGATCGCGCCCGTAATGAGCCGATTGCCATTGCTTTGCCGGCCTTTAGCGGCGACAGCGCCGGGCTCGCGCGGGACATCGTGGGTGTGATCAGCAATAATTTGGCCCGCTCCGGCTTGTTTCGGGTGATCGACCCGGCGGCCTATGTGAATGCGTCAGGCGGTGACGCGCCCAACTTCGCCAATTGGAAAGCAATTTCGGCCCAGGCACTGGTCACCGGGAAAGTCGATGGCCAGGGCGGTGACAAGGTGCGGGTCGAGTTCCGCTTGTGGGACGTACTGCAAGGCGCACAGATCCAAGGCACGGCCTATACCGCGACGCTGACCAACTGGCGCCGCATCGCGCATATCATGTCGGACGTAATCTACGAGCGCATGCTGGGCGAGAAGGGCTATTTCGATACCCGCATCGTCTATATCGCCATGTCCGGCCCCAAGGATCGCCGGGTCAAACGGCTGGCGATTATGGATCAGGACGCCGAAAACAACCGTTTCCTGACCGATGGCAGCTTCCTGGTCTACTCGCCGCGCTTTCACCCGACCCAGGACAAGATTACCTTCATGAGCTACTCGAATAACCGCCCGCGGGTGTACACGTTCGACCTCGCCACTGGCCGTCAGCAGATCATGGGCCAGTTCGAGGATATCACCCTGTCGCCGCGTTTCGCGCCTGACGGTAATTCGGTGGTGATGGCGCAAACCCGGGGCGGCGGCTCGGATATTATTTCGGTCGGTGCCAATGGCAGCGGGGTGCGGCGGCTGACCGATGGCGGCGGCGCGATCGATGTTTCGCCGTGCTACGCCCCGGACGGAACCCAGATTGTGTTCAATTCCGATCGCGGTGGTGACCAACAGCTTTACGTGATGGATGCCGGCGGTGGCGGCATTAAGCGCATCAGCTTCGGGGCGTCGCGCCAATACGCCACCCCGATGTGGTCACCGCGCGGCGATCTGATCGCGTTCACCAGCTTCAATTCCGCGACCTTCTCGATCGGGGTGATGCGGCCGGACGGGTCAGGAGAGCGCATTCTGTCGGAGAGTTTTTATTGCGAGGGCCCGACCTTTGCCCCCAACGGGCGGATGATCGCCTTTACCCGTGAAACCGCGTCGCAGGATGCCCGTGGGCGCGGCTACTCGTCCAAGCTGGTCACCATCGACATTGCGGGCTTTAACGAACGGGTGGTGAACACGCCGACCGACGGTGGCGATGCGTCATGGTCGCCGCTGGGGCAATGATATTAGGTTGCGCTTGTCTGCAATCGCTTCAGGTCAGGTAAAAATGCCACAACCGACCAAAAAGACACAGAAACATGGATGCCATGTGTCTTTTGGGCGACAGCAGGCTTGACCACGACGACCCAACCGGATTAATCGCCTCACGTGGAGTTTGAAGAGCAGTTTTTCGGGATTATTTCTGATTCGACCGCAATTTACGCTTCCGGAATCCTGCCCATTCGGGCACAACACCGCTGCACTTCCATTCCAAGGACCCAACCGACATGAACATCAAGATTCTGGGCGCCTTTGCCGCCGTGGCATTGCTGGCGGCGTGCTCCTCAGACGACAAAATGGCAACTCCGGGCACCACCGCCGCGACCTCGGGCATTGTTGCGGGCAGCCAGGAAGATCTGGTCGCCAATGTTGGTGATCGCGTGTTCTACGACCTGAACAAGTCGGCGCTGAAGACCGAAGGCAAAGCCACCCTTGACCGTCAAGCCGCCTGGCTTGCCAAATGGGCGAAGAACAACGTCCAGGTCGCCGGCAATTGCGACGAGCGCGGCACATCGGAATTCAACATCGCCCTCGGCAACCGCCGCGCCAAGGCATCGAAGGATTATCTGGTCGCCAAGGGCGTTGCCGGAACCCGCATCAGCACCATCAGCTATGGCAAGGATCGCCCGGTTGCACTCGGCTCGAACGAGCAGGCCTGGATGCAGAACCGTAACGCCATCACCTCGGTGAAATAATATCCCACTTCGGTGAGATAGTATGGGCGTCGTCGCGCTTCTGACGATATGGAACCGGTGGCCGCAGGGTCGCCGGTTTTTCTTTTTGACCCAGGATGTCGCCATGTTCCGTGTTCTGTCGGTTCTTGTTCTTGCCGCGTGCTGTTTGCTGGCCGGGGGCACTGCCCGGGCGCAACTGGACAGCCGCGAGGCTATTCAGTTGCAGAACCAGATGGCCGAACTACGCCGCGATCTGTCGGCGCTGCGCGAGCAGATTTCCTATGGCGGCAGCGGATCGAGCCTGGGTGGCCGGCCGGCGCCGGTGATGGTGCCCCAATCCGGTGGCGGTGATCTTTCGACGGCCTTGCTCGGGCGGGTCGGCCAGCTTGAGGAACAGGTCCGGCGCTTGCAGGGCCAGGTCGATGAGAGCGAAAATGCCCGCCAGCGTGAAGGTGACGCGCTGCGCAAAAGCATCGACGACATGAATTTCAAACTCGGCAACCCGCCTGCGCCAGCAAGCCCGGTCAAACCGCCAGCCGCCGCTGCCACTCCAGCCGCCAACGCTGTACGCCGAACCCCGGAACTTGCCCTCCAGGAAGGCAATGCCGCGCTAGCCCGGCGTGACTATGCCGCCGCCGAGACTGCTGCCAAGGAAGTACTGGGCTTCCCCAAATCGCCGCGTGCCTATGACGGGCAGTTCCTGCTCGCCCAGGCCCAGGCCGGTCGGCGGGATTTTGGCGCGGCGGCCGTGGCTTATGACGACACTTATAATCGCAGCCGAACCGGTGGGCATGCCCAGGACGCGCTGCTCGGGCTCGCCAACGCGCTGGTCGGGCTGAACGAAAAGCGCGCTGGCTGTGCCACCTTGGATAAGCTCCGTGCCGAATTTGCGACTCCGCGCGCCGACCTCAAGGACAGCATCGCCAACGCCCGGACCAAGGCAGGTTGCCGCTGATCGAGGCAGCATTCGCCGCTGAGATGGCGGCATTGCGTCCATTCGAGCCGGCGCCGACGCTGGCGGTCGCGGTATCGGGTGGCGCGGACAGCATGGCGCTGGCGTGGCTTGCGGATCGCTGGGCGCGCGGGCAGGGCGGCCGAGTGATCGCGTTGAGTGTGGATCACCGGTTGCGACCGAGTTCGGCGGATGAGGCAACGCGGACCATCGCCCGGCTGCAACGTCACGGGATAAAAGGTGAGGTGCTCGGCCTGGACGGACTAACCATCGGTCCCGATCTTGCGGCCCGGGCGCGGGTGGCACGCTATACTGCACTCGAGGCGGCGTGCGCGCGCTATGGTATTTTGCATTTACTGGTCGGCCATCACGCCGCCGATCAGGCCGAAACCATTGCCATGCGCATGCTGGCTGGTAGTGCGGCGGATGGGCTGGCCGGGATGGCGAAGCTGGTGGTGCGCAACGCCGTTCGGGTGCTGCGACCACTGCTCGGCGTGGCTCCCGAGGACCTCCGTGGCGCGCTGCGGGCGCTCGGCTGGTCCTGGCTCGAAGACCCCTCGAACCACGACCCACGCTGGCAACGTGCGCGGCTGCGGGCAATGCGGCGCGATACCCCCGGTCGTGGACCGGCGACCTTGGCGTTGGTCCGCAGTGCTGGGCGTCGGCGGGCGCAGCATGAGGCTAATGCGCAGGCGATTGCCTACGAGCTCGCAGCCAGGGTGACGATGTTTCCCGATGGCTATGCTGTGCTCGCGCCGGGCCCGATCAGCGGCCCCGCCCTGCGGACGCTGCTGCGGGTGATCGGGCGGGCGCGGTATGCACCGTCGGCGGCACAGGTCGCATTGATCGCGGCGTCACCGCGGCCCTGCACGATTGCCGGGGTGCGGCTGCTACCGGCAGGCCGGTTGGGTCCGCCCGGCGCCTGGCTGGTGGTGCGCGAGGCTGCTGTGCCCGACGCGTCGATCTTGAGTGGCTGGCAGGCGGGCCTGCCGCATGCCGTGCGACGCACGCTGACCGGCCGGCCTGGGGAGTTTATTGCGTCCAATCCGGCAACCTAGGCGCAAGATTTATCGTGCTGGGTTTTGGTGCCGGGGGATGCGAAGCGCGGCTGGACACCCTATCTCATGTCCATGCGGCTCTCTGTCGCAGAGGTAATTTGTGCCGGGCACCGATTTCCTGGCATGATGACTTAAGACTAACGGCCTGCGGCCTGCATTTCGCCGGACGCAACCCTAGCGAGAGGACGTGGCGGCCTTGACGGGTCGGTGCGCAAAACAAGTCAGATATGAGCAATTTCGGCCGAAATCTTGCTTTATGGGTAGTGATTGCCCTGCTGTTGGTAGTGCTGTTCAACCTGTTCCAGCCCAGCACCAGCCGCGCCCCTGCGACCCAGGTGGCCTATTCCGAATTCATCGGTGAAGTAAATGGCGGCAGGGTCCGCGATGTGACGATCCAAGGTCGTACCGTGTCGGGCAGCCTGAATGACGGGCGCAGCTTCCAGACCTACACCCCTGAGGACGCAACCTTGGTGTCCCGCCTGACCGAGAAGGGCGTGCGCGTCATCGCCAAGCCGGAAGAAAGCGACAACCCGCTTTTGCACTATGTGCTTTCCTGGTTCCCGATGCTGCTGCTGATCGGCGTCTGGGTGTTCTTCATGCGCCAGATGCAGGGCGGCGGTGGCCGTGCGATGGGCTTCGGCAAGTCGCGCGCCCGGTTGCTGACCGAAAAACAGGGCCGCATCACGTTTGACGAGGTCGCCGGGATTGATGAAGCCAAGCAGGAATTGCAGGAAATCGTTGACTTCCTGAAGGACCCGCAGAAATTTCAGCGCCTGGGCGGCAAAATCCCCAAGGGCGTGCTGCTGATTGGTCCGCCGGGCACCGGTAAAACCCTTTTGGCGCGCGCCATTGCTGGTGAAGCCAATGTGCCGTTCTTCACCATTTCGGGCTCGGATTTCGTCGAGATGTTCGTCGGCGTTGGTGCCAGCCGGGTGCGCGACATGTTCGAGCAAGGCAAGAAGAATGCCCCCTGCATCATTTTCATTGATGAAATTGATGCGGTCGGTCGCCATCGTGGTGCGGGCCTCGGCGGTGGCAACGATGAACGCGAACAGACCCTCAACCAAATGCTCGTCGAGATGGATGGCTTTGAAAGCAACGAGGGCGTGATTTTGATCGCGGCGACCAATCGCCCCGATGTGCTCGACCCCGCTTTGCTGCGCCCAGGCCGTTTTGACCGCCAGGTAATGGTGCCGAACCCGGATGTGAACGGGCGCGAGAAAATTCTGCGCGTGCACATGCGTAAAGTGCCGCTGTCGGCTGATGTCGATCCGAAAGTGATCGCCCGCGGCACCCCTGGCTTCTCGGGTGCCGATCTGGCCAATCTGGTCAACGAAGCGGCCTTGCTCGCCGCCCGCATGGGCAAGCGGGTGGTGGCGATGTGGGAACTTGAACAGGCCAAAGACAAGGTAATGATGGGCGCTGAGCGCCGGTCGCTGGTGATGTCGGACGCGGAAAAGACGATGACCGCCTACCATGAAGGGGGCCATGCGCTTTGTGCACTCAATCTGCCGGAATGCGACCCGGTGCATAAGGCCACGATCATCCCGCGCGGCCGGGCGCTGGGGATGGTGATGTCGCTGCCCGAAGGTGACCGCTATTCGATGAGCAAAGCCAAATGCCTGTCCGATCTGGTGATGGCGATGGGTGGCCGTGCCGCCGAAGAAATCATCTTCGGCGAGGACAAAGTGTCCAACGGCGCCTCGGGCGACATCAAGATGGCGACCAACCTCGCCCGCCGCATGGTGACCGAATGGGGCATGAGCCCGACGCTGGGGATGATCGCCTATGGCGACAACAGCCAGGAGGTCTTTCTTGGCCATTCGGTGACCCAGAATAAGAATGTCTCCGAAGCCACTGCGCGCGAAATTGACAGCGAAGTCAAAATGATGATCGACAAGGCCTATAAGTCCGCGCACACAATCCTGACCGAGCACCTCGCGGATTTGCACGCGATTGCGCAAAACCTGCTTGAACATGAAACCCTGTCAGGCGACGACATCCGCCAGTTGCTGCGCGGCGAGAAAGTGGTTCGTAAAGTGGTGGACGATCCGGCGCCAGAAGCCCGGCGCGCCTCGGTGCCTCAATCGGGTCGGCCGGTGTCGCCGCCGGGTGGTTTGGGAGCGGCGCCGCTGCCGGGCTAGCCTTCGATGGAATGGCCCGGTTTGCCACCTCACAGGCCTCTTGTGATGGGGGTTTTGAATGTCACGCCGGATAGTTTTAGCGATGGCGGGCGGCATCTTGATGCGGCGTCCGCCATTGCCGCTGGGCGGCGGATGCTGGCGGATGGTGCTGACCTTCTGGATATTGGGGGTGAAAGCACCAGGCCCGGCGCCCTGCCGACGCCGCCTGATATTGAACAGGCCAGGGTTCTGCCGATTATTACGGCCCTCGCGGCCGAAGGTGCGGTGATTTCGGTCGATACCCGCAATGCCGCGACCATGGCAGCGGCACTGGCGGCCGGGGCACGCATCGTCAATGATGTTTCGGCGCTTCGGCACGATCCGGCAGCGGCTGGGGTGCTGGCGGCATCGGATTGTCAGGTGATCCTGATGCATATGCGCGGCAATCCGACGGATATGATGACGCGCAAATCTTATGGCGATATTGCCGAGGATGTGACGACTGAGCTTGCCGAACGCATTGCATTTGCCGTCTCGGCCGGCATTGCCCGCGATCGCATCGCGATTGACCCGGGGATCGGCTTTGCCAAGGGTCTCGCCGAAAATATCGCGCTATTGCCGCGACTATCCGTGCTGAGCCGGCTGGGCTGCCCGATTGTGGTGGGGGTGTCACGCAAGGGCTTCATCGGTGCCCTATCAGGGGAGGTTGACCCGAAAATGCGGGCTCCCGGTTCAATCGTTGCCGGCCTGATGGCTGTGCAGCAGGGCGCGAGCATGTTACGGGTCCATGATGTCGCTGAAACGGTGCAGGCGATGCGGGTTTGGCGGGGCCTGAGCCGGCAGGCAAGCACGTTCTTTTTGTGAACAAAAGGAAGTCCTTTCTCCACACTCTAGAATCCCAAGGCACCGTCCCCAATGCCCAAAGCGCATCCCCCCACCCGCCGCCTGTTTGGCACTGACGGCATCCGCGGCACCGCCAACACTGCCCCGATGACGGCCGAAATCGCCCTCAAGCTGGGCCAGGCCGCCGGGCTGCGCTTTACCCGCGGCGCCCATCGCCACCTTGTGGTGATTGGCAAGGACACCCGGCTGTCAGGCTACATGATCGAGCCTGCTCTGGTCGCAGGCTTCATTGGCGCGGGCATGGACGTGGCGTTGGTCGGCCCGCTGCCAACGCCTGCGATCGCGCTGTTGACCCGCAGTTTGCGTGCTGATCTCGGGGTGATGATTTCGGCCTCGCATAACAGCTTCGAAGATAACGGTATCAAGCTGTTCGGTCCGGACGGATACAAATTATCCGACGCCGATGAAGCCGAAATCGAGGCGATGATGGAGGGCGATCTTGCGGCGCGACTGGCGCGGCCGGCCCGTCTGGGGCGGGCAACCAGGCTTGATGACGCAGGCGGGCGCTATATTGAATTCGCCAAAAGCACATTTCCGCGTGGCTTGCGGCTTGACGGGCTGAAGATCGTCATCGATTGCGCGCATGGTGCGGCGTATAAGGTTGCGCCGACGGTGTTGTGGGAACTCGGGGCTGAGGTCATTCGGGTCGGGGTGTCGCCGGACGGGTTCAACATTAACCGCGATTGCGGCTCGACAGTGCCGCAATTTATCGCCGGTGAGGTGCGTCGCCACGGCGCTGACCTTGGCATTGCGCTGGACGGTGATGCTGACCGGCTGATCCTTTGCGATAATTTCGGTAACATTATCGATGGGGACCAGATACTGGCACTGATTGCGTGTTCGTTCGCGCGCGCCGGGCGTCTGGTCGGTGGTGGGGTGGTCGCGACGGTGATGTCGAATTTGGGGCTTGAGCGCCATCTTGCCAGCAAGGGCCTCACGCTGCATCGAACCGCGGTTGGCGATCGCTATGTAATGGAGCGGATGCGGGCCGACGGTTTTAATGTCGGTGGCGAGCAATCCGGCCATATGATCCTGTCTGATTACGCCACCACCGGTGACGGTCTGCTGGCGGCGTTGCAGGTGCTAGCGGTGCTGGTCGAAACCGGCAAGCCGGCATCGGAAGTGTGTCGGGTTTTCATCAGCTTACCGCAGAAGCTGCGCAGTGTGCGCTTTGGTGGGCCTTCGCCGCTTGACCATCCGGCGGTCAAGGTGGCCATTGTTGAGGCTGAACGGACATTGGCGGATGGTGGGCGGCTGTTGATCCGCAAAAGCGGCACCGAGCCGGTAATCAGGGTCATGGCGGAAGGCGAGACCGCCGACGAGGTGGCCTTGGTGGTCGATGGCCTGTGCGACGTGATCGCCCAGGTTGCAGCCGGTGAAAATGGCGGGTCGCAGGCATGAAGGGCCGGGTGCTGATCATTGCGGGATCTGACTCCGGCGGCGGCGCTGGCATCCAAGCCGACATCAAGGCGGTGACCGCGATGAACGGTTTCGCGATGACCGCTATCACCGCTTTGACCGCACAAAATAGCGTTGGTGTGCATGGCGTGCACATGGTGCCTGGTGCGTTCATCGCCCAGCAGATCAAGGTCGTGCTGGATGATCTCGGCGCCGACGCCATCAAGACCGGCATGCTGGGTGACGCCGCCACCGTGGCGCTGGTTGGCGACATGCTGCGCAAATACGCCCCGAAGATGAAGCTGGTGGTTGATCCGGTCATGGTGGCCAAGGGCGGGGCGTCGCTGCTCACGGATGACGCGGTCGCCCAACTGCGCCGCCTGCTGCTGCCGATGGCGACGTTGCTGACGCCGAACTTACCCGAAGCAAGCCTGCTGACCGGCATCGACATCGTCGATGAGGCCGGCATGCACCGTGCGGCGGCCGCGCTGCTGACCATGGGACCGGACGCGGTGCTGCTGAAGGGCGGCCATTTGCCGGGCGACGAATTGATCGACCTGCTGGTGACGGACGAGGCAACGGTTGCCTTTCGGTCGGCACGCATCCACACCGCCCATACCCACGGCACCGGCTGCACGCTGGCGAGCGCGGCGGCGGCGGGCTTGGCGCAAGGTATGGCGCTCGTCGACGCGGTTTCCCGCGCGCGGGCCTATGTCCAGGCGGCGATTTTTGCGGCCCCCGGCTACGGTGCGGGGCATGGGCCGTTGAACCACGCGGTGACAGTCGATGTCATCCGCGTGGCGGCACTGCGGTCCTAACCGCGCGCGAGGCGCCTCTGCACGAAATCCAACCGGTCCTGGCCCCAGAAAATTTCATCGCCAATCACGTAGCTTGGCGCACCGAACACCCCGCGATCCAGCGCTTTTTGGGTATCGGCGGCCTTCATTTCGGTCCAGCGCGGATCGGCGCCCAGCGCCAGCACTTTGGCGGAGTCGAGCCCGATTTCGCCGATCAGGCGGGCGAGGGTTGCTTCATCGGCCGGATTGGCCTCGTCCTCCCACACCGCCTTGAGCACGCGATGGGCGAGGCGGATTGCCGGGGCATCGCCCATGGTTTCACGCACCGCGATGACGCAGGACGATGACAGGGCTTCCGAGGTCGGGAAAAAGGCCGGCTTGATATTGATCGGGATGCCGAGGAAATCACGCCAGCGCGGCAGTTCCTGCAAGCGATACGCCTGGCGCTGAGGCGAGCGTTTCGGGAGCGGCAAGCCGCCCGATGCCGCGAAAATCGTGCCGAAATCCACCGGCCAGATGCGCAAGCTGGCGCCGTGCTGCGCGGTCATCGCGACAATGCGGGCAGCCCCGAGATGGGTCCAGGGCGAACCGAGGCTCGCGTAATAATCGACATGCAATGCCATCGGTGCTTCCCATTCCTGCGTTGTCCTGCAACTGTGCGCCAGGATCATAGTGGGGGGAAGTGCCGTGATGAATATCGACGTGAAGGGCAAGAAAGTAATTGTCGCCGGTGGCAGCCGTGGCATCGGTCGGGCGATCGTGCTGGCGTTCGCCGAAGCGGGCGCGGCGGTATCGTTCTGCGCCCGTGGGGCTGGCGCGTTGGAGGCAACGCGGGCAGACGCCGCGCGCTTTGGCGGCCAGGTACATGCGGCAGGCTGTGATTTATCCAAGGCTGTCGAAATCGATGGCTACATCGCAGCGGCGCAAAAGGCGCTCGGTGGCATCGATGTGCTGGTCAACAACGCATCCGGCTTTGGGCGTGGCGATGACGAGAATAGCTGGGCGCTGAGCCTGGATGTCGACGTGATGGCGGTTGTGCGGGCATCCAACGCCGCGATGGCGGCATTATTGGCGTCAGGCGATGCCAGCATCATCAATATCGCGTCGGGTTCGGGCCTTGGCCCGTCCGTCCGCACCCCAGCCTATGGTGCGGCCAAAGCGGCGACCATTCATTACACCCGCACCCAGGCGGCGGCGCATGCGCATGAGGGCATTCGCGCCAATTGTGTTTGCCCCGGCTCGATCTTTTTCGAAGGCGGCACCTGGGATGTCGCCAAGCGTGACAATCCGGCGCTGTATAACGCAACCCTCGCATCGTGCCCGGCCGGGCGGATGGGCACGCCGGAGGAAGTTGCCAATCTGGTGGTGTTCCTGGCGTCACCGGCGGCAAGCTGGATTACCGCGCAAGTGATTAGTGTGAATGGCGGGCAGGGGTTGCGGCGGTAAGGACAATTGTGCGCCGGGCCGCAGGCGGTTGAGGCGTTTATCGCCCGTTGGCAAGGCTCTGGCGGGGCGGGGGAGCTTTGGCAGGCGATGGCGCAGAAAACGCTTGCAACGATTTCGCGATTTTGCTATCGAACAAATCATGAACATAAACGCCCCTCCCATCAACCCACTTGCTGACGTGCCGGAGCTGCTGCGGCGGCTTGGCGCGATTATGGCTGGGTTGGCGGCGGTGGTGGCGCGGCGGTTTCTGCGAAATCCGCGGCTGGTTGGCTTGATTGTGCCGCTGTGGCAGCGGCTGACCCATATTGCGTTGCGGATCGAACGCGCGGTCGGACGCAAAACGCGGGTGCGGCCGAGCCGGGCGGGGCAGGGCGTTGGCAATCGAACAATTGCGCCAGTGCGGCTGCCGACCGGGCGTGGCTGGCTGGTGCGGGAATTGGGGTATGAGGCGGTGGC
>JANYCX010000044.1 GCA_025360065.1 Acetobacteraceae bacterium | reverse complement strand
TTACCCGCTTACTGCTGGGGAAATTCCAACCATGACACTCGACGCCAAAACCAAAGCAGCCCTTG
The DNA here is from genome assembly GCA_025360065.1 of Acetobacteraceae bacterium. Taxonomy (GTDB): domain Bacteria; phylum Pseudomonadota; class Alphaproteobacteria; order Acetobacterales; family Acetobacteraceae; genus CAITOL01. The sequence goes on along the minus strand of JANYCX010000044.1, from coordinate 22,810 downwards.
CGGGCATCACCACCGCCACCCTGACCACAGTGCTCCTGAAGAAGGGCCTGCGGAACGTCTGGATGCGCGGCGCGGTCCCGATCAAGCCCGGCCAGCAGCGCATCGTCGGCCCCGCCTTCACCTTGCGCTTTGTGCCCGCCCGCGAAGACCTCGCCACCCCGGCATCCTGGGCCTCGCCGATTTCGACCCGCGCGGCAATCGAGGCGATGCCGGAAGGTTGCGTGGTGGTCGCCGATGCCATGGGGGTGACCGATGCCGGGATTTTCGGCGACATCCTGTGCGCGCGGATGGAAAAGCGCGGCGTCGCGGCGTTGGTCACCGATGGCGCAGTGCGTGATCTCGCCGGCGTGCTTGGCACCGGCCTGCCGGTCTGGGCGGCCGGCGCTGCCGCCCCACCATCGGTTGCCGGCCTCACCTTCGTCGCCTGGCAGCAGCCGATTGGCTGCGGCGGCGTCGCGGTGTTCCCCGACGATGTGGTGGTGATCGACCAGGACGGCGCGGTGCTGATCCCGGCCGATCTGGTGGACGCTGTGACCGTCGAGTCGATCGAACAGGAGCGTCAGGAAGGCTGGATCATGACCGAGGTTGAACGCGGCGTGGCCCTGCCCGGCCTTTACCCAATGAATGCCGAAACCCGCGCGCGCTACGAGGCCTGGGCGGCGTCGGTCAGATAATGGTTGCGCAAGGTGCCGATCCCGTCGATCGACACCTCCACCACCATCCCCGGCCGCATCGGCAGCGCGTTGACCGACGTGCCGCACGCGATCACATCGCCCGGCATCAACGTCATCTCCCGCGACAGCAGGCTAACGATGCGCGCGGGCGGCAGGATCATGTCCGATAGCGGATAATTCTGCCGCTCCCGCCCGTTCAGCGCGACTTTGACCGCCGCTGCCATCGGATCGATGCCAGTCGCGATGGCCGGGCCGATCGGGCCGAACCCATCGCAACCTTTGGCCCGCGCCCATTGCGGGAAGGACGGAAATTCCGGGTCGGCGGCAAAAAACAGGTCAGCCGCGGTGATGTCGTTCACACACGTATAGCCAAAAATATGCTGCGCGGCCTCGGCCTCGGAGACATTGAAGCAGCGTGTGCCGATCACCACCCCAAGCTCGCCCTCGTACACCACCTTGCCAGCATAGCCCGGCGGGGCGCGGAAACCGTCTTCTGGCCCGATAATCGAACTGGTCGCCTTGAGGAAATAGAGCGGCACAGTCGGCGCGGGATGGCCGGTGCGGGCGGCCACGGCGTGGAAATTATTCCACAACCCAATGAACTTGCCCGGCACCACCGGGGCGAGCAGTTTGGTATCGGCGAGAGTGCGCACCTCCCCGGTTGGCGCATTGATGCCAAACATATCGCCTTCATGCACCGCGACGGTATCGCCGGCGATAACCCCGAACCCGTCCGAAAATCGCACCCAAAGTGTCACAGCACGTCCTTATTGATAACATTATCGACATTGGGATGGCCGTCGATCACGCTGAGCAGATTGCGCACCGAGGCGACTGCCATGCGGTCAAGCGCTTCTTGCGTGACACCCGCCATATGCGGGGCGGCGATCACGTTGGGCAGGCGCAGCAATGGGTTATCGGCCGGGGTGGGCTCATCGAGGAACACATCAAGCCCGGCTCCGGCCAAACGGCCTTCGACCAGTGCCGCGTGCAGCGCCGGCTCATCGACGATGCCGCCACGGGCGGTGTTGATCAGCCAGGCGCTCGGCTTCATCAGCGCCAGGCGGGCCGCGTTGAACATGCCGATGCTGGTTGGCGATTTCGGGCAATGGATGCTGACCACGTCGATCTCGGGCAGGATTGCCTCAAGGTCCGGTGCCGCCACACAGCCGCGCGCCACGATCGCATCCTGGGCGATATAGGGATCATGCACGAATACCTGCATTTCCAGCGCCAGACAGCGTGCGGCGAGCCGTGTGCCGATGCGGCCAAAGCCCGCGATCAGCAATTTGCGGCCGGCAAGATCGAATAATTTCCGGGAATACCGATCCTCCCAGCGGCCTTCTTTGACCACCGCATCCATTTCCGCGCCGACCTTGGCGAGGTGGAACATGAAGAACAGCGCCTGCTCGGCCACGCTGATCGAATTGGCAATGCCGGCGGTCAGCAGCGGAATGCCAGCCGCACTCAAGGCCGGCACATCGACCGCGTCATAGCCCACCCCGATCCGTGCCACGGCCTGCAAATGGGGCGCGCCCGCCACATCGACAGCGCGGAACGGGCGGCCCCACAGCGCGATGCCGGACGCAGTCGCCAGCTCGGCATGGAGCTCGGCCTCGCTGGTTTCGGGCGAAAACGCCACCGCCTCGATATCGTCACGGCCATCGAGCACCGCCCATCCGGCGCGCGCCATTTCAGTTGGCAGCAGCAGTTTCTTGCGATTGGCGGTCACGCGCGGATCTCCCTTGGCGGCATTGCCCAGCAAACTGCCCGTTCCCGGCGGTGGCCGCAATCACCTGGCTGCCCGGTTCAGGTTTCCATCTTGGTAATGTTTCCACGCCATAATCCGGCGATCCACTGCCCAAGGCAGCTTTGAAATGGCAACACCGCAAAACGCGCGTAATCCGGCGCCGCACTCCGATCTGATCGCCGGGCTTTACGCGGTTGATGTTGCGACCCCGCTCGCCGACACAGGCGGTGGCCTCGACAGCTTTGCCGTGGCTGATCGCCATGGCAGCAGGCTCCCGCTAATGGCGGTGCGCGCCCGCGACCATGCCCCGCCGCGCGCTGCGCTCGCCCTCCTGGCCGCCGGGCCGATCGATTATGTGCTGACCCCGCTTGCCCATGGCGCGGCCGCCGGTCCAGACGGGACACGCGGCTATTTTGTGATCTGTCCCATCCCATCGGGGCCGCCGATATGGCCCAACGGGGCAGCCAGCATTCCAACGTGGAACGAACGGACGTTACTGGATGACCTGCTGCGCCCGGCCGCTGCGGCCCTTACCCGGCTCGCCGACCGCACCACCCATCGCGCCATCCGCCCCAACAATGTCTTCCGCCACCAGCCCGGCGAACCGGCAACCCTCGGCATGGCCTGGGCCGGCCCGCCCGCTTCGTTGCAATCGGCAGTGTTCGAGCCACCTTACGTCGCGGTCTGCCCGCCATCATCGCGCGGCGACGGCAGCGTGGCCGATGACGTCTACGCGCTCGGCGTCACCATGCTCACCATGGCGCTCGGCCGGATACCGATGGCAGGCATGGATGATGCGGCAATTATCGGACGAAAGCTCGATCTCGGCAGCTACGCCGCCCTGCTGGGCGATGCCCGCCTGCCACCGCTGATCGCCGATCTGCTCATCGGTATGCTCGCCGAGGACCCCGAGCATCGGCCACATCCGGCGGCCCTGATCGACCCGCATAGTGCCCGGGGGCGCCGGGTCGCCGCCCGTCCGGCCCGCCGGGCCCAACGCCCGCTCGATATCGGCTCGACCCAGGCCTGGACCCTGCGCGGCCTCGCCGACATGCTGGGCCGCGACCCGGAACAGGCGGCGCGGCTGCTGCGGGTTGGGGCAATCGATACCTGGATGCGGCGTAATCTTGGCGATCCCGGCCTGGCCGCGCGCCTCGATGAGGTTACCCGCGCGCATGTCAGGCGTGAAACCTCCAACGATGGTGCCGCAGACAGCCTGCTGGTGGCGCGCGCGATTGCGTTGATCGATCCGCTCGCCCCGCTGTGGTGGTGCGGCCAGGCACTGTGGCCCGACGGCCTTGGGCCGGCGCTGGCCGAGGCTGATCGGCCGGGCGGCAATCCGGCCCGGGTGGAGGCGCTGCGCACCCTGATTGAAAGCGAAGGCATCGCCGCATGGGCCACCCTGCGCCCTGACCGGGCCGAAACCGGGGCTGCAAAACTTGCCGTGGGCAATCCGCGCGGGATCCTGCGCCAACGGGGCTGGGGTGGCGGCATGACCGCTTTGCGCTACAGCCTCAACCCGCTGCTGCCATGTGCCAGTCCGGTGCTGGCAGGGCAGACCGTGGTGCGCATCACTGACCTGCTGACTGCATTGGAAAGCGCCGCTGGACGAACCGAACCACGTCGGCTTGCCCCGTTCGACGCGGAAATCGCCGGCTTCATAGTCGGGCGCGGTGAACTCGCACAGCTTCCCGATCTCGCCGCGCTGGCGCACGAAACCGACCCCGTCCGGATTGGCGCGCTCCAGCTGCGGATCCTTGCCGGATTGCAAACCCAGTTGCACGCCCCGCCCTTGCCGCAATTGGCCGCCTGGCTCGCCGAAGCTGCCAGTCCCGCGATCGGGGTCTGGCGCAGCCGCACACGGCGGTTGCGGGCCGAAGCCGCCTTCCAGGAACTGCATCAAACCGGGAATTTATTGGCCATGCTGCGTCTGGTGGACGATCCAACCTCGCTCGCCCTCGACGCACATCAGGCGCGGGCCGCGATCCAGGACATCGCCGCAATCGACCGCGAATTATCGGCGCTCGACCATGGCGGACCCGGCCGCGCCCGCTTCGCGCGACAGGCCGGGTATGAATTCACCACAGCCATCGCACTGACCGCCCTGACCGCAAGCATCGTCGTGGCGGCAATCGGGTGATGGCTGCCGCACCCGAAATCGCCAAGCCCCGTTCCCCTACAATCTGGGTCCAGGGGTTGCTTTGCGGCGGTTTGGTTGCCTGGATGCCGGCGCCCGCCACGCTTACCGCGATCCTGCTTGCCCCTGGACTGATTGCCTATTTTTGCGATCGCACCCCGAGCCGCGCAGTCGGGCGATCGGTGCTGCTGTTCGGCGCGGTGCTTGCCCCGCAAAGTCTGCTCACCCTATGGCATGCCGGCAACAGCATGGCCGCAAGCTTGGGCATGGCCGCCGATTTGCGCCGGGTCTCCGCGATTTGGGCACTGCAGGCCGGCGGCTGGCTGCTCGCGGAGCTCACACCGGTATTGGTGCGGCTGGTGCTGGATGGCAAAGCCTTTGCGCGCCGCACCCAGTTGCAACGCCGTCGTGCCCAGCTCGAAGAAGAATGGACATTGCCGCCACGCGAGGACGGCGCCGATCAGCCGATGGCGCCACCCTGAGGCCCTACCCCGTCACCGCCGGCTTGGCGTAGCTGTCGCGTAAACCAACGGTCCGGTTGAACACCGGCGCGCGGGCGCTGCCATCCGGATCGGCGGTGAAATAGCCCTGGCGCTCGAACTGCACCACCGCGCCCACCGGGGCTGCGTGCAAAGCGGGTTCGAGCTTGCAGCCGTGCAGAACTTCCACTGATGCCGGGTTCAAATCGTCCATCACATCGCCGCCCGCTCCCGGATCGGGGCGGGCAAACAAGGTGTTATACAGGCGGATCTCGGCATCGATCGCATCTGCCGCCGCCACCCAGTGCAAGGTTGCCTGAACCTTGCGTCCATCGGGGGCATTGCCGCCTTTGGTTGCGGGATCGTAGGTGCAGCGCAACGCAATGACGACACCGTCGGCATCTGTCACAATTTCGCGGCAGGTGATGAAATACCCGTAGCGCAGCCGCACTTCCTTGCCCGGCGATAGTCGGTAGAATTTCTTCGGCGGCACTTCCATGAAATCGTCCCGTTCAACCCAGATTTCCCGGCCGAAGGTGATCTGGCGGCTGCCCATATCCGGGGCATCCGGGTGATTGACCGCTTCGAGCGTCTCGGTTTCGCCCTCGGGATAATTCTCGATAATCACTTTCAACGGCCGCAGCACCGCCATCCGCCGCGGCGCGGTTGGGTTCAGAGTTTCGCGGATCGAAAAATCCAGCAGCGCCAGATCAACCACGCTGTTGGCGCGGGCGACGCCGATCCGGGTGATGAAATTGCGCACCGCCGCCGCCGGCACACCGCGTCGGCGCAAGCCCGCAAGCGTCGGCATGCGCGGATCGTCCCAACCTGCCACCACGCCTTCACGCACCAGCCGGTTGAGGATGCGCTTGGACATCACCGTGTAGCCGATATTGAGCCGGGCAAATTCATACTGGCGCGGCCGCGACGGCACCGGCAGATGGTCGAGCAGCCAGTCATAAAGCGGCTTATGATCCTCGAATTCCAGGGTGCAGATCGAATGGGTGATGCCTTCAATCGCGTCTGATTGCCCGTGGGCATAATCATAGGTCGGGTAAATGCACCACGCATCGCCGGTGCGCGGGTGATGGGCGTGCATGATCCGGTACAGCACCGGGTCGCGCAGGTTCATGTTGCCCGCCGCCATGTCGATCTTGGCGCGCAGCACGCAGGCGCCGTTGGGAAGTTTGCCAGCGCGCATGTCGGCAAACAGCGCCAAATTCTGATCCACCGATCGGTTACGGCTTGGCGAGATCGTCCCAGCCTCGGTCAGGCTGCCACGCATCCCGCGCATGTCCTCGGCCGGGGTGTCATCGACATAGGCGCAGCCATTGCGGATCAAGTGAACCGCCCAGTCGTAAAGCTGCTCGAAATAATCCGAGGCGAAATGGAGGTGCGCGCCCCAGTCAAACCCGAGCCAGCGGACATCGGCCTGAATGGCGTCGATATATTCCTGTTCTTCCTTGGTCGGGTTGGTGTCATCAAAGCGCAGATGGGTGCGGCCGGCGAATTCCTGGCCAACCCCGAAATTAAGGCAGATCGATTTGGCGTGGCCGATATGGAGGTAGCCGTTGGGTTCCGGCGGAAAGCGGGTCACAACTGTCTGGGTGCGGCCGGCATCGAGGTCGGACTGGATGATGTCGCGAATGAAGTCGCGCCCTGGCTCGGTAGTGGTGTCAGCCGGCATGAATGGGTTCCCGTTGGTCGCGTGCGCTGGTGTTATGTGGAGAGTAGGCCGATGGGTCAACGCCCGCTGATTGACAGAAAGTTTTTTTGGTTCTTTTTGGTCACAAAAAGAACAGCTTACTAACTCTGGGAAGGCCCAAAATGACCGTCAACACCAAACGCGTGTTTTTCGTCCACTACGTCGCCGACCAGAGCTTCAACGACGTGCTGGCGACAAGGCCGGATGTGGTGCTCGAAAAAATCGCCAATGACAGCCCGGCCGCGCACGCCGATGCAATCCTGGCCGCCGCGCACGCCTATCAGATCGGCTCGGCGCGCGATGAGATTAACAGCATTTACTATATTTCCGATGAATTGCTCGCCCGAGCGCCCAACCTGCTGATGGTATCAACCAATGGCGCCGGCTACGACACGGTCGATCTCGACGCCTGCAATCGCGCCGGGGTGCTCGCGGTCAACCAGGCGGGCGGCAACAAGGAAGCGGTCGCCGAACACGCGCTCGGCATGATGCTCATTCTCGCCAAACGCATTGTTGAGGTTGACCGCGCGATGCGGCGCACTGCCGGGGTGGATCGCAACGCCTTCATGGGGCGCGACCTGCTCGGCAAGACGGTGGGGATTGTCGGCCTCGGCAATGTCGGCACCCGCCTCGCCGAGCTCTGCCGCGGGCTGTTCAAAATGCGGGTGCTGGCGTGCGATCCGCTGCTCGATGCGGCCACCATCGCGGCGCGCGGGGCGGAGAAAGTCGATCTCGATACGCTGTTGGCCACCGCCGATTACGTCTCGATCAACTGCCCGCGCATTCCGACCACCAAGGGCATGATCGGCGCGCGGGAATTTGGCCTGATGCGGCCGGATGCGCATTTCGTTACCACCGCGCGCGGCGGCATCCATGATGAACAGGCACTCGCCCAGGCCCTCGCCGCAAAGCGGCTGGCCGGGGCGGGGCTTGATGTGTGGGACCCCGAACCCCCGGCGCTCGACCATCCATTGCTCGCCTTCGACAATGTCGTTGTCAGCCCGCATACCGCCGGGGTGACCCGCGAAGCCCGCCACAACATCGGCAAGATCGGCGCCGAACAGTTGCTCGACATGCTCGATGGCAAGCCGCCGAGCCGGGTGCTGAACCCCGAAGTCTGGCCGGCTTATGCGCTCCGGTTTGAGCGGATTATGGGGGTTAAGCCAACCCCTCCCGGCCAAGCCTGACCATGCGCGCGCGGCGCGGGCCGCGCGCGACATTCATCCCGCCCTCGATGCTGGCGAGCAGTGCCGTGACCCTTGGCAGGTCGTCGCGGTTCAGCGCACGGACGCGGCGGACGATCTCGAGCGCCAATTGGCGCATCCCGATGGTGATGGCCTGGGTGCGTGGCGCGGCGGCGTCCCCGGCTTCGGACGCAGCAACGATCGCCGCGACGGCGGCCGAGGCAACGGCGACCAGGCCATGCAGCGCGCCAAGCTCGGCTGCCGCGTCATCGGTCGCAACTGCCGGGTTGGGGCCGGATAGCAGCCCGATGATATGATGCAGCTTGCCGATCAGCCCAGCATTGCCGACCGCGTCTTCGGCATCGCGAAACCCGAGCGCCATCGCCTCGTAGGCGGTGTTGGCAACCCCGAGCATGGCATCCGGCCCGACCACGCAATCGGTCAGGGTCAGGGAAACATGCCCGGCCGGGCGCATGCCGGCGGGCGTCGGGGCATGGTGGATTTCAAGCCCTGAGGCGCCGCGCGGCACCAAAAACATTGAATAGCGCTTGCGCCCGGCCTCGACCGCGGTGATTGCCAGCACGATGAAAATATCGGCAATCGGACCGTTGGTGACATAGGCTTTGCGCCCGCCAATCCGCCAGCCGAGGGCGGTCTTATGGGCCGTTGTCTCCAGCAATTTGGGATGGGCGCCTACCTCGGGCTCCGAGATCGCCACCGCCATCGTGCAAGTTCCGGCGGCAAGTTTCGGCAGATACTCCGCCCATTGCGCCGGACTGGCGAAGCCAACGATGTAGTAATTGGCAACGACCTGATGGCCGCCGAAAATAGTGCCCATGCCCGGAACCCCGCACACCGCCACCAGCGCCTGTTCGGCCGCGGCAATCGCGGGATAGCCGCCGCCAGTGCCACCGAATTCCACCGGCAGGCCGATGCGAAACAATCCCGCCTGCCCCATCGCTGCGAACACATCTTGTGGCAGGTTTTCCTCGCTCCAAATGGTGCGACCGACGATATGGTGGCGGGCAAATTCGGTCATCGCGTCCGACATGGTTTCCTCGGCGGTTTCTTGGAGTGGGCAACCACGGAACACGTAAACCGCGCCCGTTGCAATCACGGTCTGCGCCTCGCAAGATCGGCCTTCAGAAACGCCGCCAGCCACGGACACAACGCGATGCAACGTCGAACCCTCATGGCCGCCGCCGCAGGTCTGGTCGCCACCGCAAGCCTGGCCGCCCCGCGCATCGTCGGCGCCGCCGGCGCCACCACGCTGAAATTCCTCCCGCTTGCCGACCTCAACTCGCTCGACCCCCATATCACCGGGTCCGACGTCCTGGCCGGCCATTCGGCGGCGGTTTACGACATGCTCTACAGCCACGATGAAAGCTTTACCCCGCGACGCCAGATGGTCGAGGGCGAAACCACCAGTGCCGACGGCAAACTCTGGCAATTCACCTTGCGGCCAGGCTTGCGGTTCCACGACGGCGAACCCGTGCTCGCCCGCGATGTCGTGGCCAGTCTGCGGCGCTGGGCCATCCTCGACGCGTTCGGCAAAACCTTGATGGACGCGACCGATGAACTCTCCGCCGCCAGCGACCGGGTGGTGCAATTCCGTCTGAAAAAACCCTTCCCGCGCCTGATCCAGGCTTTGGCCAAATTCTCCTCGCCCGGACCGTTCATCATCCCCGAGCGACAGGCCGTCCTCGGGATCACCAAGCCGATCGTCGATGTCATCGGCAGTGGCCCGTTCCGCTTTCGCGCCGATGAACGGGTGCTCGGGTCACGCATCGTTTATCAACGCTTCGACGGCTACGTGCCGCGCGCCGATGGGGTGCAAAGCTTTCAGGCCGGCCCGAAAATCGCCAGCTTCGACCGCGTCGAATGGACTATCATCCCCGATGCCTCGACGGCGGCGGCAGCCCTGATCAAGGGCGAGGTCGATTGGTGGGACGGCGTCTCCCCCGATCTGGTGCCGCTGCTGAAAGGCAAGCCCGGATTGCGGGTCCAGATCAACGACCTGCTCGGCGCCGATGGCGGCATGTTGTTCAACACCCTGCACCCGCCGTTCAACAATCCCGCCATTCGCCGCGCCATCCTGCCCGCGATCAAACAGGCCGATTTCATGACCGCCGTCGCCGGTGATGATCGCCAGTTCTGGCGCGATCAGATCGGGGTGTTTTCGGCTGGCAAGCCGATGTCAACCGATGCCGGCCTCGACATCATGACCGGCGATATCGCCCGCGCCCGAGCCGCCCTGCTGGCCGCCGGCTACCAGGGCGAGCGCGTGGTGGTGATGCAGGTCGGCGATTATGCAACCCTCGGGGCGCTGGCCGAAATTGGCGCCGATACCTTGCGCCGGATCGGCATGAACGTTGATGTCCAGGTCGTCGATTACGGCACCATGGCCCAGCGCCGGGGGAACAAGAACCCGCCGGACAAAGGCGGGTGGAGCGTCTATTTCGCCTGGTATTCCGGCATGAATCGCTTCGATCCGGCGTCCCATCTGACCGCGCGCGGCGATGGCAGCTATTATGGCTGGGCCAACGTGCCGCGCCTGCGGGCGCTACGTGATGCCTGGTTCGATGCCGGCGATCTGGCGGCGCAACAGGCGATTGCGCGGGATATTCAGATGACCATGCTCGATGCGGTGCCGTTTATCCCGTTGGGAGAATATTTTTCCTCGGCGGCGACGCGGGCGTCGCTTGGGGTGGTGGGGCGCGGGACGCCGCTTTTCTACAATATCAAAAAAGGCTAGATCATCATCCGATCAGCTTGCCTATTTGATCGGATAAAGATGATCGTGAAAACAAGAATCTCATCCGATCAGCTTGCCTATTTGATCGGATAAAGATGATCGTGAAAACAAAAATCTAAAGGAGGGCTTCCCTCCGGAGAATTGTGCCATGGATGAAACCGCCGCCCGCGCCGCCTTCGACCACGCAATCGCCACCCAGGTTCCGGATTTCGGCACGTTCTTCCTCGCCAAACTCCTCGGCCTCGACATCATTTTTCCGGATGATCGCAGCGAAGTCCGCTTTACCGTGCGCGACTTCATGTTCAACCCGCAGGGCACGCTGCACGGCGGCATGATCGGCACCGTGCTCGACATTGCCATGGGGCATTTGCTGCATCACAGCTTCGGCGCCGGCATGACCTTGGAAATGAAAACCCAGTTCATCCGCGCACCGAAATCGGGCGATCTGCTGGCCGTCGGGCGGTTCCTCCGCAAAGGCCGCAGTATCAACTTCCTCGAAGCACGGCTGCACGATGACGCCGGCGACCTGCTGGCGTTTGCAACCTCGACCTGGCGCCTGCTGGCCTAAGCGGCTGACTGACAACCCTGCCGGCAGAGCGCCGGCGAAGGATTTTTGGGTCTGGGAAGGACGGAACGCCGCCATGATCCTGGGAGATCTCGGTTGCAGTGAACGCCAGCCCATATCGGGCAAACACCTTTGCCGGGGCGCAGCGAAGGCTTATACGGACGGTGGAACGCAAGATAAGGATAGCACGCCAAGTGTCAGGCCGCCGCACCGGCTCACCGACCGCGATCAAGATCACCGATGTCGCGGATGCCGCCGGGGTCGCCCCGATGACGGTCAGCCGCGTTATCAACACGCCCGACCGGGTGTCCGCACCCACCCGCCTCAAGGTCCAGGCCGCCATCGACAAACTCGGCTACGTTCCCAATCTGATCGCCGGCGGACTTTCGAGCCGCCGCAGCCGCATGGTCGCGGCTATCGTGCCAACCATCGCAAGCCCGATGTTTGCGGGCCCGGTGCAAAGCTTTACCGACACGCTGGGTGCGGCCGGCTACCGGGTGATGCTGGCGCTGTCGGGCTATGATCCGGCAACCGATGCCGAATTAATCCGCGCCGTGCTCGCCCGCCGCCCGGACGCCTTGCTGCTGACCGGCGCCCAACGCTCCCCCGCCGCCACCCGCCTGCTGCGCGAAGCCCAAGTCCCGGTGGTGGAAATCTGGGACGCCGCCGAAACCCCGACCGACATGCTGGTCGGCTTTGACCACGCCTTGCTCGGTGCAGCCGTCGCGGACTACTTCATCGGCCGCGGTCATACCGAATTTGCCGTGCTCGCGGCATCCGATCCGCGCGGCATGGCCCGTGCTGACGGGTTTGCCCGCCGGGTGCGCGCTCTCGGCCTGCCGATCCATGTCGGCCCACCATTGCCCGCGCCAAGCGGGATCGCCGATGGCCGCGTCGGGCTGCGCGCGCTCGTGCCCCAGATGCGTGGCCGGACCGCGCTGCTGTGCAGTTCAGATCTGGTGGCGTTTGGGGCGTTGACCGAGGCCCGGCTGCTGGGGCTGTCAGTGCCAGATCAACTTGCGGTGTGCGGTTTCGGCAATTTCGAGATCAGCCAGTCCTGCGAGCCTCCTTTCACCACCGTGGCCGTCGATGGCGTGGCGATGGGCCGGATCGCCGCCGAATGCCTGCTGCAGCGGCTGGCGGGCGAGCCAACCGAAACGAGGGTGTTGGTGCCGTTTGAGATTTTGACGCGGGGATCGACGTAAACACAGACACCGACCTGTCATCCAGGGTTGACAGTTTGCGGGCAACAAGCTACTAATCCGGTCGTGCCAGAGATCATCACAACCGTCGCGTTTGATGACTGGCTCCGCGATTTGCGTGACCGAAAAGGGCGCGCTGTCATCCTGATGCGTCTTCGGCGGCTCGCTGGTGGCAACCCCGGTGACGCGAAACCGGTGGGCGATGGCATCGGCGAAATGCGGATCGATTTCGGCCCCGGCTACCGGGTTTACTTCCTGCGACGCAGCCAGATTGTGATCATCGTTCTGGCTGGCGGCAATAAATCCACCCAGCCCAAAGACATCGCTGCTGCGAAAATCGCCGCAGCCGATTGGAAGGATGGACCATGACAACCAAATTCAAGCGGTTCGATTTCGCCGCCCATCTCACCGATGAAGACGATATCGCCAACTATCTCGAGGCGGTTGTTGCCGAAGGCGATCCAGCGCTCACCATCGCGGCCTTGAGCGACATCGCGCGGGCACGCAACATGAGCAAGCTGGCACGCGATGCGAAACTCACCCGCGAAGGCCTCTACAAAGCCCTGTCCCCCGAAGGCAACCCGAGCTTTGCGACCGTCAGCAAAATCGCCGGCGCACTCGGGTTTCGGATCAGCTTGCAGCCGACGCCCAGGGGATAGCTACCCAAACGCCCCCACATCATGCGTCACCGCCGTCGCAATCTCGCGCACCATCCCAAACAACCGCCGGATCGGCTCGAAAATCTCCTGATGCTCCCGTGCGTACGCCGTTGTCCCGCGTGGTGCGGCCGGTTCGGCATAGTCCTGATCTTCATCCTTGTCGGACGCTGCCGGAAAAATCTCGTCGAGCATCCGCAATGACGCATCGATTTCGAGTCGCAAAATCGCCGCTTCAAGGGTAGACCGGGTGACGCCGTGGCGCGGTGAGAAATCCGAAATCTCACTCGCCAGCAGCCATATCCGCTGGATCAGTGCCAACCGCAGCGCATGCAGCAGGATTTCCCGCGTTGCCATCACTGGTGCGTCGGGCCAGACCATGCGCAGCGCCAGATGATCGGCCGAAATCCGCCGGAACATTGATTGCGCCGCCGCCCATAGATTGAGCCTTTCGAGGGCGCGGGCCACGCTGACCAACGCCTCCCGCCGGCCCGGCCGCTTGGTATGGGCGGCGCGATCGAGCCAGGTGCCGGGGTCGAGGGATGCCACCACCGCGCGCAACACCTCGATATCCGAATGCCGCAAGCCGTGGGCGGCAAAATCCATCGCGCGGCGAAAGCGCCGGCTGGTTTGCAGCATTTCGCCAAAGGTTTCCGGGTGGCGCGATGCCGCCGCCCCGAGGCCCTGCAAGGTGTTGGCGCACCAGCCCAATTGTTGCAGAATCGCGTTATTGGGAATCGCCCGCAAATCGCGCGGATGGCGCACCAAAGCCGCCCCCATGCCGTCCGACTGTCGGGCCGATGGCCGCGAGCCGGTCGGGTCAAGCAGCGCCGGCCCGAACGCACCCAGCAGCGCGCCGTAGCCTTCGTCCTCCACCAGCCCTTCCATGCCGGTCCGGATGGTGGCGAAGAAATCGGCGGCGAAATCGGGGTCGGCGTAAACCGGGTCCTCGATTGGCCCGGCCGCCGGATGGTAGGTTTGCTCGGCAATCCGTGCCACCGTCGCCAAGGCAAGCTCCGGCGTGCCAAACAGCATATAGCCATCGCCGCCCTGGAACGCCGCTTCTTCCCGCACTTTCAGGCCCGCCTTGGCCAATGCCTGGCGCGACGCGGTTGGCGACAAATAGCGCAGCCGATCGGCGAGCGATCCGGGATGCGCGCCGCGGCCGATGCTTTCGCCGTGGGTGTCGAACAGGATGATCTCCACCCCGGTAACACCGTGATGCGCCAAGGTCTGGCCGATTTTCAGCCGCAATCGCTCGATCAGATAGCTTGCCGCCAACTGGCCGACATAGCGACCAGAGTCCGAATAGCCGAATTGCAGCGCCAGCCGCCCGGTCGATTTCAGATAGGCCCGATAATGCGGGCTGCGCAGCGCTTCATCCAGCACCGTCGCGCCATGTTCGAGCGCATTGGCGGTCTCGAACAGCGGCGAGATTTCGATCTTGTCGGCAATCCCGAACAGTTTTGCCAACCACAAGGCGGCCAGCAACGTGTAGCCGGTTTCGGTTTCCGCAATCAGAAACCGGACCGGCGCCGAGCTGTCGATATGCTTGATGATCTGTGCCACCGTCATCATCAGCCGCGCCGCTGACGCCTGTTCGGCCAGCAACCCGCCGAAATCCACTTTCTCCGGCACCAAATTATCCAGCGCCGCATTGATCGACCCCAACAACGCCCGCCGCCGTGCGGGTTCCTCCGGCGGGTCGGTGATGCCGAGGCGCTGGCGCACCACGTTGTGCAGTTGCGCCGCGTTCAATCGCACATGGGTATGCGCCAACGCGAGGCCGTGCGCGGCCAATCCCGCGCGCGCTACCCCAAGCGCCAATTGCTGCGCGGGATCGGCGCCGGCAATCGCTTCTGCGAACAATGCCTCGAGCGGCGCTGGGGAGGTCATCGCAGCATCCCGCCGCCCGACCAGAATTCGGGCGAACCGTGCCACGATCACCGGATCGGCGGTCGGCGGGCAGGCATCGATCTGGGCACTGACCGCGTCCACGCTTTCAGCAATCCGGGCCGCAATCGGCGCACCGGCCGGCAGGTCGGCGATTTGCGCACCAAGCCGCACCAGTTGCAGCCGTTTCATTTCGAGCCGCATCAGCAGGGTGTCCCACCAGCCAATATCGGTCCGGCCATCGGTGTCATAGCCAACCCAACTGGCGAGGATCACCGGGCGCGGCACAAGTTCGGTCCAGCGATCCGGCCAGGTATCACGGGCAACCGTCAGCAATGCGGCATTGAACCGGTCAAGCGCATCCCGCCCGTTGGCAATCGCCGCATTGGCCTGGGTAAATTCCTCCCGCAGGGTAATCGGGCCCGGCCGGTGCGACACAAACCCCGGCCCCGGCCGTCCTGACGCGGTTTCGGCCAGGCTGTGCCCCACCGGATACGGCAGCGCGAAAGTCGGGTGCGCGGTGAATACGGCGGCAAATCGGGTGCGTTCCACCATCGCCCGATAATCCGCCCAGCGCACCGGGCTGTCATTCGGATCGGGTCGCAGAATTTGGCGGGTGAGGCCAACCAAAGCGGCGTCCGACGCTGCCAGATCAACCCCACCAACATAGGCCGCCATCCGTTGCGCCCGATCCGCGAAGGCCGCGTCACGCAGGTGGCGGATCATGCCTTCGATATCGTCAAGCCGCAGCGCCCCGCTATCCATACGCCGGGTGATGGCGAGCGCCACCAGCAGCACTGGCTTGCCGAACGGGTCCTCAGCGGTTTGCCCGCTGAGGCGCGCGGTGAGTGCCAGCAGGTCATCGGCAAGGGTGGCGATGGGATCTGGTTGGGTGTCCATGATGGGAGGTTGCCGAAGATTGTGCGGTGCAGCAAGGAAATTGATTATGTTTTGTCCATCGCTATTCCCAATCCTCGACCACAAGTCCCAGAACACGCCCAAATTCGCGTGTGTTGTGTGTCACCAGCGCCAACCCGCGCGCGAGCGCTTGCCCCGCGATCAACGCATCGTAAGGCCCGATCGGTGTACCGGTGGCCGCCAAGGCGGCGCGGATTTCTCCCGCTTGGCGAGCGTCCTCTGCATCAAAATCCAGCACTTCGAACTGAATCTCTTCAATTCGCGCGAGATTCCGGGCGACCCGGGTGCTGCGATAGGCACCGAAATAAAGTTCATGAACGACGATTACCGGCATCCCGAAGTCAGTCGGCTGGTATTGCCGCATTCTGCGCAGAAAATCCGGACTGCTTTTCAACACCGCAATCAGGGCATTGGTGTCAAGCAGAAATTTCACTCAAACACATCCATCTCCGGTCGTTCGGCGGTCATCGGGCGATCACTGGCCGCACGAACAAAATCGTCATCCAGTTCGCCCGCGACCTTATCAAGCCACGCCCAGTCTTGCGGCACGGGCTCAAGGATCAACGCATTGCCCCGCCGGCGAATGCGCACCACATCGCCGTCAATCCGAAAGGCCTTCGGAAGCCGAATTGCTTGCGAGCGGCCAGACCAGAAAATCTTCGCGACATCCATGCCGACACCTATTGAGATATATTTTTTGTATATCTCAAACGACGCGTTCAAACAAGAAAAACCGCAAGCCCCTAACCATGCGCAATATAATCCATCCGCCCGCCATCCACCGCCAGCACCTGCGCGGTAATCCAGCTTGATGCCGGGGATGCAAGGAACTCCACCGCGTTGGCGATGTCGTCAGGCTCCCCCACCCGCCCGGTCATCGCGACCTTGGCAAAGCCCGCCTCAACCTCCGCCCATTCGGCCGCGTTGCGCTTGCCCATTGTCATGTCGGTGCGGGTAAAGCCTGGGGCGACCGCGTTCACCGTGATGCCATGGCGGCCAAGTTCCAACGCAAACCGCTTGGTCAACACGTTCACCTCGGCCTTGGTCGAGGCGTAGAAATGGTTGCCAGGAAACCCGGTGGTGCCGAAGCCCGCGACCGAGGATATATTGATGATCCGGCCATAGCCCCGCGCCTTCATCCCCGCCACCACGGCACGGATCGCGTGGATGGTGCCATCGACATTAACCGCTCGCAGTCGGGCGAAGCCTTTCGGTTCCCAGCTTTCGATCGTCGCCGCCCAGCCGATCCCGGCATTGTTGACCAGGATACTGACCGGCCCGAGCTCGGCCTCGGTGCGGGCGACCATTGCGATCACTGCGGCTTCATCGGCGACATCGGCCTGCACCGCGATCGCCCGGCCGCCGGCAGCGTGCACCTCCGCCACCAGTTCATCGGCGGCATCGGGGCGCGAGGTATAGTTGACCGTCACCGCCACGCCTTGGGCGGCGAGGCGGCGTACCATCGCGCGGCCCAGGCCACGTGCGCCGCCGGTAACGATGGCGGTCTGGCCAATCCATGAAATCGACATCACATTCTCCGTATTATGGGTTCGCAGCCGCGCGGATGGCCGCACAGATCACCACCATGCGCGCCAAGGCGTCCTCGGCAAAGCGGGCCAACGCAGCCCGGACCGGTGGCACCGACAAAGCCGGGAGGTTCGCCATATCGGCAAGCGCGGGCGCAAATGCGCGGGCTTCAAGCCGAGCCGTCGCCAAGGCTGCCTCGATCATCGGGCGTAAGGCGATGCGGTTCAGGGGCGCTTCAATTGCCGTCAGAAATTCCGGCCAATAAGCCAAATGCCGATACATGCTCGCCAAAATCGGGTCCGGCCGGCCCGCGCCGAGTTGGTTGAGCCGCAGCACCAAGTCAGCGGTTGCAGGCGCCAACCCGTCGAGCGCGGGCAATGGCGGCAATGGCAGCGCCGCCTCGACGCGCGCCGTGCCAGCAGTCATCGCCACCGCCCCCACCCCATCGAGCCGCGCCAGAAGTGCGCATAACGCCAACAGTGCCCGCGCATTGGTGCGGTCATAGGCCGCCAGTATCTGCCCCGCCACCGGATCGGGCAGGAACAGACGCCCGAGGTCGGGCACCGCCAAGCCCGCCCGTAACCGATCTGCCGCATCGGCCAGCGCGCCATCTGCATAGCGCGGCCGAACCGCGCCCCACGCCCATTCCAGCCCACCCGGAATGGTCGCCAAATGCCGCCAGATCAGATTGACCACGCCAACCCCGGTCACTGCACGAATATCGGCAAACATCGCCGCCACCGCGCCAGTGGCCTCGGCTTCGGTTATGGCGGGAACCGGGTCCGTCACGCGA
The DNA here is from genome assembly GCA_025360065.1 of Acetobacteraceae bacterium. Taxonomy (GTDB): domain Bacteria; phylum Pseudomonadota; class Alphaproteobacteria; order Acetobacterales; family Acetobacteraceae; genus CAITOL01. The sequence continues at coordinate 4,572 of JANYCX010000044.1, read as the reverse complement.
TAACCTTGGTGGCCAGCAAGACCGCGATCTCGTCAGCTGAATATCCCACCTCGGCGAGAATTTCGGCGCTATGCTGGCCAACCTCCGGGGCCTGACGCGGCGCGGTCTTTTTTTCACCATCGAGAATAATCGGGCTGTCGATGGTCATCCCCGGCCGATCGGCAAACGGGCGGATGGCGCCGATCAGATGCGCCTGCTCGTCTTCGGCAGCCTCCTCGGTGGTGCCGACAATGCCGAAAGTGATCCCCGCCGAGTCGAGCGCCGCCCGCCAATCCGCCAGCGTCCGGGTTGGGAAGATCACGTCGAGAATTTCGAACAACGCCCGCGCATTGGCCCGTCGCATGGCATTATTGGCAAAGCGCGGATCATCCAACAGATCGGGCCGGCCCAGCGCGACGGGCAAGCCCGGCCACTGCCGTTCCTCGGCCAGCATCGCCAAAGTCAGCCACCGCTTGTCGCGCGTGTGGTACATCCCCGACAATGCGTTCGACACAATCTCGCGCGGCTGGCGCGGCGGAATGGCAGCCCCCACCAGCACCGCCTGCAACATGTAGCCGTTCGAATACAGCCCCGCCGCCAGCAGCGAACTCGACACCTTGCCGCCCAGCCCGGTCTTCTCCCGCCGATAGAGCGCCATCACAATCGCGCCGAACAACGCCAGCGATGTCGGGTGATCGCCCATCCCGGCGGTGGAGCGTGCCGGCATCGCGTCGGCATCGACCCGGACCAGGTCCATCAGCCCGCTGCGCGCCCAATAAGCCGTCGCATCAAAGCCGGTTTTCCCAGCCTCCGGTCCGGTTTCGCCATAGGCCGACATCCCGGCATAAATCAGGCGGTCATTGAGCGGCCGCAAATCGTCATAGGTCAGCTTCAACCGATCGCGCACCGGCAACGGATAATTGGTCAGGAACACGTCCGCGCCAGCCACCAAACGCTGTAACACCGCCTGCCCGGCATCAGTCTTCAAATCCAATGCCAGGCTGCGCTTGTTGCGGCTGGTCAGCAGCGAGGCAAAATCCTGATCGGTTACTGGCCCGCCCGGACGCGCGCCGAGCCAGCGATAGCTGTCGCCCTCGCCCGGTGGCTCGATCTTGATCACATCGGCGCCGAAATCGGACATGATGGTGGCCGCGGCCGGGCCGGCGATGAAGCTGGCGCAGTCGAGCACGCGAAGGCCGGCGAATAGGCCTTGTTTTTCAGGCATTCTTTTGCTCCCCCCAAAGGAAGCCGAGTGAAGCACGTCTTTTTGTGAACAAAAAGAAGCAAAAAAACTTTTTGGCACTTTGTTGCCGTTGGCGTGCGCACTCACCGTGGTCCCGAGCCAACGGCAACAGTGGATGAAGTTTTTTGGTTCTTTTTGTTCACAAAAAGAACACGCTTCCTACCAAACTGGGTCTAAAGCCGTTCGCCCCGCCAACACCGACGCGATATTATCCAACGCCCGAAACCCCATCGCCGTCCGGGTTTCGACCGACGAACTGCCCATATGCGGCACCAAAAACACATTCGGCAGCGCGGCAAAACGCAAATCGAAATCCGGCTCGCGGCGATACACATCCAATCCAGCGGCAAATAACTGCCCCGATTGCAGCGCCGCGATCAATGCGTCCTCGTCCACCAGCGCGCCCCGCGCCGCGTTGACGAACACCGCGCCCGGTTTCAGCCGCCCGAACGTGTCAGCGTTCATGATCCCGGTGGTCGCCGGTCCCGACGGGGCATGCAGCGACAGCGCGTCGCACTGCGGCAGCATGGCGCCGAATTCGGCGAAATATTCCGCGCCCTGCTCCAACTCCGGCGGCAGCCGACGCGAATTGCAGTACAAAATCCGCATCCCGAAACCGCGTGCGCGCTGCGCCACTGCCCGCCCGATCCGCCCCATCCCGAGGATGCCCAAGGTCGCCCCGTTCATCCGCCGTCCCATGAATTCGCCCATACCGTAGCTGGTGCGCCAGCCCTTGCGCATCACCGCATCATATTCGGCGCCGCGACGGAACGCGTTCAGCATCAGCATCAACGTCAGGTCAGCCGTGCATTCGGTGACCACGTCGGGCGTGTTGGTGACCATCAGGCCGCGCGCCTGGCAGGCGGCAATATCGATATGGTCAGTGCCGACGCTATGGGTCGCCAGCACCTTCAAATGGTCGGGGAAGGCGCCGATATGGGCCGCGCCAAAGCGGGTGTGATGGGTGATCAGCAATGCGTCGGCGCGATGGGCGCAGACGGCGGCAACCGTTTCATCGGCGGTCATTTTCTGCCCCTCATACGGGCAATCGAACTCGGCATGGACTCGGGCCACGACCTCGGGCGCGATATTGTGGCTGACAATCAGGCGTGGCTTCATCACATAGTCCCCCTGCGCCGCTGTATGACGCAGCTTGCCTTAGCGGCCAAGCGGGGTTTCACTGGCGCCACGCAGCAATTGGACCCTCTCCCGCATGGCCTCAGCCCGTTTAGCCGTCGATATTGGCGGCACCTTCACCGACCTCGCCCTCGAACACGCCGGCGGCCGCGCCACCGTCAAGGTGCTGACCACGCCATCCGCCCCTGAACAAGGGGTGATGAACGGGGTGCGGCAAATCCTCGCCGACGCCGGATTGCGGCCCGCCGACATCGCCATCGTCATCCATGGCACCACGCTCGCCACCAACGCGATCATCGAGCGCAAGGGCGCGGTCACCGCGCTGATCACGACCGAGGGCTTCCGCGACGTGCTGGCGATGGGCAATGAGAGCCGGTACGACCAGTATGACCTCAACATCGTCCTGCCGACGCCCTTGGTGCCGCGCCATTTGCGCCTGCCGGTGGCGGAACGGCTGGACAATAGCGGGAAAATTCTGCTCCCGCTCGATGAAGCGGGCTTGCGCGCGATGGTCCCGGTGCTGCGGCGCGAAGGCGTCGAAAGCATCGCCATCGGCTTCCTGCACAGCTTCGTGAACCCAACCCATGAACGCCGCGCGCGTGACATTTTGGCCGCCGAACTGCCCGATATCCCAATTTCGATTTCGTCGGATGTGTCTCCGGAAATGCGCGAATGGGAGCGGTTTTCGACCACCGTCGCCAATGCCTATGTGCAGCCATTGATGGCGAGCTACCTCAACCGGCTCGCACTCGGGCTGGCCGCCATGGGCATGGCAGCCCCGGTGTTCCTGATGCTGTCGGGCGGCGGGCTGACCACGATTGAAACCGCCTGCCGCTTCCCGATCCGGCTGGTCGAGTCGGGGCCAGCGGGCGGGGCGATCTTCTCGGCCGAAATCGCGCGCGAATGCGGTCTGCACAACGTATTGTCGTTCGACATGGGCGGCACGACGGCAAAAATCTGCCTGATCGACGATTTCGCGCCGCAAACCGCCCGCAATTTTGAGGTCGCCCGCGTCGGCCGTTTTCGCAAGGGATCGGGGCTGCCGCTGCGCATTCCGGTGATCGAAATGGTCGAAATCGGCGCGGGCGGTGGCAGCATCGCAGCGGTCGATACGCTGGGTCGCATCCAGGTCGGTCCGGAAAGTGCCGGCGCCGATCCGGGGCCGGCATGTTATGGGCGTGGTGGGCGCAAACCTGCTGTCACCGATGCCAATCTCGCGCTTGGGCGCTATGATCCGGTGCGCTTCGCCGGCGGCACTATGCCGTTGCAGACCGCGCCCGCGCTCGCCGCGTTGGCCACCGCGATCGGCGATCCGTTGGGCTTGGTGGCGGATATGGCAGCACTCGGCGTGATCGAAATGGTCGATGAAAACATGGCCAACGCCGCGAGGGTGCACGCCATCGAGTCCGGCAAAACCTATGACGGGCGCTGCATGATCGCCTTTGGCGGCGGCGGGCCGGTGCATGCCTGCCGCGTTGCCGAAAAAATCGGCATCACCCGCATTCTGGTGCCATCCGGCGCCGGGGTTGGCAGCGCCATTGGCTTTCTGCGCGCCCCTGTTGGCTACGAAGTTGTCCGCAGCCTCTATCAGCGCTTCCGCAGCTTTGATGTGGCGGCCGTGAACGCGCTGTTATCGGACATGGAAGCCGAGGCCAAAGCGGTCGTGGCCCAAGGATCGTTCGGTGCCGCCACCAACCAGACCCGCATTGCCTATATGCGCTATGTCGGCCAGGGCCACGAAATCGCGGTGCCTTTGCCAGCACGCGTGCTGACCGGGGACGATGTCGCGCTGATCCGCGCCGAGTATGACCGCCAGTACAGCCGTTTCTTCGACCGCCCGGTCCCCGGATCGGATGTCGAGATCATGAGCTACGCTGTCGTTGTCGCCACCACCACAGCGCGCAATATCGTTTCGCACGCGGTTGCCGTTGCCAGCACCGCCATCCCGGTGCGCCATCGCATTGTGCGCGACACCGCAACCGCCGCCGTTGCCGAATGGGCGATCTATGACCGCGCGGACCTGGCGCCTGGCGCCAGCCTGACCGGACCCGCGATCATTGCCGAAGACGAAACATCAACCCTGGTCAGCCCTGGCTGGTCGGCAAAAATTACTGACCAGGGCTATATCGAACTCACACGGGGGATTGGATGATGGATAACGCGCTCGCTGAAATCCAGCGCCAGATCATGTGGAACCGGCTGATCGCGGTGGT
>JANYCX010000034.1 GCA_025360065.1 Acetobacteraceae bacterium | reverse complement strand
CGGCGGGGTCGGACAGGCTGAGCCAGTCAACCCGGCTGACCAGCACCCGCTTGCCACCGCTGGTGAACTCGGCGGCACCTTGTGCCGGGCGATAGGCGTCGAACCGATCAAAACCAGGTTGGCCATCCGGCCCCGGCGCATAGCGAAACGGTCCGCTGCCGATGATTTCGTCGGGTGGGACTTGCGGGTCACCCAGGGTCAGCCGTTCCGGCAACACCACGCAAAGATCGCCGCCGAGGGCGGTCAACATCAGCGGGAACGGTTTGCTGAGCCGGATTTCGAAGGTGTTGTCGTCAAGCGCGCTGATCTGTTCGGTTTGTTTCAGCAAGCGCTCGCCAAAACTCCGCCGCTTGGCCCAGCGTCGGATCGAGGCGACGCAATCGGCGGCGCGCACCCTGCTGCCGTCATGAAACCGCAACCCGGCGCGCAGCCGGAAGCGCCAGGTAAGCTCATCGGACGACAAATCATGCCCGGCCACCATTTGCGGCGTGGCAACACCGGCGGCCGTCTGACCGTAAAGCATATCCCAGATCATGTTGGTCTGGGCGCGCGCGACCGGGGCGGCAAGGCCGGGATCGGGGCGGCCAACAACCCCGGCCGGCACGAACCGCAACGGCCGCGACGATGCGGCAGCCGCCGGCAGGGCAAGGCCGGAGGCGGCGCTGGCGATCAGGTGGCGACGGGATAACGGCGCTTTCATTCTGCCAATTTAGGGTCGTTTTGCGGTTTTTGCGAGGCGATGATTGTTTTGCTTGACCGAATTCGCGGAACTTAAGTAGAACATTGCTCAGGTTGCTGCTTTGTTCCAATCAGGCCGCCGCCGTTTCCATCCGCAGGAGGTGCCGCGTGTTAACCCGTAAACAGCATGAATTGCTGGTCTTCATCGATAGCCATCTGCGCAGCACGGGATTTTCCCCGAGCTTTGAGGAAATGAAAGATGCCCTCAATCTTCGCTCGAAGTCCGGCATCCACCGGTTAATTTCGGCCCTGGAAGAACGTGGCTTTCTTTCGCGCAAGCATCACCGGGCCCGCGCGCTTGAGGTGACCAAGCTGCCGGATGCGATGATGCAGGACCCGAGCTCGGCGGCGCCCGCAGTGCCGTTCGCGCCCAACGTGATCCGCGGCGATTTCAGTCCACGCCTGGCCGGCGTGCGCTCGGCTGCAACCTCGGGGTCGATCCAGTTGCCACTCTATGGCCGGATCGCCGCCGGCATGCCGATCGAGGCGATGCAGGATGGCGGCCACCACATTGATGTTCCGGTGTCGATGCTGGGCAGCGGGGAACATTTCGCGTTGGAGGTTGCTGGCGACTCGATGGTCGATGCCGGCATTCAGGACGGCGACACCGTCATTATCCGCCGCACCGAAAGCGCCGATACCGGGGAAATTGTCGTGGCCCTGGTCGATGATGCCGAGGTTACGCTCAAGCGTTTGCGCCGACGGGGACAGTCGGTTGCGTTGGAACCGGCCAACACCACCCACAAGGTCCAGATTTATCCGGCCGACCGGGTCAAGGTGCAAGGCAAGCTGATCGGGCTGATGCGGCGGTATTATACCAAGCGCCCGAATGACTGACTCTTCCACTCATTCGGGCGCTTGGTGTTGCGCACCGGGTTGGCCGGCGGCGGTGCGCCAAGCAAAGACTTATACCAAGCGCCGTTGACCCATTCTTCATGGGTCAACATCAAGGGCGCTTGGTATTACCTGCCTGCAATAATTCCGTCGGCCTTAAGCCAGGCAATTTCCCCCGCGCTCCACCCCGCCGCCAGCATCACTTCCCCAGTATGCGCGCCGATCGCCGGCGGTTGGCGGACCAGCCCCGGCCGGGTGCGGGCATTGCCGAATTCCACTGGCAGGGCTGGCAGTCCGATCATCGGGCCGGCCTCGCCGAGCGTGGACAGCACCGTCGGCAGCAACCCGCCGGCGAGCATTTGCGGATCGGTGGTCAGATCATCCGGGCGGTTCACTGGCGCGTAGGGCAGGGTGGCGGCCTCACAGATCGCCAGGATTTCGGCGGCGGGGAGTGCCGCCATGCGCTGGCGCAGATCGGGGATCAGCCAGTCTCGCGCCGCGCACCGTAATGGGTTGGTCGCCAAGCGCGCCTGCGCCCACAGATCGGCAAAGCCGAAGCCGTCGCAAAAGCGCCGCCAATGGGCGTCCGACGTCACGCCGATGAAAATCTGGGTGCCATCGGCGGCGTTGAACGGATCATAAATCCCCCAGGCGCCGCGCCGCGCCGGCATTGGTGGCATGGGCGCACCGGTGACGGCCGCCCCCGCGATGTGCGAGCCGACCAGAAACGCCGAGGCTTCGAACAGCGCACTGCCGACCCGCTGGCCCTGTCCGGTGCGATCGCGTTCCCGCAACGCCGCGAGGACGCCAACAATGCCATAGGTCGCGCCCATGATGTCGATCACCGACGCGCCGGCGCGCAGCGGCTGGCCGGGCGGGCCGGTCATGTAGGCAAGGCCGGTCTGCATTTGCACGACCTCATCCAGCGCCGTGCGATGCGCGTACGGGCCGGCGAGATAGCCCTTCATGGCCAGGTAAATCAGCCTTGGGTTAAGCGCTGACAGCGTATCCCAGCCGCAGCCGAGCCGTTCGATGGTGCCAGGTCCGAAATTTTCCAGCACGATGTCGGCGGTTTTCACCAGCCGGTGCACCACCGCCTGGCCTTCCGGGCGTTTGAGGTCAATGGCGATGCTGCGCTTGTTGCGGTTGAAGGTGGCGAAGAAGCCGGCGGCAAAGCCGGGCAGGCGGCGGGTGGTGTCACCTTCGACGGGTTCGATCTTGACCACGTCGGCGCCAAGGTCGGCGAGCAGCATGCCGGCGCAGGGGCCCATGATGGTGTGGCCGAAATCGAGCACCCGAATGCCGGCGAGGGGGGGTGTGGTCAATCAACGGATCCAAAGCGTTCGCGCAGCTCGCGCTTGATGATTTTGCCAACCGGGTTGCGCGGCAGGGCTGCGACAAGTTCCAATCGTTCCGGCAGCTTGTAGGCGGCGATGTGCTTTTCGTCGCGCAGAAACGCCACCAGATCGGCAAGCGTCGGCGCAATATCGCCGCGCGGCGCGACGACGACACACATTCGCTCGCCCATGATCTGGTCCGGTACCGCAATGGCCGCGACCTCGCGAATTGCGGGATGGCCGGACAGCAGGTTCTCGATTTCCTCGGCCGAGATGTTCATCCCGCCGCGGATGATGATGTCCTTCAGGCGGCCAACAAAACGGTAAAGTTCAGTGTTTTTGCCTGCGATTTCGAACAGATCGCCGCTGCGGTAGAAGCCCTTCGCGTCGAAGGCTCGGGCGGTGGCATCGGGGGCATTCCAGTAGCCGGAAAACACCCCGGGGCCGGTGGCGCGAAACTCGCCGGGCTGGCCGGGCGTGGTGATTTCGGCTTCGGTCACCGGATCGACCAGCCTGGTGGTGGTGCGGGCCGCGATCGGCAAGGCCCAGCTTCGCCCGCCGGTTTCGCTCGCCGGCACGCCGTAGCGCGGGAAAAACCCGGCGCGCAGCGTAGGGTCGGGCAGGTCGAGCGCGCAGGACGCCAGCGAGGCACCCTCGTTCGAGCCGAAATAGTTGATCACCTCGATGCCGTCACGGTCGCGGAGTTTCGCCACCGCCCAGTCCGAAAGCGGCCCGCCGCCCGAGCCGAGCGATGTCATCCGCTTCAGTGGTGCCGCCAGCGCATCGTTCTGCGCCAGCATCGTCAGGATCGCTGGCGGCACGACGGTGTAGTCGATGGCTTCCTCGGCGATCTGGCCGAGGAAGCGCGCGAGGTCGAACGGGTGGTGCATCACCAGTTTCCCAGCTGTTATCAGCCACGGCAGAAACAGGCCGGAAATCCCCGCCATGTTGACCAGCGGGAACGGATTGAGCAGGTGGCAACCATCGTTCAGTCCGGCCGAAACCACGATGGTATCCGGGATCGCCGCCCATTCATTATGGCTGCGCGGCACGCCCTTGGGCATGCCCTCGGTGCCGGAGGTCCAGCAGATGGTGGCGACATCGTCGCCGGTGGCACCTGCGTCGGGGGCCGATCCGGCAGCCACCAGTGGCGTATATCCTGGCGCGGTGCCGATGGTCAGAACTGCTTGGACGCTCGGGTGGCGGGCCGCAAGGCCGGTGGCCATGGCAGGAAAATCATGGGCACTGAAACCTGCCGCGACCACGATCACGCGGGCTTTGGTCAGGGTCAAGATATGGTCGAGCTCGTGTTCGCGGTACTGCACCGGGGCGGGGGTGGCGATCACTCCGAGGCGGAAGCAGGCGAGCAACAGCAACGGCAGTTCAACAATATTGGGCAGTTGGATCAGCAGGATGTCATCACGCCGCAGACCATTGGCGGTAAGGCAGGCGGCGAGGCCGGTGACCTCGGTGGCAATGTCCGCCCAGGTCAGACGGCGCGGCGCCGCCCCGGTCAGGGCCTGGCGGTCCGGCGGATCGACCAAGGCCAGCCGGGTCGGCACCCGGGCGGCGGCGTCGGTCATACCGTCCTGGATGCGGCGTGGCCCCCACCAGCCTTGTGCGGTGTAGTCGGCAATGCGTGACGTTGGCACGACGATCATGTGGTGGTCTCCCCCCGTTGCGTGGCTCTTGTCTACCCCATCCAGTGCGCCGGCACCCAGAAGCACGGTTGCGGCACGGTATCGCGGCGCCAATGCCCGTCCATCCACAGATTGCTGCCACTGTCGCGCTTGACCCAGGCACCGGCGCGCCATGCGTATGACCCACCCGTCCAGTCCCAGTGTCCGGGCTGCCAGAGTTGTTCATCTTCGGACACTGGCGGTTTCGGACGCTCCTCGGATCGCATCGGTGGGGCAAGCTGGCAGGCGCCGGCTTGGGTTTCCACGATTTGGCAGGCGGTGAGCGACAGCAGGGCGGCGGTGAACAGGACGGGCAGCATACGCATAACAACGCTCCGGTCAGGCAATGGCGCCGAGGCCAACGAGGGCAGGGGTGGCGGTGATGGTGGCCGCATGCATAGCAACGCGCGGCATGATCTGGTCGAGAAAGACTGATGCGGCACTGCGGGCCGGCGGCGGGGCATCGGCCTCGGCCAGCACCCGCGCACACAGCCAACCGGCGGTGAGCGTGCCGATGATGGCGAGAAACGCGGTGGCGCCTGCCTCGGCCACGCGGGCATCGGCCTGGCGCATGGTATCGGCGGCAGCTTTGGCAGTCTCGACCGCGGGGATCAGCAGCGGCGCGTCATCGGCGATGTCATCCAGCAAGGCCGCGACCGCGGCACCCTGGTCGCGCAGCAGGCCACGACGCAGCAGGGTCAGTGCCTGGATGCCGTTGGTGCCCTCGTAAATCGGGGTGATGCGGGCATCGCGCAAATACTGCGCGGCGCCGGTGTCCTCGATAAAGCCCATGCCGCCATGGACCTGGACGCCGGTGGACGCGGCCTCGAACCCTGCATCGGTGCACCAGGATTTGGCCACCGGGATCAGCAGGCTGGCGCGCGGTTCGGCGCAATTGGCGGCATAGAGCGTCAGCAGCCGGCCGCCGAGCGCAAGGGCGCGCATCGTCCACAGCATGCGCCGGACATCGGGATGGTCGATAATCGCCGCCCCACCCTGCTGGCGGTCTGCGGCGAAATCGGTGGCGCGGCGGAAGGCGCGCTCAGCCACCGCCACGCCCTGCATGGCAACGCCAAGGCGGGCTGCGTTCATCATTGCGAACATGCAGGCGAGGCCGCGATGTTCGGCACCAACCAACTCGCCCTGCGCCGCCGCGAACCCCATCACGCAGGTCGGGCTGGCATGAATGCCGAGCTTCCTTTCGATCGACAGACAGCTTACCCCATTGGCCGAGCCGTCGGCGCGGCACTTGGGCACCGCGAACAGCGAAATCCCGGCACTGCCGGCGGGGGCATCGGGAAGCCGGGCAAGCACCAGATGGAGGATATTCTCGGTGAGTTGGTGTTCACCATAGGTAATGAAAATCTTCTGCCCGGTGATGGCGTAGCTGCCGTCGCCATTCGGTTTTGCGCTGGTGCGCACGCCGGACAGGTCGGACCCCGATTGCGGTTCGGTCAGGCACATGGTGCCGGTGCAGCGGCCTTCGATCATCGGGCGCAGCAGGCGGGCGCGCTGATCGTCGGTGCCGTGCACGCTTAGCACCTTGATCGCGTCCTGGGTCAGCAGCGGGCACAGGCCGAAGCCCATATTGGCTGACGAAACCGGTTCAAACGCTGCGAGCGCGATGACCTCGTCAACGCCTTGGCCGCCAAATTCGGGCTCGGCGGCAATGCCGATCCAACCGCCGTCGGCATAGGCGCGAAAGGCGGCGTCGAACCCATCGGGCAGGGTTACGCGGCCGGCCGCCCATGTCGCCCCAATCCGGTCGCCTTGTGCATCGAGGGGGGCGAGCACGCCCTCGGCAATGCGGGTGGCTTCTTCCAGGATGGCGGCGATGTCGTCCTGGCCCATTGCGGTGTAGCCGACAATGCGCGCCAGCAGCCAGGCGGTTTCGGCGGGGGGGGCGGTGATGCCCATGGTGCGGTCTCCAACTCGGGTCTGGCGGTTGTCTAGCCGGTGCACGCCGAGACGCCAACATTGGGGTTCAACCAGCGTGCGGCAAACCTGCGGAATGCCGAACAAGGAACCCCCGATGAAGTCTTATACCAAGCCCCCTTGATGTTGACCCATGAAGACTGGGTCAACAGCGCTTGGTATTAGTTGTGTTGCTGCGCGCGTGCCGGCATAATTGAGGCGCGCGCCAGGTGGCTTGCAGTGGGCAACCATCTGGACGGGCGCGGGGGCAACATGTCGGGTACCATCGGTTCATCGCCTGTGATTGTCGTGCGCGACGTGAGCGTCGCACCCGGGCAGCGCATTGCCGCATCATCGATGATTGTGTCGGCGAGCGACCCAGGTGGCGCGCCGATTTCCCACTATGGCTTCTGGGATGGCGGCAGCGGTGATGGGCATTTCATCGTCAACGACGTGGTCCAGCCAAGTGGCGACTGGATTTTCGTCGCGGCGGGGCAACTCGCGACCATTGCCTATGTCGGCGGGGTGGGCTTTGGCGCGGAATCGCTGTTCGTTCAGGCGTTCAGCGCCAATGGTGAATCGAATTTCGGGTCGGTTAACGCCAGCACGACGGACGCATCCGCGCCGACGGACGCCAATCATGCACCGGTTATCGTGGTCCAGGACGTGACTTTGGCGCCGAACGCGGTGATTTCGGCCGCGTCGCTGATCCGGTCGGTGACCGATCCCGACGGCAATCCGCCGCAGCGATACGCGTTCTACGATAATGGCACTGGCGGCGGCCATTTTGACATCGTGGGTGAGGTGCAGCCGGCGGAAGAATTTTTCTACGTGGACGCCAGTGCTCTTGCCACCGTGCAATATGTCGGCGGTGCCACGGACGGGATTGAAACCCTGTCGATTGCGGTGTCGGACGGGAAGGAGTTTTCGGCGGTCGGTTCGCTGACAGCGACCACTGGCACGGTGGCGCCCGCACCGCCCCCGCCGCCCGGATCGCCGCCGCCGCCCGACCCTAATCGGCCGCCAGTGGTCAAGACGCATGATATCAGTGTCGCGGCCGGGCAATCGGTCAGCGGGGCGTCGCTGATCAGCTCGGTCATTGACCCTGATGCGGACCCAATTCTGCTGTATGCGTTTTATTATGCCGGCAAGAATGACGGGTATTTTGCTGTCAACGGTGAAAAGAAGCCGAACGGGTATGGCACGGTCGTGGCACCTGCCGATATCGGAACGGTGCAGTATTTTGGGGCAACCACTGCCGGCACCGATCTGGTGGGGGTGCAAGCGTTTGACGGAACCGACTGGTCGCTGTCGGGCGCGGTGATTGCGACCACCACCGGTTCGATCCCCCCGACGCCAGCCTCGCCGCCTCCACCACCGCCCCCGCCGCCGCCGCCGCCGCCAATAACGGTTGCCGCCGCGTTGCCTGGTGGCGGGACGATCAATGTGGAATTCGATAGCGCGGTCCGTGGGGCCAAGGGCCAGAGCCTGATCGATCGGGTCAATGACGGGGTTCGGGCAGGCACGATCAGCGCGGCGACGGTGGCATCGGGCGGGGCAGCGCCGGCAGTGCCGGGCGGCAAATCCGGCGAGATGCTGGTGCATAATGTCGGCGCCTATACGATGGCGAACGGCTATCTTACGGCGCTGATCGATGCGCCGGCGCGGGTGACCCTCAGCGGCGGCGCGGCAGCGGGGCAATTGGTGATGGCAGGCCTAGGTGGCCTGGCGTTCAATGGCGGGCCGGGCAGTGGCACGGTGATGGCGGGCGGTGGCGATAATTTGGTCAGCATGTATCCCGAGGCCGGGGCGGGCAGCCAGCATGTCGATCTTGGCAGCGGCAACGACATTGTGATTGGGCTTGCTGGCGACAACACCATCTCGGCTGGATTGGGCCGCAACCAGATCCTGCTTGGCAGCGGCGCCAACCAGGTCATCAGCACTGGCGACGATTTGATTGCCGGGGGTAATGGGACGGCGACGATTTCGAGCGGTGGCAACGCGCCGGTGGTGTATCTCGGCACCGGCAGATCGGTGTTCAACGGCGGTGGCGGGCGGGCGACGGTGGTTGGCGGTGGCGGGACGGCGACGATCAACAGCCCCGGCAATAGCCAGCTCTGGCTCGGGTCGAACACCGATGTGGTGAATTCGAGCGGTGCCGATACGGTGATTGCGCGCACTGGCGCTGCAACTGTGAACGCGGCTGCGGGCAACATGTTTGTCTTCGCTGGCAGCGGGGCGCTCGATTTCCATATGGGGGTTGGCATATCGACCGTGCTTGGCGCCAGCGGGCCGGTTATTTTGCGTGGCGGTGTCGGCTCGGTGATCGCCCTCGCCTACGCGCCGATGCGCTATATTGGCGACCAGGGCGCCGATACGATCGCAGCCTTTGGCACAGCCAGCGCGCTGAATGCGGTTGGCGGATCGGGGCGGGCGCTGTTCCTCGGCGGGCCGTCCGGCCATAACAGCATCACCGGTGGCACCGGCACCTCGATCATGTTCGGTGGCGGCGATGGCGATGTGCTGACCGCCGGCACCGGGGCGGGCGACACCATCAAAGGCGGGGCGGGTGCGGAAACCATTTCGGCGGCCGGCACGCGCGGCATCCACAAATTCTATGCCGGCAGCGGACCAAACCTGATCCGCACCGGCGACAACAACACCAGCGTGCTGCTGTCCACCGGTGCGGCCACCATTGTTGCCGGGGCGGGTATCGATCTATACGCTTTCACCAGCGGCAACCACCCCGACGTGCTGATCCAGAACTTCAAATCCGGTTCCGATTACCTGTCGCTGATCGGGTTTGCCGCCGGCGAAGCGGGCAACGCGATTGCGCGGTCCAGCACCAGTGGCGGCAGCCAAAGCCTGACCTTGACCGACGGCACCCATATTACCTTCCAGAATTTCACTGGCCTCGGGGTGGGGAATTTCCTGTAGTATAACCCCCGGATAGGGAATTACCCGGGGGGAACCGCTATGCGCCGTCGCACATTGATCACATCCGCTGCCGCGATGGCACTCGCCGCGCCGGCGATTGCGCAGCCCGCCAAAACCGCGACCTTGCGGTTTATTCCGCAAGCGAACCTGACCTCCCTCGACCCGATCTGGACGACGGCAACCGTCACCGGCAACCATGCCTATTACGTTTACGATACGCTTTATGCGATGGGTGCGGACATGCAGCCGCGCCCGCAAATGGCGGAAGGGCACACGCTGTCCGATGATGGGCTGACCTGGCGCATCCGCCTGCGCGATGGCTTGCGCTTCCATGACGGCACCCCGGTGTTGGGCCGCGACTGCGTGGCCAGCATCAAACGCTGGTGCGTGCGGTCGGCGATGGGGGAATTGCTGGCGGCCGCGGTGGCCGAATGGTCGGCGCCCGATGACCGCACCATGCAAATCCGCCTGCACCGCCCGTTCCCGCTGGTGTTGGATGCGTTGGGCCGGCCAGACTCATCAGTGCCCTTCATCATGCCCGAACGCCTGGCGCTGACCGACCCGATGAAGGCGATTACCGAAGTGATAGGCTCGGGGCCGTATCGGTTCCTGCCGGATGAGTATAATTCCGGCGCCCGCGTTGCCTATGCGCGCAACGATGCCTATGTGCCGCGCCAGGAAAAGCCGGAATGGGCGTCGGGTGGCAAGATCGCGCATTTCCCGCGGGTCGAGTGGAACGTGATCCCCGATGCGGCGACGGCTGCCGCCGCCATGCAGCGTGGCGAGGCGGATTGGTGGGAACGCCCGGTCAACGATCTGCTGCCGGCCTTGCTCGCCCGGCCCGGACTATCGAGCATGATCGCCGATCCGGCGGGCCGGTTGAGCGTGATGCGGATGAATTGCCTGAACCCGCCTTTCGACAACATCAAGGTGCGGCGCGCGGTTTTGGCCGCGGTCACCCAGGAGGATTACATGCGCGCCGCTGTAGGCGATGACACTGCCTTGTGGCGGCAATGCCAGTCGCTGTTTGCCTGTGGCACGCCTTATGGCAACGAGGCGATCGGCAAGACGCTGATGCCGGGCAAGTTGGATATTGCCCGCAAGCTGCTGATGGACTCCGGCTATGCCGGGCAGAAGGTGGTGATCATCAACCCGACCGATTTCCCGCTGATCGGCCCGCTCGGCCAGGTTTCGGCGGCGTTGCTCAAAGCGATCGGGATGACTGTCGATTTGCAGGAAACCGACTGGGGCACGGTGGTGCAGCGCCGGGTGTCGCGCGAACCGGTGGAAAAAGGCGGTTGGAGCATGTTCCACAGCACTGGATCGGCATCGGGCTGGGCCAATCCGGCGGTCGCCGAAATTGTGCGCGGACGTGGCAAGGCCGGCTGGTTCGGCTGGTGGGACAGCAAACCGGCCGAGGCGCTGGTGCAATCATGGCTCGATGCGCCGGACCAAGCCGGGCGCATGCGGGCCGCCGATGCGCTCAACGGATTGGCGATGGGCGAGGTGGCGACCGTGCCGCTCGGGCAGTTCTTCATCAAGACGGTGTTTCGCAGTAACCTCACTGGGATG
>JANYCX010000247.1 GCA_025360065.1 Acetobacteraceae bacterium | reverse complement strand
GGCTTTGACGCTGACAGCACCGCCGTTGCGCCCGTGCGGCTGGTACTGCATCTGGTCTTCGCGCTGATGTTATACGCAGCGCTGCTATGGATCGCGCTCGGCGTGCTGCACCCACTTCGCCGCGTCGATCGGCAGTGGGTCCGGCCGGCGCTGGCCGTGCTGCTGATCGCACTCGCCATCACTGCCGGGGGCTTTGTCGCCGGGCTGCATGCCGGCTTGATCTATAACAGCTTCCCGCTGATGGACGGATGCCTGGTGCCGGACGGCTACGCGCAGCTTCAGCCATTCTGGCGCAACTGGCTCGAAAATATCGCCGCGGTGCAATTCAATCACCGGGTGCTGGCAACGCTGGCGTTTCTGGCCGCCATCGCGGCCGCCGCCACCATCCGCCGCGCCACGCCGCGCGCCGCGTTCGCGCTCGCAGGCGCCGCCCTGTTGCAATACGCGCTCGGCATCGCCACCCTGTTACTGGTGGTGCCGATCCCGGCCGCAATCCTGCACCAGGCGATGGCGGTGCTGCTGCTGACCGCCGCAATCGTCGCGCTGCACGCCCAAACCCACGCTTAGGAACCAGCATGTCCACCGCCATCGACGCCACAGACAAGCTCTTCTTCGACCGGCCGGACGCGACGCTTGATCGTGACGCGGCCACACGCCTCACCGCCAAAGCCCTGGCCGACGCCGACGATGGCGAATTATTCCTCGAATACCGCGAATCCGAAGCCATCAGCCTCGATGACGGGCGCATTCGATCGGCGAGCTTCGATACCACCCTCGGCTTCGGCCTCCGCGCCGTCGCGGGGGAGGCCACCGGCTACGCCCATGCCGGCGAACTGACCGAAGACGCACTCGCCCGCGCTGCCACCACCGTCGGCGCGGTCACCTCCGGGCATGACGGCACGATCAGCGAAGCCCCGCCCGGCAGCAACGCACGGCTTTATTCCGACGCCAACCCCCTCGCCGCCATGCCGTTCGCTACCCGCACCGGCATCCTCGCCGAAATTGACGCCTATGCCCGCGCCAAAGACAGCCGCGTAAAGCAGGTGATGGCGTCCATCACCGGAGAATTCCAGGCGGTGCAAATCATCCGCGCCGATGGCAGCCGGGTCGCCGATCTGCGGCCGCTCGTGCGGCTGAACGTGGCCGTCGTGGTTGAAACCGATGGCCGCCGCGAATCCGGCAGCTACGGCACCGGCGGGCGCTACGCCTATGACCGGCTGATCGATCCCGCAACCTGGCACCACGCGGTCGAAGAAGCACTCCGCACCGCACTCGTCGCGCTCGATGCCCGCCCCGCACCGGCCGGCGAAATGCCCATCGTACTGGGCGCCGGCTGGCCCGGCATCCTGCTCCACGAAGCCATCGGCCACGGCCTCGAAGGTGACTTCAACCGCAAAGGCACCTCCGCCTTCGCCGGCCTCATGGGCCAACGCATTGCCGCCCCAGGCGTTACCGTCGTCGATGATGGCACCCTGCCCGATCGCCGCGGCAGCCTGACCGTCGATGACGAAGGCACCCCAACCGGCCGCTGCACCCTGATCGAAGACGGCATCCTGACCGGATATCTGCAAGACCGCCTCAACGCCCGCCTCATGGGCGTCCGACCCACCGGCAACGGCCGCCGCCAATCCTACGCCCACGCCCCCATGCCGCGCATGACCAATACCATCATGCTCAACGGAACCCATTCCACCGAAGATATGATCCGATCGACCCAACGCGGCCTCTACGCCGTCAATTTCGGCGGCGGTTCAGTCGACATAACCTCCGGTAAATTCGTCTTCTCCGCCTCCGAAGCCTACATGATCGAAAACGGCAAAATCACCGCCCCCGTCAAAGGCGCAACCCTGATCGGCAACGGCCCCGAAGCGCTCAAACGCGTCGAAATGATCGGCACCGATATGGCACTCGACCCCGGCGTCGGAACCTGCGGCAAGAACGGCCAGGGCGTCCCCGTCGGCGTCGGGCAACCAACCCTCAAAATCAGCGGCCTGACGGTCGGCGGCACGGCGACGTAGCGGCCGTGGGGTAGGAAGGCAAGGAAGGCGAGGGGCGCTGCCCCCTCGACCCCCGCCGGGGTGGGCCCCCGGACCCCAACCGTTAAGGGTAGCCGGGAATGAAGCAGGGGGGCCTAGCTACTGGTTCGACCAGCACCTTGGCCCCCCTGCTTCATTCCCGGCTTTCTTTCTTCGGGTTTGGCGTCCAGGGACCTTCCCTGGCGGGGTCTGGGGCAGCGCCCCAGTGCTTCCTTGCCTTTCCCACCCAGCCCCCACCGCCGCTACGTCGCCGTGCCGCCGACCGTCAGGCCGCTGATTTTGAGGGTTGGCTGGCCGACGCCGACCGGGACGCCCTGGCCGTTTTTGCCGCAGGTTCCGACCCCGGGGTCGAGCGCCATGTCGGTTCCGATCATTTCAACTCTTTTGAGGGCTTCGGGTCCGTTGCCAATCAGGGTTGCGCCTTTGACTGGGGCGGTGATTTTACCGTCTTCGATCATGTAGGCTTCGGAGGCGGAGAAGACGAATTTCCCGGAGGTGATATCGACCGATCCGCCGCCGAAATTGACGGCGTAGAGGCCGCGTTTGGTGGACCGGATCATGTCTTCGGTGGAATGGGTTCCGTTGAGCATGATGGTATTGGTCATGCGCGGCATGGGTGCGTGGGCGTAGGATTGGCGGCGACCGTTGCCGGTGGGACGGACCCCCATGAGCCGGGCATTGAGGCGGTCTTGCAGGTATCCGGTTAGGATGCCGTCTTCGATCAGGGTGCAGCGCCCGGTTGGGGTGCCTTCGTCATCGACGGTTAGGCTGCCACGCCGATCCGGCAAGGTGCCGTCATCGACCACGGTAACACCTGGGGCGGCGATGCGCTTTCCCATCAGCCCGGCAAAGGCGGAGGTGCCTTTGCGGTTAAAATCGCCTTCGAGGCCGTGGCCGATTGCTTCGTGGAGCAGAATGCCGGGCCAGCCGGCGCCCAACACGATCGGCATTTCGCCGGCCGGTGCAGGGCGGGCGTCGAGCGCCACCAACGCAGTGCGCAAAGCTTCATCCACTGCGAGGTGCCATGTTGCCGGATCGATCAGCCGGTCATAGGCATAACGACCGCCGGTGCCATAGCTGCCGGATTCGCGGCGGCCCTCGCTTTCCACCACGACCGAAACATTGAGCCGCACCAGCGGGCGCAGATCGGCGACCCTGCTGCCATCGGCGCGGATGATTTGCACCGCCTGGAATTCGCCGGTGATGGACGCCATGACCTGTTTCACCCGGCTGTCGCGCGCGCGGGCATAGGCGTCGATTTCGGCGAGGATGCCGGTGCGGGTGGCGAACGGCATCGCCGCCAGCGGGTTGGCATCGGTGTAAAGCCGGGCGTTGCTGCCGGGCGGGGCTTCGCTGATGGTGCCGTGATGGCCGGAGGTGACCGCGCCCACGGTGGTTGCCGCGCGGGCCAGCGCGTCCTCGGTCAGTTCACCGGAATGGGCATAGCCGGTTGCTTCATTGGCCACCGCACGCAGTCCAAAGCCGAGCGTGGTATCGAAGCTCGCCGAGCGGATGCGCCCGTCATCGAGGCTGATGGCTTCTGACTCACGATATTCGAGGAATAATTCGCCATCATCGGCATCGGCCAGGGCTTTCGCGGTCAGCCGGGTTGCCGCGTCGCGCTCGAGCGTGGCGTCGGGCCGGTCGAAAAAGAGCTTGTCGGTGGCATCTAGCGCGGTGGACATGGTGGTTCCTAAGCGTGGGTTTGGGCGTGCAGCGCAACGATGGCGGCGGTCAGCAGCAGCACCGCCATCGCCTGATGCAGGATCGCGAGCGGGATGGGCACCACCAGTAACAGGGTGGCGATGCCGAGGCTGTATTGCAACAGGGCCGCGCTGGCCAAGGCCAACGCCGCGCGCGGAGTGGTGCGGCGGATGATTGCCGCGGCGATCATCGCGTCCAGCACCGCGAGCGACGCCAGCGCCCGGTGATTGAACTGCACAGCGGCAAGGTTTTCCAGCCAGTTGCGCCACGCCGGTTGGATTTGCCAGTAGCCGTCCGGCACCAACCGCCCGTCCATCAGGGGAAAACTGTTGTAAATCAATCCCGCATGCAGCCCCGCGACAAAGCCGCCGGCGGTGATGGCAAGGGCGATCAACAGAACGGCAAGCCCGGTCGCCAGCCGCGCGCGCGGCATTGCCCGGATGCGGCCAGGGCGCAGCACCCCCAAGGCAATCCACAGCACCGCCGCATAAAGCATCAGTGCGAACATCAGATGCAGCACCAGCCGCACCGGGGCGACGGCGCGGCTGTCGGCATCGAAGCCGGATGCGACCATAAACCAGCCCACCGCGCCCTGCAGCCCGCCCAACAGGAACAGCAACCCGAAGGCCGGGATGAACCGGCGTGGAATGGCGCCGATCACCGCAAAGCCGATCAACGGCAGCAGGAATACCAGCCCCAGCAGCCGGCCCCACAGACGATGCAGGTATTCCAGCAGGAAAATCCGCTGGAACCCGCCGAGGTCCATGCCTTTGTTCACCAGTTCGTACTGCGGAATTTTTTGATAGAGTCCGAACAGGCGCTGCCATTCCGCATCCGATAGCGGCGGCAGGGTGCCCATGATCGGCGCCCATTCCATGATCGACAGGCCAGACCCGGTCAGCCGCGTGGCGCCCCCCAGCGCGATCATCACGAAAATCATCGCAGCCACGATGAACAGCCAGATCGCGATCCTGACCCGGTGCCGGCTGGCCACCAGCATCGCTAGCGCACCGGCATGGCGATGCGGCGGCCAACCCAGTCCGGCACTTTCAACATTTTATGCGCCTCGGCCGCTTCATCCAGCAGCGCACGGATATCGGCCGGCCAAGGTGTCACCTTGCGTCGCCCGAGATCGACATGCAGCAGCATGAGCTCCTGCATCGCGGCCAGGGTATTATCCGGCAGGCGGTACATTTCATGGGCGATGTGGATGCGCTTGTCGTCAACCGCGAGGATCTGGGTGACGACTTTCACTTCCTCGTCGAGGAGCAATTCCTGGACGTAAAGATTATGCGATTCGACCGCCATCGTGCCGAAATTGGTGCGCGCCTTATAGTCGCCAAGCGGGCCTAGGCCGAAGCGGTCATAGGTGAGGTCGCCGGCCAGATCGAACAGCACGACGTAATAAGCCAGGTTCATATGGTCGTTTGAGTCAATCCAGGCCGGCAGCACGCGGCCGCGATAAAGGTCGAACGGGGTCGGGAACGGCATCAAGGGTTTCCTGTCGCGGCGATGTCCTGCAATTCGTCCGGAATGGCCGGCTGTCAAGCGGCGGGAAGCGTGTCACAGCTTTGCCTGCGATAGATCGCGGCTGACAGTCCGAAATGGTGCAGTGCCAAGCAGCACTGCACCATTTCGGTTTGAACGGTCACAGGTTAAGCAAGCTTCTGATTAAGCGTCACTAATCCGGGTCGCTGCCACTCCAGTCGCTGCCGCCCGGATCGCCGCTGCCGGTATCGGTCCAGCCACCGCCGGAGCTTTGGTCGGTCCAGCCCTTGGACTCGCCGCCCTGTGAATAGGGATCGGCGGCAGGTTGGTTTGCCCAGTCGCCGCTGGGTTGGTTGCCATAACTGGGCTCGGGCGTGTAGCCGCCGGCCGACGCGCCGCCCGCGGGCGCGCTGGCACCGCCGCCGGACGCCCCGCCAAACATGCCGCCGCCGGCGGAATGATTGCCGGAAAACAACCCCATGATGGCGTTACCAGCAACCATGCCGCCAGCCACGCCGGCAGCCGTGGTGAGTGCCGAGCCGAGGAAGCCGCCACCTGGGCGCTGGAACATGCCGGGCTGATAGCCGGGCGCGTATTGCGGCGGCGGCGCGCCATATTGCGGCGGCTGGGCGTATTGGGGTTGCGGCGCAAATTGCGGCTGGGGCTGCGGGGCGGGTTGGCCGCCACCGAACATGTTGCCAAAGAAGCCCCGCGATTGCTGGGGCTGGGGTTGGGGCTGACCTTGAGGTTGCATCGGCGCACCCCAGGGCGATGCCTGCTGCGGTGCCGGTTGGGTCTGCAATTGTTGCCGCGCCTGCTGCAATTCCCATTGCAGGCGGGTGATCACGTTTTGCGCTTCCGCCATCGCGTGTTCCTGCACGAAGGCCAATTGGGTGAGGCGGTAGCGCGCTTGTGGATAACGGTTGAACAAATCCCCGATCAGCGCATCGGCTTGCGGGTCCATTGGCGCCTGCGGTGCGGCCGGCTGGGTGGCGGGTACTGACCCGCCAATGCTGCCCAGCGCCGGCGTACCGCCGACCCGTTGTACAAAACCGGTGATCAGGTTGGCTTCTTCGGCGTTCATCAGATGGGTCCTGTGCTGAGAAGGGCGAGCGGGGCTGCGTGACATCTGGCGTCATGAATGTTCGGGTTCAAGATATACACCGATCCACGCCGATTGTGCAGTTCTGCCTTCTTTTTGCCCCGCACGCATTCTATTGCGCCTTGCTACAATCGTCCTTAGAGCCGTCACATGAGCACTGTACCCAGTTTTCAGGACCTGATCCTGCGCCTGCACGCCTTCTGGGCGCGCCAGGGCTGCGTGATTCTGCAACCCTATGATGTGGAAATGGGCGCCGGCACCTTTCACCCCGCCACCACCCTGCGCGCGCTTGGCCCGAAGCCGTGGGCGGCGGCCTATGTGCAGCCCAGCCGCCGACCGTCCGACGGGCGCTATGGCGAAAATCCCAACCGCTTGCAGCACTACTACCAGTATCAGGTCATCATCAAACCCAGCCCGGCCGACGCCCAGGCGCTGCTGCTGGAAAGCTATCGCGAAATCGGGCTCGACCCGACGCTGCATGATTTCCGCTTTGTCGAAGATGATTGGGAATCGCCGACCCTTGGTGCCTGGGGCCTCGGCTGGGAAGTCTGGTGCGACGGGATGGAGGTCGGCCAGTTCACCTATTTCCAGCAGGTTGGCGGCATTGCCACGGTGTTGCCGAGCTTTGAGATGACGTACGGGCTCGAACGGCTGGCGATGTACGTGCAGAACGTGGAGCGGGTTTACGACCTCGATTTCAACGGGCGCGGGGTGAAATATGGCGACGTGTTCCTGCGCGCGGAGAAGGAATACAGCGCGCATAATTTCGAACGCGCCAACACGGCCATGCTGACCCAGCATTTTGCCGATGCCGAGGCAGAATGCGCGTCCTTGCTTGGTGGCAACGCGCCGCTGGCGCTGCCAGCGTATGACCAGTGCATCAAGGCGTCGCATTTGTTCAATCTGCTCGATGCGCGCGGGGTGATCAGCGTGACGGAACGGGCGAGCTACATCGGCCGGGTGCGGGTGCTGGCGAAAGGGTGCTGCGAGGCGTGGTTGGCGGGGGAGGTTTCCGATGGGCGCTGAATTGCGGATCGAAAGTGATGACGCGGTGATGTTGGCGGCGGAGCTGTCCAGTTTGACGGGTAAGACCGTCGAAGACGCGGTGATTGCCGTGCTGCGGGCGGGTGTCGCGCGGGAGCGGGCGGCACAGGAACGGAGCCGGCAAATCCTGGAAATTGCCGCCGAAATTCGTGAGCAGTTCAACCCGCCTTTCCCGACATCCGATCATTCCGACCTTTATGGCGAAGATGGGCTGCCAGCGTGATCGTCGATGCTTCAGCGGTCCTGGCAATCCTGCTCAATGAGCCTGACGCCAAGCTTTATTCAGATGCCATTGGGCAAGCCGAGACGGCGCGCATCCCTGCGCCAAATTGGCTCGAGGTTGTTATGAAACTTGAGTCCTGGGATGCAAAGAATAACGGATCGTTTTCCATTGCCGACGCAAAACTCGCTCACTATTCGGTCAGCAGGCTGTTGCTGATCGAAATTTACACCGCCGAACACGCTGCGCTCGCGCGACAGGCGTTCCGCCGCTTTGGCAAAGGGCGCCATCCTGCTGCCCTGAATTTTGGTGACTGCATCGCCTATTCCGTGGCGAAGTTTGAGAACGCGCCATTGCTGTTTAAGGGCAATGACTTCATCCACACCGACATCGAACCTGCATTGAAATCCTGATCCATGCCCGAATTTTTCCTCGAACTGTTCAGCGAAGAAATCCCCGCCCGCATGCAGGCGAAGGCGGCGGATGATCTTGCGCGCTTGCTGGCCGAGACGCTGGCTGGCTTGCAGCCGCGCCATTTCAAAACCTTTTACGGCCCGCGCCGCATTGCCTGTGCGGTCGAACTGCATGCCGAAATCGCTGAGAGCCGCACGATTGAGCGTGGCCCGCGCAGCAATGCGCCGGCGCAGGCGATGGCCGGGTTCCTGCGCAAGCATGGCGCGGATCTGTCGGATGTTCGGGAAGAAGCCGGGTTTTTCGTGCTCGATCGGGCAAGCCCGGCGGTCGCGGCGCAAACCCTGATTGCCGATGTGTTGCCCGCTTTATTGCGGCGCTTCCCGTGGCCGAAATCCATGCGCTGGGGCGGCACCAGCGCCTTCACCTGGGTGCGACCGCTGCGGCGGATCACCTGCCTGTTCGATCGCGCGATTGTGCCGTTCAGCCTGCGGGATGGCGATGATGACGGGCATGGGCTGGTGGCGGGGAACCTGACCGAGGGCCATCGCTTTCACGCGCCTGAAGTGTTCGCGGTGGCGTCCTGTGCTGACTGGCAAACGGGGCTGCTGGCCCGCAAGGTCGTGGTCGATGCCGCCGAACGTCGCGCCGCGATTGCTGCCGGCATCGCCAAAGTTGCAGCCGAAGCCGGCTACGGCGTGGTCGAGGATGCGGGCCTGCTGGATGAGGTTGCCGGCCTGGTTGAATGGCCGGTTCCGTTGCTTGGCCGGATCGGCGCCGCGTATATGGATTTGCCGGCCGAGGTTATGCAGGTCTCGATGCGGGTTAATCAGCGCTACTTCGCGCTGCGGACGGCGGACGGGACAGCCGCACCAGCGTTTGCGTTTGTCGCCAATATCGCCGCGACCGATGGCGGGGCGGCGATTATTGCCGGCAATGAACGAGTGTTGAGTGCACGGTTTTCGGATGCGCGGCATTTCTGGGATTTGGATCGGCGCAACCGGCTGGATACGCGGGTCGCGGCGCTGGATGCGATTACGTTTCATGCCAAGCTCGGGAGTCAGGGGGCGCGGGTGGAGCGGATTGAGGCTGTTGCAAATTGGTTGTCGGGCTTGGTTGGAGCCGGCACGCTCGATTGCATTCGCGCAGCTCGACTAGCCAAGGCTGACCTCACCACGGGAATGGTAGGGGAGTTTCCCGAATTGCAGGGTGTTATGGGCCGCTACTACGCGCTGCACGATGGCGAGCGCGCTGAAGTAGGGGAGGCGATACAGGATCACTACCTTCCCAAAGGACCGACTGATCCAGTACCGCAGGGCCGAGTGTCAATCGCCGTTGCGTTGGCCGACAAGCTAGACATTCTTGCCGGCTTTTTTGGCATTAACGAAAAACCAACAGGGTCTGGCGATCCTTATGCCTTGCGAAGGGCAGCTCTCGGCGTCATCCGGATCATACGCGAGCATGGGTTGCGACTGTCGCTGCGAGCATTGATCGGCATTGCTAGTGCCAATCAGGCGCCGGCCGATCCCGAGGACCTTCTCGCCTTCCTCCTCGAACGTCTCCGCGTGCAACTCCGCACCGAGGGCGCCCGCCACGACGTGCTGAACGCGGTTCTTGGTGCTGGAACTGACGATGATCTGGTTCGCATCCTCGCCCGCACCGACGCGGTTGCCGGTTTGTTGGGCACCGAGGACGGCGCCAATTTGCTCGGCGCTTATCGTCGGGCGGTCAATATTCTGCGCATCGAGGAAAAGAAGGACGGCCCGCATGGTGGCGCGGTCGATGCCAGGCTGCTGCATGCACCGGAAGAACAGGCGCTTGCCGCGGCCCTTGATAACGTCGCACCGACTGTCGCCACTGCCCTAGGCAACGAAGATTTTACCGGCGCGATGGCAGAGATGGCTCGGTTGCGTCCGTCGGTTTATGCGTTCTTCGACGCGATCCAGGTCAATGCCGACGACGCGGCCTTGCGTAAAAACCGCCTTCTTCTGCTGGCGCGCCTGCGCGGTGTGATGAACCAGGTTGCTGACTTTTCGCGTATCGACGGCTGAAGGAACCACCGGGCATGACCAAATTCGTCTACAGCTTCGGCGCCGGCCACAACGAAGGCCGTGCCGATATGCGCAACCTGCTCGGCGGCAAGGGCGCGAACCTTGCGGAAATGGCCTCGATCGGTCTGCCAGTGCCACCCGGTTTCACCATCACCACCGAACTTTGCACGGCGTTCTACGATAACGGGCGGACCTATCCGGGCGAACTTGATGGCCAGGTGCAGGCAGCGCTCGGGCTGATCGAAGACGCGGTCGGGCTGAAATTCGGCGACAAAATCCATCCGCTGCTGGTGTCGGTCCGCTCTGGCGCGCGGGTTTCGATGCCGGGGATGATGGATACTGTGCTGAACCTCGGGCTGAATGACGAAACCGTGCTTGGCCTCGAAGCCGCGTCCGGCGATGCGCGTTTCGCCTGGGACAGCTATCGCCGCTTCATCCAGATGTATGGCAGCGTGGTGTTGGGCGTCGAGCATCATCATTTCGAGGACATTATCGAAAACGCCAAGCTCGATGCCGACGTCACCGAAGATACCGCG
>JANYCX010000189.1 GCA_025360065.1 Acetobacteraceae bacterium | reverse complement strand
CACATGGTCGGGATCGGGCAGCGGCACCGCGGCCAGCAGGGCTTTGGTATAGGGATGGCGTGGGGCGGCAAAAACCTGCTCGGTCGGCCCGGCCTCGGCGAGGCAACCGAGATAAATCACCCCGACATCGCTGCTGAAATGTTCCACCAAGGCGAGGTCATGGGCGATGATCAGATAGGTCAGACCGAACTCGGTCTGGATATCGGAGAGCAGATTGAGGATCTGGGCGCGGATCGAGACATCGAGTGCGGAAACCGGTTCATCGAGCACCATCAACCGGGGCCGCAACGCGAGCGCATGGGCAATGGCAATGCGCTGGCGTTGACCGCCGGAAAATTCATGCGGGTAGAGCCGCGCGGCACTGCCCGGCATGCCGACGACATCAAGCACCTCGGCGACAATTTTGTCGAGTTCGGCGCGGGATTTTTTCTCATGTGCCAGCACCGGTTCCGCAATAATCGTGCCGACACGGAGGCGCGGGTTGAGCGAGGAATACGGGTCCTGGAACACCGCCATCACCTGGCGGCGATAGGCGCGGAGGGATGCGCGATCCATCGTCGCGATATCCTGGCCTTCAAAGCGGATCGTGCCCGATGTTGGCTGCTCCAATTGCAGGATCATCTTGGCGATGGTGGTTTTGCCGCAGCCACTTTCGCCGACCAGCGCCATGGTGGTGCGCGGCTCGACCCGCAGCGAAACATTCTCCACCGCGCGCACCACGCCGTGCCTGGTGCGGTAATGCTTGGTGATGCCGGCCAGTTCGAGCATGGCGGCCATCAAACCAACTTCCAGCAGGCGGCGCTGTGGCCGTCCGACAGTGTCACATTCGGTGGCGCCTCGGCGCATTTATCCATGCGAAGCGTGCAGCGGGCGGCGAAGCGGCAGCCGGTCGGCGGATCAATCAAGCTGGGTGGCTGGCCGGCGATCGCGGTAAGCCTGGCGCGCTTGGCGCCGAGGCGTGGGATCGCGGCCAGCAAGGCCTGGGTGTAAGGGTGCGATGGGGTGCGATAGATCGCCCGCACCGGCCCGGTTTCGATGATCTGTCCGGCATACATCACCGCGATGCGCCGGCACAGGCTCGCCGCCACCCCGAGATCATGGGTGATCAAGATGATGCCAGCGCCGGTATCGGCTTGGATATTGCGCAGTAAATTGATGATTTGCACCTGGATGGTGACATCGAGCGCGGTGGTCGGCTCATCGGCGACCAACAGCCTTGGGGTGCAGCCGATCGCCATGGCGGCAACGATGCGTTGGCGCTGGCCACCGGAAAATTGGTGCGGATAGTCGCCGAGCCGGTCTGCCGGCGACGGCAGGCGCACCCTTTGCAAAACATCGACAACCGCCGAGCGTAGGGCGGCCCCCCGCGCAATATCGTGGTTACGCAAGGGCGACCCTACCTGATCGCCGATCGAAAACACCGGGTTCAGCGATGTCATCGGGTCCTGCATGATCATCGCGATCTTGCGGCCACGAATGTCGCGGGCCAACGCCGCTTCGGAAAGTGTGGTCAGTTCTTGGCCGTCAAGCTTGATCGAGCCACCGACAATCCGGCCGGAGCCTTTCGGCAGCAGCCGAAGCAACGACAATCCGGTGAGCGTTTTGCCCGACCCGGATTCGCCGACCAGCCCCAGGGTTTCCCCCTCGGCGACATCGAGGCTCACGCCATCGACCGCGCGCAGCACCCCGCGCTTGAGATGGAGATGGGTTTGCAGATCCCTGACTGATAACAGCATCAGAGTTGCCGCAACTGCGGGTCGAGCCGGTCGCGCAACCAGTCGCCGAAAATATTCGATGACAGGCAGGTCAGCATGATCGCAATCCCCGGCATGGTAATCGCCCACCAGGCGTTGGTGATATATTGCCGCGCGTCCGCCAGCATCAGACCCCAGGAGATATCGGGCTGCTGAATGCCCAGGCCGAGGAAGGACAACGATGCCTCGAACAGGATTACCTGCCCGACCTGTAAAGTTGCCAGCACCACCAGGGTGTTGAAGATATTGGGCAGCAAATGGCGGACGAATATCGTCGGCGTGCCGACGCCTGCCACTCGGGCGAAGGCGATGTAATCGCGGCCTTTGAGCGCCATGATCTCGCCGCGGATGATGCGCGCATACCAGGCCCAGTAGGTCAGCACGATCACCACTACCACCGTCGATAAGCCGGGCTCCAACGCCGCCGCCAGGATCAGCGCCAAGGCGATCGATGGGACGGATTGCTGGATTTCGATCAACCGCATCAGCAGCGTATCGACCCAGCCGCCGAAATACCCGGCGATCATGCCGATAACCGCGCCGATACCACCGGAAAACAGGATCGCGTAAAAGGCCACGATCACCGAAACCCGCGATCCCGCCATGATCCGGCTAAGGATGTCGCGCCCGAGATTATCGGCGCCGAGCGGATTGGTCATGTCCCCGCCCGCAAGCCAAAATGGCGGCTTGAAGGCGATGCCGAGATCCAGCTCATTGGCATCGAACGGCAGTATGGCCTCGCCCCCGGCCGCGCATACGCCGACGGCGGCGATCACCAGAAGCGGCAGCCACGGCACGCCGCGAAACATGCTAGCGCCCATTGCGGATCCTTGGATCGACGAGGCCATAGGACAGGTCAACCAACAAATTAGACATCACAAACAGGATCGAGGTGAACAGCACCCCGGCCTGTACCACCGGGAAATCGCGGGCGAACACTGCCTCGACCACGGTGCGCCCGACGCCAGGCCAGGCGAATATGGTTTCCACCACGAAGGCGCCACCCAGCATCGCGGCGAAATAAACCCCGAGCATGGTCAGTAGCGGCACTGCGGCATTGCGCAGCGCGTATTTCCAGATGATCAAGCGCTCCGGCGTGCCGAGCGCGCGCGACAGGCGGATATGGTCACTATCCAGCACATCGAGCATCGCCGACCGTACGATGCGGGTCTGTGCCGCCACGGGGTACCAGCCGAGCGAAATCGCCGGCAGGACTAACTGGCTCCAACTGCCATGGCCGAAAGCTGGCAACCAGTTGAGCTTGATGGCGAACACCAGGATCAGCAGCAACCCGACCCAGAAGGCCGGCATTGCCTGCCCGAGCATGGCAAAAACCCGGCCGATACGGTCAATCCAGCCACCGCGATGCACCGCCGACATCACCCCGACCGGCACCGCGACCGCGACACTGAACAACAGGCCGCACATGGCGAGTTCAATCGTTGCCGGCAGCCGGTCCAAGATCAGCTTGAGCGCCGGCATTTTCCAGCGATAGGAATTGCCGAAATCCCCCACCAGCGCGTTCTGGGCAAAGATCAGATATTGCACCCAGAGTGGCCGATCGAGGCCGAGATTGCGGCGAGTTTCCTCGATCATGCTGGTCGGCGCGTCATTGGGTAACAGCATCAGAATCGGATCGCCCGACAGGCGCGAGATCACGAAAATGATCATGCTTGCGCCGATGATGCTGATCACGCCCTGCAGCAGCCGACGGATGAAAAACCCGGACATATTGGTGTTTCGCTATTGCTTACCGCCAATCTCCTGCATGCTGCACCAGAACGCAACCGGCCACGGCTTGTGCGATACCTTGTCGCGCCACGCAAAGGTGACCAGCGGACGCTAGGTCGACAGGCCCCCGGCGACCCGGTCGTGTGGTGACCCATTGGGGTAGCCCACATCGGCCTCGGCGCACGCTTGAACGCTTGGTCGTCAAACCGTTCCAGGGCTTGGGCAGCAACCGTTTCCGAGAGGCATCTTTCCTCACTTGGGCGTGATCCGTTGGTTCAGCATTGTTTTTCTCCCGTCCCAGCCATACCCAACACTTACGGCAGGCACGCGAGTGAATCGCTTGACCGGCTTGCCCGCTCCGGTCCATATGCCCGGCTTTCCGGTGCCGCCTAACGCTACCATTGTCGGCCCGAGGCCTGAAGGTAACATGCCATGACCCTGCCGCTGATGCCCAAAGCCACCGCGGTGTGGCTAATCGAGAAAACTGCCCTCACCTTCACCCAAATCGCCGATTTTTGCGGCATGCATCCGCTCGAGATCCAGGCAATCGCCGATGGCGAAGTGGCGCAAGGAATTATCGGGTATGACCCGGTTGCCAACAGCCAGGTGACATTGGCGGAAATCCATCGTTGCGAGGCCAACGACGCGCTGCGCATGAAGCTGCTGCCACCGGTGCAGCCGGCCAAGAAGCAGAAGGGCGCGCGTTACACCCCGGTTGCCAAGCGCAATGACCGCCCGGATGGCATCGCCTTCCTGCTGCGCAACTATCCGCAACTGACCGAAATCCAGGTCGGCAAGCTGATGGGCACGACCAAGGAAACCATCCAGAAGGTGCGTGACCGGTCGCATTGGAATTCAGCCAATATCAAACCGCGCGATCCGGTTATTCTGGGGCTCTGCACCCAGACCGACCTGCATCATGCGATCCAGGCCGGCAATGAGCGTCTGACCCGCGAGGGTCTGGCGGTGCCGCCGCTGCCGATGCCGGAATCGGAAGAAGCGGCCTGAAGTTCAGTGCGCCTGGGCTTGCAATCGCTCCATTTCCTGTTTCAGGCGCAGTTTTTCCAGCTTCAGTCGGCTCAAGGCATCGGAATCGGGGCGGGGACGGCGATCTTCATCCGCAATTCTCGCCTCCAGATCAACATGTTGACGCTTAAGGCTGCTGAGGCGGGGTCCAATGTTCATGGGATCTCCTGTGCGATCGCAGATTGCATGATGGCCATAGCCACCATGGTGAGCCTAGCAAGCGGTGGCGTGAAATTGCTACTCCAAAGTAATGGAGAAATCGTGACAAAGTTTCCAAGAAACGTCTCGATCGCGCCCGATTTCGCCTATGCTTGGGCGACACCTGATATGCTAGGTATCGTTCATGCTGACTGATCGTGAGTCCATCCTTCGCAAGCTGCACGAATTGCGCAGCGAACATCGCGACCTCGATACCGTGATTGCGCGGTTGATTGAAACAGGTTCGCTCGACCAGTTGCATTTGCAACGCCTCAAAAAGCGCAAGCTGCTGCTGAAGGACGAGATCGCTTGGCTTGAGTCCCACCTCATCCCCGACAGCATCGCTTGATGGACGCTGTGGTGGGGATCATCATGGGCAGCCAGTCGGATTGGCCGACGATGCGCCATGCGGCCGAAATGCTCGACAAGCTTGGCGTGGCCTACGAGGCGCGGATTGTCTCGGCGCATCGCACGCCGGATCGCCTGGCGGAGTATGCCAAGACCGCTGTCATGCGCGGATTGAAAGTGATTATCGCCGGCGCCGGTGGGGCAGCCCATCTGCCCGGCATGGCGGCGGCGTGGACGATCCTGCCAGTGCTTGGGGTGCCGGTCGAGTCGGCCGCGCTGAAGGGGATGGATTCGCTGCTCTCCATCGTGCAAATGCCCGGCGGCGTCCCGGTTGCGACCTTGGCCATCGGCAAGGCTGGTGCGATCAATGCCGGATTGCTGGCCGCCAGCATCCTGGCGATTTCGGACCCGGCGCTCGCCCAGCGCCTGGCTGATCACCGCGCGGCGCTAACGGCATCTGTCGCCGAAATCCCGGTGGATCAATTGGCCCCATGAGCTTCCCGTTGCCGCCCAACGCCACAATCGGCATTGTCGGCGGCGGCCAGCTTGGCCGGATGAGCGCGATGGCGGCAGCACGGCTCGGCTATCGCTGCCACATCCTGACCCAGGACAAGGACGACCCGGCAGTGCAAGT
>JANYCX010000183.1 GCA_025360065.1 Acetobacteraceae bacterium | reverse complement strand
GCGGGCGGGCGATGCCGGCAAGGGCTTCGCGGTGGTGGCGTCGGAGGTCAAAAGCCTTGCCCAGCAAACCGCCCAAGCGACCACCGAGATTGCCCATCAGGTCGGGCAAATTCAAGCGGCCACCAAGAATGCGGTATCGGCAATCCAGGGCATTAGCCGCGCGATTGCCGATGTCAGCGGCGTGGTTACCAGCATCGCGGCGGCGGTGGAGGAACAAGGGGCCGCAACTGCGGAAATCGCCCGCAATGTGTCGCAGTCGTCGTCGGCGACCCAGGAAGTCAGCCGCAACGTCATTGGCATCAGCGATGCGGCGACCCAAACCGGCGCGGCGGCGTCCCAGGTCCTGAGCGCTGCCGGTGGATTGTCACGCCAGTCTGACGCGTTGCGGCGGGAGGTCTCGGAGTTTATTGCCGGCGCACGGGCGGCTTAAATCGTGTTTAACATGAATGGACTACGCTTTATCCGACAGATTTTCCGCACTTGTATTAGGAATGGGACATATAATGAGAAAAAGCAGCATATTAGTTCTAAAAAAAATTAATAAATCCGAAAAAAATAGAGCTCACTATGATATTTCTAACAAAAATAGCGAGCTAAATCAAGAAATGTCAATTTTAGAGGTTCGCAAAAAAAGTTTGGAAAATGAGTTGTTGTTGAATAGCAATTACAGTGAAGAATCTATCATGATAAATTACTCATCTAATTGGCATAATTCATTATTGAAACAAATATCTGCACAACAAACTACCGTGACAAATTTACTAAATAGTATACAATTGTCGAATTTAGATATGAAAGAAATCATAAAAAGATCATTATTATATAATAACTTGTCTTAATGCTGGACGCTCGCGGCACTCAGAAGCGGGATATTTACGTCGTAAGAAATCCGAGCTGCTCGCCTTCGAGCACGACGCTGGTCAACATGCCGCCAAACACCGCCCCGGTATCAATCCCGATCCGGTTGTGCCGAACCTCCGGTGCGCCCCTTGGCGTGTGGCCGTGGACGACCACAGTGCCATGGTTCATTTCGGAATACAGAAACGAATTGCGGATGGTGATCAGGTCCTGCGGGATCTGGTCCACGATCGCGACCCCCGGCCGCACCCCGGCATGGGCGAAGAAATAGCCGTCTACCGTGTGCGACAATGCCAGGGCATGCATGAACGCGATGTGATCGGCCGGCACAAAGGCGGGCCAGTCCGGCCGCGGAGCCTCGGGATCGCCGCCCCAGCTTGCCAGCGCTTCGCGCCCTCCGGAAATCATCCAGTCGGTTGCGGCCGCCCCTTCGCCCCCGAGCGCGTTCAGCATGGTGCGTTCGTGGTTGCCCATCAAATTCACCGTCGTCACGCCGGCAATCGGATCCCCCGCTGCAAGCCACGCCACCACACCGCGGCTATCCGGCCCGCGATCGACATAGTCGCCGATATGAACCAGCAACGGGTCCGCCACCGGACGCGCGGCCAGATCGGCACGGATCAGGTCATGCAAAGCCCGCAGCCGATCGAGGCAGCCATGAATATCGCCTATCGCATAGACCCGCCGCCCTGGCGCGAGCCAGCCGGGTGCCTTGACCATGTCCAAACTCATTTTCCTCTCGCTTCGCGTCGCGCAATCCAGGTTGTGCTGACAAAAATAACCGCCGCCCCCAGCATCGTGGTGCTGCTTGGCACATCGCCGAACACCGATACGCCCGCCAGCACGGCCCAGATCAGGTCGAGAAACTTGATCGATTGTGTTGCCGACACATCGGTCGCCCGCAGCGCCCGGTTGGAGAAATAATGTCCGGCGGTGCCGATCACCCCGCACAGCATGAACAGCGCCCATTGGCCGAGCGTCGGCCACGACCAGTGCAGCACCGCCATTGGGAAGCTGAACATGCTGACGGTGATGGATTGCCAGACCACGATCACTTCCGGGCGATCACGGCGCGACAGGGCTTTGGTAATCAGGAACGATCCGGCAAATAACGGGGCCGATGCCAGCATGAACACCGCATAGATGCCGCCGTCGCCCTGGAATTTTGGCGCCACCACGATCATCACCCCGGCGAACCCGATGGCTGCCGCCACCCAGCGCTCCCAGATCGGTTTTTCACCGAGCAGCACCACCGCGCCCAACATCACAAAAATCGGGCCGGTGAAGCCGATCGCGGTGATGTCGGCCAAGCTCATGTGCGGCAGCGCCATGAACCACAAGGTGATGCCGAGGGTATGGATCACCCCGCGCCACATCTGCCCCTTGAGGCCGCGCGGCGCGTAACTCGCCACGCCTGCCCGCAAGATCAGCGGCAGCATCACCGCCACGCCGCAAATGTAGCGCAGGAACTGGGTCTGGAACGAGTCCATCTCCGTCGTCAGCAGGCGCATAATGGTGTTGAGCACAGTGAACACCAGCCCCGACAGCGCCATCCAGATCATACCGCGCATTGTCGGCGGCAAGGCGGTTGCTGTGTCGCGCAGGGTGCGCAGCACAGTTAACATTGTAAATGCCCGCCGCCGGACTTGAACCGGCACACCCTGAACGGGCTACGGATTTTAAGTCCGCTGCGTCTACCATTTCGCCAGGCGGGCATAGTGAAGCTGTCATTACTTACCACTGAGACGGCACGCAATATCCAACGCCATGCGTAGCAGGGTCTCGCTCGCCTCCGCAGTGCGGAAGGCGCTATGGGCCGACAGGGTCAGGTTTTCCAGCCCTGCCAGACGGTGCCCGGCCGGCAGTGGTTCTTCGGTGAACACATCGAGCGCGGCGTGGCCGATCTGGCCGGTCGCCAGTGCCGCGATCATCGCATTTTCGTCCACCACAGCCCCGCGCGCGGTGTTAACCAGCAACACCCCCGGCCGCAATTGCGCGATGCGGGCCGCCGACAGGAAACCCTTGGTGTCGTCGTTCAGCAGCAAATGCAGGCTCACCACCTGCGATTGCGCCAGCAGCGTATCGAGCGCGACGAATTCCACCCCCGGATGGGTTTTGGGCGACCGGTTCCAGGCGATCACCTTCATCCCCGAGCCGCCGGCGATGCGCGCGACCTCGGCGGCAATGCCGCCGAAGCCGATCAGGCCGATTGTTTTACCGGTCAACTGCATCCCCTCGCTACGCGGCCAACCGCCGGCGCGCACGCCGCGATCCATCCGGGCGAGGTCGCGCGCTGCCGCCCACATCAGGGCCACGGCGTGCTCGGCCACCGCGGTATCACCATAGCCCTTGATGATGTGGACGGTGATGCCGAGCGCGGCCAGTTCCTCGGGGTTCATGTAGCTGCGGGCGCCGGTGCCGAGAAAGATCACGTGTTTCAGCCCAGGGCAGCGCGCCATTTGCGCCGTGGGCATGAAGGTGTGGTCGTTCAGCACAAAATCATAGCCGGCGAGCACTGTCGGCAGATCTTCCGCAGCCACGTCCTCAGCGGGATTGACTGTTACCGCCGGATCGCCCGGCAGCACCACTGCCTTGAACACTTCCGCAAGCTCGGCGCCCGCGTCGAGGAAAATACCGCGCATGAACCACTCCCAATCACCCGCCCTGTTTTGCGCGGGCAAGCGTCCGGCTGCAAGTGATGGCTAGGTTGCAGCGATTTCGCTACGTAGGATGCAATGTACAGCGCCCCGCAAATTTCGCCCGAAGATCGGCCGCCGACGCGGTGGAATGATGCGCGTCTGGTGCCGCAGGAGCCGGCCGGGCCACGCCCGCCACGGCGCTGGGGCTGGCGTCTTTTGAGATGGTCATTTGTGCTGGCAATCTGGATGGTTGTGCTGGGCGGCGTCGGATTGGTCTATTTCGCCTGGGACTTGCCGCGCCCGGAAGCAGCGCTTGATGGCCGCCGCAAGCCGAGCCTGACGTTGCGGGACGGGTCCGACCGCATTATCGCGGCGTTCGGCGATGTGGTCGGCGATCCACTGCGCCTGTCAGACCTTCCAGGCACGCTGCCCGCGGCGGCGGTTTCGGTAGAAGACCGGCGCTTCTATTCCCATTTCGGGATTGATCCGATTGGCATCGCCCGCGCGCTTTATGTCAACCTCAGCACTGGCCGGCTGGCGCAAGGCGGGTCCACCATCACCCAGCAGGTGGCGAAAAACATCTTTCTGACCTCGGCGCGCACCACCAAGCGCAAAGTGCAGGAGGTGATGCTGACCCTGTGGCTGGAAAATCATTTCACCAAGACCGAAATTCTCGAAATCTGGCTCAACCGGATCTATCTCGGCTCGGGTGCCTGGGGGGTCGATGCGGCATCGCGGCTTTATTTCGGCGTTTCGGCGCGGGAGGTGAATTTGTGGCAGGCGGCGTTGCTTGCCGGGCTCACCAAGGCGCCGTCGCGTTTTTCGCCGCGGGTTGATCCGGTGGCAGCGGCGAAACGGGCGCGCGACGTGTTGGCCGCGATGGTGGAAACCGGGGCAATCACCGCAGCCCAAGCCGCCCAGGCATCGTCGCAGATCGTGTTTCCGCCGCGCGGGCCGTCGGCCGGTTGGTATGCAGACTGGATTGCCGAGCAGGCCCAGCCGATGCTGCCCGATGGTGCCGACGCGGTGGTCAGCACCAGCCTCGACGCGCCGACCCAGGCAATTGTGCAAGCGACGCTTGAAGCCTTGCTGGATGGGCCGGGGGCTGCCGCCAATGTCAGCCAGGGGGCAGTGGTGGTGCTGGACCCGGCGACCGGCGCGGTGCTGGCGATGGCGGGGGGGCGCGATCATCGCACCTCGCCCTATAATCGCGCCGTCGTGGCGCGTCGGCAGCCCGGATCGTCGTTCAAGCCGTTTGTTTGGCTTGCCGCGCTGGAAAAGGGTGCGCGACCCGATGATATCGTGCTCGACGCGCCGATCCGGCTGGGGACCTGGTCGCCGAGCAATTTCGACGGCAAATTTCGCGGTGAGATCAGCCTGGAGGAGGCTCTGGCGCAATCGATCAACACCGCCTCGGTGCGCCTGGTGTTGCAGGTCGGCGGGCCACGGGCGGTGATCGCGGTCGCCAGACGCCTCGGCATCAGCAGCGCCTTGCCGCCCAATGACACAATCGCTTTGGGCACTGGCGAGGTCGGGTTGCTGGAAATGGCCGGGGCTTATGCGAGTTTCTTCAATGGTGGGCGGCTGGTAACTCCCCACGGCATCCGCTCGATCGTCGCGGATCGATCACGGTTGAGCTTGAACCAGCCTGAGCCAACCCAGGTGATCAACCCCGACCTTGCCGCGATGATGGTGCGGATGATGGGCGCGGTCGTGGTGCGCGGCAGTGGCAGGGCGGCGGCGGTGCCGGGGCGTCTGGTTGCCGGCAAGTCTGGCACGACCCAGGATTTCCGCGATGCGTGGTTTGTGGGCTTCGTTGGCGGCACTTCTGGGCCGGGCCGGATCATCGGGGTATGGCTCGGCAATGACGATAATCGCCCGATGGCGAACGTGACCGGCGGCGGATTGCCGGCAAAACTGTTTCATGACATCGCGGAACAATTGCCGTGAACAGCGATCGGGTGATGGCCGGGATTGGTCTCGGGGTGCTCGCCTACGCGCTGTTCTCGGTGCATGACGCGACCAACAAGTATCTGGTGGCAACCCTGCCGGTTTGGCAGATATTGTTCTTCCGCAGCGTGACCATCGTGGTCGTGTGCCTAGCCGTCGGACGGCGCAAGCTTCTGATAAGGCTGGTGGAAACACCATTGAAAGTGCCCCTGGCGGCGCGCGGATTGCTGACCCTGGTGGCCTGGCTGTGCTACTACACTGCGGCGCGGTATCTGCCCTTGGCGCAGTTGCTGACGCTTTATTTCAGTGCGCCGATCCTGACCACATTGCTGGCCAAACCGCTATTGGGGGAACATGTCAGCCCGCTGCGCTGGGCGTCGGTTTTGCTCGGCTTCGTCGGCGTGGTGATCGCTGTCGATCCGGTCGGGATGCAGGCAAGCTGGCCGATGCTGCTGGTTTTGGCCGCCGCCGCGATGTGGGGCTATGCCATTATTCTGATGCGCCAGATTGCGAGGAAGGAGCCGTCGATTTTACAAATGCTGGTGCAGAACCTGACCTTCCTGGTGTTGACCGGGGCGTTGTCGGCCTTCACCTGGGTGTCGCCAGATCCGTTCGAATTGCTGCTGCTGTTTGCCATCGGGGTGATCGGCGGGATCGGGCAATATGTCCTGTTCGAAGGTTCGCGATTGGCGCCGGCTGCTGTCATGTCGGCGATGGAATATACCAGCCTGCTCTGGGCGTTCGCGCTGGGCTATATGATTTTCGGCGACATCCCGACCTTGCCGGTCTGGATCGGGGCGGCAACTATCCTGGCATCGGGCGTGCTGCTGGTGGCGGGCGAACGGACGCGCAGAACATAGGACAATATGCGGGGCGGCGCGCTATTTCTTACCGTACCCAAACAACCGTGCCAGCAGTCCAACTTTTTTGATCGGTGTGCCGGCGCTGGGCGCGCGTGCGACATGGGGCCGGATGACCAAGGATGGCAGCGCTTTGCTCATCAGATGGCCACCCGTATCGCCCTCCGAAATACGAGCGATCTGAAAACGCAGGATCGCGGCCGATGTCGGGTCGGGGTCGCTCTGCAAAAGGATGTCGGCGTGCATCTTGGCGCGGTCAAAATGGCCAACGCGCCGCAATAGGTCGATTTTGCGCATGCGGGCGTGCGCTGTCTCGGGTGTTCCCCAGGCACGGATTGCGCTCAGCCGCTGGACCCGGGCGGCTTCATTATTGTCGGCATCGTCTTCTGCCCAAGCCGCCTGCAGAAATACTGCCCCGCGAAAATGCGCCGCGCATAGCCTGGCCCAGCGCAAATGCGGGCGGATATGGGCGCCATGGCGTCCGAGCCAACGGTAATTCTCTGATCGAACGATTTCGGCCGCCGAAAGCGGCAAGGCGGTCAAATCGGGCGCCGCAGCGCCACAATTGCGGCAGGTCTGCACCCATTGCCCAAGGGTCGATCGTGCCGGCTCGCCAGGGCGGAAGTCGAGATCGGGTGCGCCCTCCGCCATCGGGATCGCGAAGGGCGGACGGGTTGCGGTACCACAAACGGCGCAGAGGCGACGGTCTGGTTTGGCCATGCCGACTTCATTATGATCACGGCACCAACGCCGTCATAATATCGTAATCGTTGCATGAATTCTGTCAAATCCGCAATCTGGCCAGCGGTCGGATACCCTAAACCTCGAGCCATTCCTTGCGGATCGCGTCATTGGCCATCAACCCGCCAGGCGAGCCTTCAAACACAATCCGCCCATGACCCATCACGTAAAGCCGTTTTGAGATTTTCAACGCGATGGTGAGCTTCTGTTCCACCAGTAAAATCGACACCCCACGGCTGGCGATTTCGTCGAGCAAGGTGCCAACCTGTTCCACCAGCTTTGGCGCCAGCCCTTCGGTGGGTTCGTCGATGATCACCAGATCCGGATCGCCCATCAAGGCCCGGCACATGGTCAGCATTTGCTGTTCGCCCCCCGACAGCACGCCGGCTGGGTTGTCTTGGCGTTCCCCCAGATTGGGAAATAATTTATAGACGTCCTCGAAATTCCAGCGTCCGAATACGCCAGCACGCTTGAGCCCGAGTTCGAGGTTCTGCCGCACCGTCAGGCCCGGGAAAACCTGCCGATCTTCCGGGACGTAGCCGATGCCGGCATGGGCAATCTGGTCCGGCCGCAATCCGGCGATGGAGCTGTTTTTGAAGCTCACCTTTCCGACCGGGGCCACCAACCCCATGATCGCCTTGCAGGTGGTTGACCGGCCAACCCCGTTGCGACCGAGCAGGCTAACAATCTCGCCAGCACCGATGCT
Source organism: Acetobacteraceae bacterium (assembly GCA_025360065.1). Taxonomy (GTDB): domain Bacteria; phylum Pseudomonadota; class Alphaproteobacteria; order Acetobacterales; family Acetobacteraceae; genus CAITOL01. The sequence goes on along the minus strand of JANYCX010000183.1, from coordinate 8,927 downwards.
GATATCGACGCCCTGGAGGATGTGGCTTTTGCCGTAATAGGCGTGCAGGTCTTGAACTTCGAGCATCAGTGTTGATCCGTCCCGAGATAGGCTTCGCGCACCGCGGCGTTGCCGCGGATGGCGGCGGGGGCGTCGGACGCAATAACCTCGCCATAGACCAGTACCGTCACCCGGTCGGCGAGGCCGAAAACCACGCCCATATCGTGTTCGACCATCAACAGGGTTTTGCCTTCTGATACCTTGCGGATCAGATCGACGGCATAGTCGGTCTCACTATGGCTCATGCCGGCGGTCGGTTCATCGAGCAGGATGATGTCGGCACCACCGGCGATGGTGATGCCGATTTCGAGCGCGCGCTGTTCGGCATAGGATAGCAGGCCGGCGAGCAAATTGCGTCGCGCGGTGAGGTTGAGCTTTTCGAGCAGAGCCTCAGCAGCCTCCGTCAGTCCCTTCTGGCGGCCGAGCAGGTGCCAGAACGAATAGCGATAGCCCTGCGACCACAGCAGTCCGCACCGGATGTTTTCAAACACCGACATGCGCGGGAAGATTGAGGTGATCTGGAAGCTGCGCGACAGGCCGAGCCGGTTGATTTCCTGCGGCGCAAGGTCCGCGGTCGATTGACCGTTAACCGTGATGCTGCCGCCCGAGATCGGAAAGCGGCCCGAGATCAGGTTGAACAATGTGGTTTTCCCGGCCCCGTTGGGGCCGATGATGGCGTGGCGCTCACCTTTGGGGATGTTCAGCGTCACGCCGCGAATAATCTCGGTGCGGCCAAAACTTTTCCGCACATCATTCAGCGCAATTGCGGTCATACCACGACCCCCTGGCGCTTGGCGTCTTCGATCAGGGCATCCCAACGCCGGCGAAAGCGGCGGGCTTCGATCCGCAGCCAAAAGCCGCCGCCGATCAGGCCGAGCAGGCCGATACCCCAGATGACCGGCGACCCGGTATTGATCAACATTCCCGCGATGGCGAATTTCTTGCCCTGGGCGGCGCCGATGGTAATGTTCGATGCCAGTTCAACCATCAGCACAAAGCCAAGCATCACGCTCAACGCTGCCGGGAACGCCCGCAGATAGGGAACCACAAGTTCGCCCAGCCGGCCGATGCGACGAATGGGCGTGTGCATTCCGATCAACCCGATCAACCCGACCGGGGCGAACATGACCATCACGATGAACAGCACGCCGACATAAAGCAGCCAGGCACTGGAAATCAGGCTTACGCCGCTTTGCAGCAGCACCACGACAATGGTGCCCAGGATCGGGCCGAAGAACCCACCGGCGCCACCAATATAGGCCGCCAGCAGCGCATTGGCGGATTTGGCAGCACCGAGCGTATCGAAGGTCACAATCTCGTAAATCATCACGTACAGCCCGCCGGCGATGCCGGCGAAAAACCCGGACAGGGTGAATTGCATCAATCGAACGATACGCGGGTCGTAACCAACGAACTGGGCACGCTCGAAATTATCCCGCGTGGCATTGGCGATGCGGCCAAGCGGGGTTTCGGTTTGCAGCTTCATCAACGACGCTGCAATGAATGCCCAAATCAGCACCAGGCAATAGACCTGCCAGGGGGTGGCGTAGCTGATGCCGAACAGGGAGGTGCCCATCACCCGATCGATGCTGATGCCACCTTCGCCGCCGAAAAACGCCATGAACATCAGCGCGGCGGCGGAAACCAGCTCGCCCAGCCCCATGGTGATCATCGCGAACGCCGTGGCGCGCTGCTTGGTGGCAAGCCAGCCCAGCAGATAGCCGAACACCAAACCACCCAACCCGCCGACCAGCGGCACCAGTTCGATTGGCATCCAGAAAGTCCCCGCCTTCACCGCATTGATCGCATGCGCGGTGCAATAGGAGCCAAGGCCGAACAGGACCGCATGGCCAAAGGACAGCAGCCCGGCCTGGCCCATCAGCATGTTGAACGACAGGGCAAAGATCGCCATCACCCCGATTTCGCTCAACAGCGTGAGTGCAAATCCGGAATGGCGACCCTTGGTCCAATCATAAAACAGGAACGGGACGGCGAGCAGAATGACCGCGGCGAGCAGCCACAGCCAGTTACGGCGAACAAAGCTCATGTATCACGCGTTCCCATCAGGCCACGGGGTCGGAAGACCAGGATCAGCACCATCATCAAAAAGGGCAGCAAGGCCCCGATGCGGGGTAGGGTGACAGTCAGCACTTCGGCAAGCGGGGTTTTCGCGGTGACGATGAAGCCGATTTTCGCCAGCAGATCGGCGAGCGACACATCGAACACCACCGCGAAGGTCTGGATCAGGCCCATCAGAATTGACGCGATGAAACAGCCGGTCAAAGACCCAAGGCCGCCGAACACCACCACGACGAACACGATCGGACCCATGGTAAAGGCCATTGCAGGTTCAGTGACCTGATAATTGCCGCCGATAACGCCGGCGAGACCCGCAAGCGCTGTGCCTGCCGCAAAGACCAGGGTGAAGATGCGCGGCACGTTATGGCCAAGCGCGCCAACCATTTCCGGATGGGTGAGGGCTGCCTGGATAACCAGGCCGATCCTGGTGCGGGTCAGGCCGAGCCAGATCGCGCCAAACATCATCCCCGAAATCAGCAGCATGAAGGCGCGATAGGCGGGGAAGTTGGTGCCGTAGATCGAGAATAACGGAAAATCAAGCAGCGCCGGCACCCGATAAGGCACCGGCAGCAGGCCCCAGCCCATTTGCACACCTTTTTCGATGATGAGCGCGAGGCCGAAGGTAAACAGCAATTCCGCGATATGGCCGTTGCGGTGCACGCGTCGCAGGCCCCACATCTCAATCGCGGCGCCAACAAAGCCACAGAGAATTGGGGCAATGATCAGCGCCGGCCAGAAGCCGACATAGAGGCTGATTGTGTAGGCAAAATAGGCACCCAGCATGTACGCGCTGGCATGGGCGAAATTGAGCACCCCCATCATGCTGAGGATAAGGGTAAGGCCACTCGCCAGCATGAAGAGCAACATGCCGTAGACGAGCCCGTTGAGGAGCGAGACGATGAATACTTCCATGGACTGGAACCCTGTGAGGTGATGCCCGCGCTATAAGCTGCGCGGGCATCGATCCATCAGGCGCTGGGGCGCTTCATTTTGCAGATGGTGGGTTGGTTGACGTCCTTGGACAGGATCGTCGCCGTGGTTGCCCACCCCAGACCGGTGCCTTCGGCGTCGTATTTCACACCTTTCTTGAACAGGCCAACATAATAGGCGCTGATGATCTGGTGATCGTCCTTGCGCATCGTGCTGTCGTATCCAAGGAAATCCTTCTGCGACAGACCTTCCATTGCAAAGGCGATCTTGGTCGGATCAACCGAGCCGGCCTTGTTTATTGCCGATTGCAGATATTCGAAGATGGTGCGGAACGTGGCGGCGGCGAAATCGAACTTGTGCAGCTGGCGGAAGCCATTGGTGAAGGCCTCGGCTTCCTTGTTGCCGATTTCGGGCGCGACGTTTTCGCCGAACGACATCACCGATAGCACCTTGCCATCGCCACCAGGGCCGATCGCAGTCGCGCCGCCGGCAAGGTGGGCATAAAAGGTGAAGTAGCGCAGATCGGCGCCAGCATCGATGCCCGCCTTGATCAGCAGGTTCATGTCCGGGCCCCAATTCCCGGTCACCAGCGCCTGCGCACCCGAGGCCTTAATCTTGGTGATGTAGGGCGAGAAATCTTTGATTTTGCCGAGCGGGATCAGTTCATCACCAACCACTGTGACATCCGGGCGGTTCTTGGCGAGGAAGGCTTTCACGTCACGCTGCACCGACTGACCGAACAGATAGTCCTGGTTGATCATATAAACCTTGGTGACATCTTTCGGGATCGCGCGTGACATCACTTCGGCCTTCATGCCGACATGGAGATCGAAGCGGAAATGCCAGAAGCTGCATTGCTCATTCGTCAACTCGGTCGCGACGGCGCCGCAGTTGAGATAGATGATGCGATTGTCGGGATTGCGATCGTTATGCTTGTTGATCGCCTCGATCAAGGCGGCGGCGATGTTCGATCCGCTGCACTGCATGATGAAGGGCATGTTCTGATCGGTGGCGCTTTTCAGCGCGATCAGCGCATCGGCCGGGTTCGATTTATTGTCAAACGGCACCAGCTCGAACTTTTTGCCGAGCGCGCCGCCCTTGGCATTAATGTGGTCGATGATGTAGTTCATCTGCTTGAGGTTGGCATCGCCAACCTGGGCGAACGGACCCGACAGCGGATCGGTATAGGCAATCTTGATGGTCTGCTGGGCCTGGGCGGTGACGGTCACCCCAAGTGCCAGCAGCACCCCCATAAGCATACGCAACCAGAAACTCTGCCGCATGGTTCATTCCCCCCCATTTTGCCAATCGCACGGTCAGGTCCGGCGACGCTTAAGGGTCACGTATCATGATCTGCGCATCACTTGCCAGCGGCAATATTTCAGGCGATGGCCGGCATCAGCTGCGCCGGCGGTTGCGGTGGCCGGAAGGTCCACGCCATCGCCAGCGCGCCGATGCCGATGGCGGCCGATCCGACAAACATCCAGCCATAGCTGCCGCTTTGATCGTAGAGCATCCCGCCCGCCCACGGCCCGATCGCCATGCCGACGGTGGATGCCATGGCAACGGCGCCGAACACGCTGCCCATGATGGCCTGGCCGAAATATTCCCGCACCACGACTGCATAAAGCGGCATTACCCCGCCATAAGACAGACCGAAAATCATTGCCAATGCGTAGAAGCTTGCCGGTTCGCGGGTGAACAGATAAAGCAACACCGCGACCGCTTGCAGGGCGAGGCCGTAGATCAGGATCGTTTTTGCGCCGATCCGGTCGGCTATCAGCCCGCACAGCACCCGCCCGCTGAGCGAGGCAATGCCGGCGGCGCTAAACACGGTTGCTGCCGTCAACGCCGAAATGCCGCAATCGACCGCGTAGCTCACCATATGGAAAATCGGTCCGGAATGGGCGGCGCAGCAGGCGAAATGGGTGAAGGCGATGGCGGCGAATTGCGGGGTGCGCATCGCCTGGCCGACAGTGAAGGCGGCGGCTGCGCCGGGCTTCAGTGCCGCGACCGGCTCGGCTGGCGGGCGGCGGATCAGCAGGCCCGCGGGAATGATCAGGCCCCAGGCGAGCAGGCCGATCACGAACATCGCGGTGCGCCAGCCGTAATTGGCGATGATCACCCCGGCGAGTGGCGAAATCACGCTGGACCCGAGCCCGAGGCCGGCGGCAACCAGTGCCACGGCGAGGCTACGATGGCGGGTGAACCAGCGCGCCGTGACCGCCATCAGCGGCGCATAAAAACTGCCGGCGCCAAAGCCCACCATGACGCCGAAGGTCAGCAGGAACATGGTTAGACTATGTGCCCGGCTTGCCGCGATGCAACCCAACCCTTGCAGCACGCCGCCGGCGAGCACCACGACGCGGGTGCCGTAACGATCTGACAGACTGCCCCAGAAAAACGCCGCCAGCCCCATCGACAGGAAGCTGATGACCGCGCCGAGCGAAATATCGGTGCGTGACCAGCCCATATCGGCCGCCATCGGCTGCATGAACACGCCGAGCGACATCATCGTGCCCATGCCGATGCAGGTCACGATGATTCCGGCGATGACAACGACCCAGCCGTAAAAGCGCCAGGTAGAATCCGATGTTGCTGGGGTCATTGGGGTTTCCTCATACCTTTGCGCCGTTTATATCATGCCCGGACGCTAACGCCCCAAAAACAATTTCCGTGCGCCGGCCAGCACCCATGCGCGCGGCACAAGCCGCACCAGCACGCTGTTGATGCGGTTGCCAAGCCCGGTCACCACCAGCCGCGTGCCGGCAAGCGTCGCGGCGGCGCCAATTCGTGCGACGGCGGCTGACGACATCGCCATTCGCATCGCCAATTTGCCCCGCATGTTGGCGATGTCGGCAAACTCGGTATCGGTTGCACCTGGGCATAAGCACGTTACCGACACGCCGCTGCCGGTAAGCTCGGCTGCGAGCGCATCGCTGAACGACAGCACATAAGCCTTGGTCGCCGCATAAACCGCGATGCCAGGGCACGGCATGAAGCCGACAATGGAGGCGACGTTGAGGATGTGGCCGGCGCGGCGTTCCACCATTGCCGGCAGATAAAGCTGGGTGAGCGCGGTCAGCGCCGCAATATTGACCGCAATCATCGATTGCTGGCGGCTGGCATCCTGGGTGCTGAACGCGCCGAAATCGCCAAAGCCGGCATTGTTGACCAGGATATCGACCGGGCCTGTCTCGGCAAAAATCCGGGCGGGGGCTGCCGGATCTGCCAGATCGGCCACCAGCACAAGCGCGCCGGCGCCGAGCTCACGAGCGAGATTTTCCAGACGGTCGCGGCGGCGGGCGACCAGGATCACCGCGTGGCCTGCCGCATGAAATTGCCGCGCCAGATCGGCGCCAATGCCGGATGACGCCCCGGTGATCACTGCTGTGCCCATCACGCGCTCCTTTTATTGCCAGGCTACGCTACCATGTCTGGCGCAGCACACGAGGAGTACGCAGCATGAAGGCGATCTGGAACGGCAAAGTGATTGCCGACAGCGATGATATCGTAACGGTCGAGGGCAACGCCTATTTCCCATCAGGCGCGGTGAATGGCGCCTACCTCAACACATCGACCCACAGCACGGTGTGTTCGTGGAAAGGCACTGCGAACTATTACACCCTCCAGGTTGACGGCAAGCTCAACCAGAATGCGGTGTGGTACTACAAGGACCCAAAGCCCGCCGCTGCCGAAATCAAAGGCCGAGTGGCGTTCTGGAAGGGCGTTGAGGTGGTGGCCTGAGAACTGTAAAGCTTCTCCATCAGGGGAGGCGGAGATGGCAGGACGGTTTGACGGTCAGACGGCGGTCGTAACGGGCGGGGTATCCGGCATTGGTCTGGCAATCGCCCGCCGGTTGGTGGCGGACGGCGCGCGGATTGCAGTATGGGACGTCAACCAGGCGGCGCTGGCCGAGGCCACGACAGTGCTGCAAACCCAGGTCCATACAGTTGAGGTCGACATGACCGACGCCGATGCGGTGGCCGCCGCCGCGACAGGCACGGCTGCCGCCTTGGGCAAGATTGATATCCTGGTCACCAGCGCCGGCATCACCGGGCCGAACGCAACCGCGTGGGACTACGCGGTGGCCGACTGGAAACGGGTGATCGATGTCAATTTGCACGGGGTTTACTACTGCGCCCGGGCGGTGGTGCCGATCATGCTGGCCAATGGCTATGGCCGGATTGTCAACATAGCCTCGGTTGCCGGCAAAGAAGGCAATCCCAATGCGGCCGCCTATTCAGCGTCCAAAGCCGCCGTCATTGGGCTGACCAAATCGCTGGGCAAGGAACTGGCGGCGACCGAAATCAGGGTCAACTGCGTGACCCCGGCGGCCGTGAAAACGCCGCTGTTTTCGCAGATGTCGCCAACCCAGATCGACTACATGCTGTCCAAAATCCCCATTGGCCGATTTGGCGAAGTGGATGAGGTGGCGTCCTTGGTGTGCTGGCTGGCGAGCCGGGAGGCATCGTTTTCTACTGGGGCGGTGTTTGATGTTTCGGGTGGGCGGGCGACGTATTGAGCGGCATGATCAAGCCCGCGCTCCTAGCAGAAACCCTGGGCAGCGCGTTCGCGTTATAGGGTAACACGGACGCCCCTCACACACTCTTGCCTTCAAGATTGCGCGTTGGGCTGCAGCACGAAGCTCTTGCATGCCGCGTCGCGCATCTTTTTGGCGGTATTCTCGCCGCTGGGCTCGACGAACAAGAGATTCTTGAGTGCATCGTCATCGCTGAGGCGCGCCAGCATTCGGCGACAACTTTGGCGAACCATCCAGTATAAAGCGTCGATTTCACCAGACGGTGACGCATTGGGCCGATTTTTCATATTTGCATATTTGCCAAAATCACGATTGCCGGCACTATCATCTAGGGTAGCAATCCGCTCCAGCGCGGCTTGGACACTATCTGGCTTAGGCTTCCCATCATCAGTGCCCGTCTGCTTGCTATCAACAAGCTCCGCAAATATCTCCCGTTCGGACCTCCACGCCGCGCCCAAATTATGCGCGCCGGCCACCAGTTCGCCACCAGAACTTATCAAGCCCCGAACCACACCGATCCAGTTGAAAGTTGACAAGTCCTTGGCCACCGACGTTAGCGCCTGCGCTGGCAAGGCGGACACTGCAAGTTTGTAAAGATTGCCTTCCAAGGTTGGTAAATCATACTCGAACGTGGCACGATACCCAGCGCAAACTTTAGCAGGATCCTGCCTGACTGTCTGGCACGGGCCTATTGGATTTGATCCAGTAGCCGCGCTCGGCCACAAATGGCCACCGAGATTGTTCAGGTCATGACGGACCGCCACCATGTAGCGGAGCGTAGCAAATATCTGATCCGGCCCGGACGCGAGCCGTGCACCGAGCGTGCTAAATAGTGCGTATGCAACGGTCGCGCGATAGAATTGCAGTTCCTTGGTGGCACCTGGCAGAAGGTCGTCAGCATAATACCCGACAGTGCCGCCCGAACGGGTGAAATCGGCTTTGATTGCCTGGCACCCGCTCAGGAAAAGAAACACACCAACCGCCGGCAACGCTAACGCTCCACGTGGGACTGACGGCATATTACTAGCCTTCACTGACGGTTTTCACAATCCGCTTCTTCATCAAATATACTCATATTGCAGGGACATACGCAACAACGTTTTTCAAAAATATCATTGCGACAAGCAGTTCAGAGTTTGGCCGCCGCCACCCTCTCGTGGCACGATAACAAAAGCTGGATCGGTCTGGAGACTGCGTCGCCCGCGGTTCGACCTTGAAATCATTGCGGCCGAGCCCCCGCTTGATGGCGATCTCCCAAAGGTTGGCGGCGCTGAAGATCAGGTCGTTGGCAGGGTCAGCAAAAGGGCGCGGGCTACTGCGCTGGGCTTGGGCGACC
>JANYCX010000155.1 GCA_025360065.1 Acetobacteraceae bacterium | reverse complement strand
CAACGACGCTGCCAATGCGGGGTCGTCAGCAATGCCGATCTCCAAACGCCGCAGCAGGCTGGTCTTGCCCATGCCGCGCTGCCCGAGGATCAGCCGATGCCGGCCCTCGCCATCGGTTGCGGTCAGCTGCAACTGCTTGAGCAGAAACGTGACCAATTCCCCGCGCGCGACAAAGCCCGCCATGAAGTCGCGTGGGCTGAGCCGTCGCGGGTCGTAAATGGCAATGCTGGTCATTGCGGTCACGCGACGTGCCAGCGCAGCCAATAGCGTCGCAGCAGCCCGGACCGGAAACGATAGCGGCTGGTCTCGCCGTCGGTGATCTCAGCCAGATATCCATCCGTCGTGAGGATCGCCAGATAGTCGCGCAGCATGCGGCGCGGGATGGCATCGGGTGGGCCGTGGAACTTAGCGGTAAGCGTATCGAGGCTTTCCCCACCAGCTTGCATGGCGCACGCACCCAGAATGCGCTGCATCGTTGCCGCTTCATGGCTCGAGAAATTCTTGGCGAGATGTTCCTCCCAGGCGACGAAATAATTTCGGTGTAGCGGGTCCAGCATGGCGCTGAACCCGGCATCGATATCGTCCAACGTCGCCAAAGCAGGACCATTCGGGCCTGCCGCACCGCTCGGCCGTATCTGCATTGCAACATGTTCGAGATAGTACGGCGACAACCAACCAAGCTGTGCGACCAACCGCGCGAAGCCGTCATCGTCAAGCTCGAACGGCCGCATGAGGCGGCCAGTCGCCGACAAATGAACAAGGAAGGCGCGGGCTGCGTCCAGACTGAATGGCTCAATCGGGAACAGTGTCAGGTCAAGCAGCGCGCCGCCGATGCCCTCACGTTTGGCGATAATATCCAGGCCGATCGAGCCGGTGAAAAACCAGCGCACATTTGGGTAGCGTCCATCGAGCGCGCGCAAACGGTAAAGGAAGTCTTTCGCGGTCGCAGCATCCCGGCGGGCCAGCTCGTGGATGAACAAGGCCAGTTCGTCGACAAGGATCACGGTTTTCTGGCCGCTCTCATGCAGGCTGTGGACCAAGGTTTCGGCGAACGACGACCAATCGGTTTTCAGCAGAGCGGTCTTCCAGTCATCACCAACGTCTTTGGCGAAGAGCCGGCCCCATATCTGTTTGCCACGTCCCTTGACCTTGGCAATCATGGTGCCCTGGATCTGCATTTGATCGCAGAGCTCGGCAAAAAATGCGGTCGGCCCGTCGACGCCCTGAACATCACAGAAGACCGCCCTCCAGCCTTCCGCCCGCAAATCCTCGGCAAATTTCTTCATCAGCCAGGTTTTGCCGATCCGGCGTGGCGCCAGCATTAAAATGCTACGCCCTTGGGCAATATGGTGGAGCAGTTCGCGGCGCTCATCAGGGCGGTTGAACATCACGCATTCCAGATTTATTTAATTTTCAATAACTCCTATTTCAAATAAATGCAACATAAAATAAATCCTGTTTTTACCGCTCGCTCCCCGCATCCCGCACCGGCCATTCATTGACCAGCGTGTAGCCAACCCCCAGCAGCACTGGCCCGACGAAAATCCCCAGCAGGCCGAATGCCAACGCGCCGCCCAACACCCCCAGCATGGTCAGCAAAAACGGCAGTTGCGCACCGCGTGCGATGAAATAAGGCCGGATCAGCGAGTCCGCGCCGCTGATCACGATCCCGCCCCACAGACCGAGAAACACGCCCGCCAAGGTCTTGCCTGACGCCAGCAGCCACAAAGATGCCGGGATCCAGATGAACGGCGCGCCGATCGGCAGCACCGACAAGCCGCCCCCAATGACGCCCAGCAATAACGGACGCGGCACGCCAGCCATCCATAGCCCGAACACCGTCAGCAGCCCCTGCACCACCGCTGTGCCGAGGATGCCATAAACGACGCCGCGCACCGTCGCCCCGGTGACGGTGATCAGCCGGTCGGCGCGGTCGCCGGCAATCCGCCGCAGCAGGTTTTGCAATTTGGCGGCGATGGTATCGCCGGAACCGTAGATGAAGAACGCCACCACCAGCGCCAGCAGGAATTCCAGCACGCCATTGGCCAAGCCGAGCAGCAGCCGCAAGCCGAACTCGGCGGCAATGCCGAAATAGGGACG
>JANYCX010000154.1 GCA_025360065.1 Acetobacteraceae bacterium | reverse complement strand
CCAGTATGATCCATACCCGTGATCTTAACCGGAGCGGACATCGATGCCTCCGTCACAGCGAAATGCTGAACGAAAGCATCGAATGAATGTTTAGCCGATTTGCATAGACCGAGATGAGTCGAGAGTGCCGACGCTTGGTATTATACCAACCGCCCCAACCTTTGACCGCGTAATGTGGAATGCGGCTTCGCATTCCACATTACGGCGCTGGTTTAACCCGCCTGCGCAACCATAATTCATTACCGGCAAACAGCGGGCCGGCGATGAACAGCGGGATGATGTAATAATAGAGACGGAACACCACGATGCCGCTGACGATGGTGGGCGTATCGTAAAACGGTGCGAGGCCGAGCAGGATGGCGGTATCGAACACGCCAATGCCACCCGGCAGGCTGGCCAGAATGCCGGCGCTATAGGATGCCAGATAAATCCCCAGGAAGCGGACGAAGGTCATGCCAGGGGCTGCTGGCAACAGTGAATAGAAGATGCCCGCGGTGACTGCGACATCGACCGTCGCCAGCACGATCTGCAACAGCGCCAGCTTGATGTTGGGCAGTTCCAGGTCGGCGCCGAACAGACGGACTTTTCCCAACAGCTTTGACAGCAGAATGTAGGTCAGGCTGAATGCCCACAGCACTGCGCCGATCGCGTAAAGCGCCCAGAGTGGCAGGACCTCACCGAAGAAGGGAATGGCACTGGGTTCCAAGATCAGGATCAATCCCGCCAGCGGCAGGGCGCCAAGGCCGAAGGTAAAGGCGCAGAACGCGATGACCTTGCCGATCTCGACCGCGCTGAGGCCCCAATGGGCATAAAGCCGGTAGCGCACGGCCGCCCCCGAAACCGCAGCCACGCCGATATTATGGGCGAGCGTGTAGGCACAGAACGAGGCGAAGGCGTTGCGCGCGTAGCTCACCGGATGGCCGGCATAGACCGTGCCGAGCCGATCATAAACCGTGAGGATCGCGTAAGCGAGCAAAGTGCAGCCAAACCCTGCCCATAGCGATCCATTCGGGATTGCCGCGAGCGCTGCCTGGATGTCGGCGAGCTTGAGGGTGCGGAATTCCTTTTGCAGGACATAAATCGCGCCGGCGAGCAGCAACAACCCGAGCATGGTCGGCAGGATCTGCCACAAACGTTTGGAGTTCATGCGGTTGCGGCCAGCCTTGCGTCAATCAGCGCGACGGTTTCGGCAACTCCGTAGAGCGCGATGAACTGCCCGAAGCGCGGGCCATCGGGCTGGCCGAGCAGCACTTGGTAGAGACAGGCGAAAAACCCGCGCAACTCGGCGAAGGGATGGCGCTTGCCGATGTCGTAGAGCAGGTTCTGCAATTCCTCGGCGGTGGCGGTCGCCGGCGTTGCGCGCAAGGCCGTGGCGAGGTCATCCAGCGCGGCGCGCTCGGTCGCATCGGGCGCTCGGAACTGCTTCTTGGGGGCGATGAAGTCGCGGTAATAGACCAGCGCGTAATCGACCAGCCTGGCGAGCATCGGCATGGTTTCGGGCGTGGCATCGGGGCTGTAGCGGCGGATGAAGCCCCAGAGGATGTCGGGGTTTTCGGCGTTCACCACGCTGGCCAGGTTCAGCAGCATAGCGAACGACACAGGCGAGAATGCCGCGTTCGGCACACGCCCTGCATGGATATGCCAGGCCGGGTTGGTGGCGCGTTCAGGTTCCGCCTGGGTCAGCGATTTGGCGGCGTTGGCGATGTATTCATCGACCGCCTTGGGGATCACATCGAAATAGAGCCGTTTGGCGCGCCCGGGCTGGTTGAACATATATTGGCTGAGGCTTTCGGGCGGCGCATAGCGCAGCCATTCGTCAACACCGAGCCCGTTGCCCTTGGATTTGCTGATTTTTTGCGCTTGCTCGTCCAAAAATAATTCGTAGGTAAAGCCGACCGGCGGGCTGCTGCCCAGGATGCGGCAAATCCGGCCAGACAGGCGCACGCTGTCGATCAAATCCTTGCCCGACATTTCGTAATCAACCCCAAGCGCATGCCAACGCATCGCCCAATCCGCCTTCCACTGGCATTTCGCCGCCCCGCCGGTGACCAGGGTTTCGAACCGCTCGCCGTTAGTTGGGTCGGTCCAGAAGATCGTGCCGGCGTCGGCGTCCCACTGGTCGATCCGCACCTGCATGACCACACCGGTCTGGGGATGGATCGGCAGCAGCGGCGAATAGGTTGCCTGCCGTTCGGCGCCGAGGGTTGGTTTGATGACCGCGACGATTTCGTCATGGCGTTCGAGGATCAGCCGCAGGGACGCGTCGAAGCGGCCTGCCGCATAGTAATCGGTTGCCGAGGCAAATTCGTATTCGAAGCCGAAGCCGTCCAGAAAAGCTTGCAGCCGCGCATTGTTATGGGCGCCGAGACTGGCATGGGTGCCGAACGGGTCGGGAATACGCGATAGCGGCTGGCCGAGGTAATTGGCCAGCATGTCCTTGTTGGGCAAATTATCAGGGACTTTGCGTAAGCCATCCATATCGTCGCTGAAGGCCAGCAGTTTGCTGGGTTTGCCGGTCAACTCGGTGAAGGCGCGGCGCACCCAGCTGGTGCGTGCGACCTCGCCAAAGGTGCCGATATGCGGCAGGCCGGAGGGGCCGTACCCGGTTTCGAACAGGGCATCCGGTTTGCCCGACGCGGCGAGGCGTTCGACAAGTTTCTGGGCTTCCTCGAACGGCCAGGATTTCGGGAGGGTTGGTGCGGCAGGGTCTGACATGGCGCGCAAAATATGGATGCGGCCCCGCTTGGTCAATTGGGCGGCTGGCTTATACTGGAGTGATGTCATCGCCCACCATATCGCTGCTGATCCCTGACGGCCCTGCCCTGGTTGCCTGGGTCGGGCACGCTGCCATCCTGACTGCTGACGGGGAAATGCTCGACCTGACGCCGGCTGAGGCAGCGCGCTACCTCGCAGGCAGCGCACCGCCCTTGCTGGTGCACGCGCCGGCGAATTTCCGCAGGCTTGGGATCTCGGCAATCCCGGCTCTGGATTTGCTGGAGTTGTTTGCTTTTGTCCGCCCGGCGGTGCCAGTGGCGCCAACGCCGCGCGGATTGGCGCTGGCGCTGGATATGGAATTGGCGACGAGCGGGCTTGACGATGCGGCGGCCCTGCTCCCCGATCTGGCGCAGGCGCTGCTGGCGCGGCTGGCGGCCGGGCGCGATTTGGCGGCCAATCGCGACGCGGCCGGGTTGGCCGCCCAGATGGGGCGCGGCGGCTGGGGTTGGGCGCCGTATGTGTTGGCAGCCCTCGGCCAGCCCAAGGCGTTGCCGACCCCGCAGGCGCTGCAAGTCTGGCGGCGACTGCCGGAATGGGAGGATACCGCCGCCCGCCCGCCGCCGGGCAGCCAGCCAGTGTTGCCCGAAGCCGCGCGCACCCGGCTTGCCGCGATGCTGGGGTCAGAGTCCGAACAGCGGCCTGGCCAAGCCGATTACGCCACCGCCGCTGCCGCCGCCTTTGCGCCGCGCATGGCCCAGGGGGAGCCGCATCTGGTGCTCGCCGAGGCTGGCACCGGCACTGGCAAAACGTTGGGTTATATCGCGCCGGCGAGCCTGTGGGCGGAGCAGAACCAAGGCGCGGTGTGGATCAGCACCTTCACCCGGCATTTGCAGCGCCAGGTGGAGAACGAGCTCACTCGGCTGTTCCCCGATCCGCTCGAGCGCCGCAAGCGGGTGGTGGTGCGCAAAGGGCGGGAAAATTATTTGTGCCTGCTCAACCTGCAGGACGCGGTTGGCAGTGGCAACGCGACGCATGTGGTGCCGCTGGGGTTGATCGCGCGCTGGGCGGCAGCGACCAATGACGGCGACATCCAGGGCGGCGATTTGCCGGGGTGGTTTTCGGAATTGTTCGGTGGCGGCCTGTTGCCGAGCCTGGGCGATCGGCGTGGCGAGTGCCTGCATGGCGGGTGCGAGCACTGGAAGCGCTGCTTTGTCGAACACTCGATCCGCCGCGCGCGGGGGGCGGACCTGGTGGTCGCCAATCATGCGCTGGTGATGGCGCAGGCGGTGTGGGGCGGGCTGGATGATGCGAGCGTGCCGAGCCGATACGTGTTCGACGAGGGTCATCATGTGTTCGACGCCGCCGACAGCGCGTTTTCAGCGGAGTTGTCCGGCACTGAAACCGCAGAATTGCGGCGCTGGCTGCTGGGAGCTGAAGGCATGCGGTCGCGCGCGCGGGGGTTGCGGGCGCGGGTCGAAGACCTGATCGTTGCCGCGCCCGCGTTGCAGGACGCGCTCGATGCCGCCTTGAAGGCCGCCCGCGCGCTGCCAGTTTATGGCTGGTGGGAACGACTGGGCGATGCAGCGCCTTCGCCCAACCCGACCGAGGCGTTGCTGCACGCGTTGCGCCTCCAGGCGTTGGCTCGTGCGGTAGGGGAGGCCAGCTATGGCGTGATTGAATGCGATCTGGCGCCGGAACTGCCGGAGGTGCACGCTGCCGCGAAAACGCTGCACGCCGCGTATGTCGTGCTCGGGCGGGCCCTGACCACCCTGCAACAGGGCTTGTTGGCGCGGTTGGATGAGGAACCGGAAGACGACGCGCCGGAAATGGATCAGGCGACGCGCAGCCGCATCGAGGGGGTGGCCGCGAGCCTCAAGCGTCGCGCAGTCGATAGTGTTGCCGCCTGGATTGCGATGCTGGCGCAGATCGGCGCGCCGCCGGCCGAGCCGGGGGTGGCGCCGCGCTATGTCAGCTTCCTGCGGCTCGATCGGCGGCCGGCTTTTGGCGATCGCAGCGGAGATCGCGATGTTGGCCTGCATCGCCATTGGCTCGACCCGACCCTGCCGTTCATCACCAGCCTGGCCCAGCCGGCGCATGGGATGCTGATAACCTCGGCGACGTTGCGCGATGCTGGGGTGGCCGATGTCGACTATGCCTGGGAGGAAGCCGAGGCACGGGTCGGGGCGCCGCATCTGGCAACGCCGGCGATCCGGGTCGCGGTTGCGTCCCCGTTTGATTACGCCGCGCAAACCCGAGCGTTTGTGATAACCGACGTGAACGGGCGGGAATTGGGGGCGCTGGCGTCGGCGTATCGGGCGTTGTTTTTAGCCTCGCGCGGCGGTGGGCTGGGGCTTTTCACCGCGATTTCCCGGCTGCGAGAGGTGCATAAGCGCATCGCGCCGGCGTTGGAGGAGGCCGGCATTCCGGTTTTCGCCCAACATGTCGATGCGATGGACAACAACACGCTGGTCGATGTGTTTCGCACCGAGCAAGCCAGTTGCCTGCTCGGCACGGACGCGATGCGCGATGGGGTGGATGTGCCGGGCAGTGCGCTGCGGCTGGTGGTTTATGAACGGGTGCCGTGGCCGCGGCCGGATATTTTGCATCGCGAACGCAGGCTGCATCTCGGGCAAGGCGATACGTCGGGCTATGACGACCGGATTGCGCGGATGCGGTTGCGCCAGGGGTTTGGGCGGCTGATCAGGAGTGCCTCCGATCGCGGGGTGTTTGTGCTGTTGGATCGCCAGGCGCCGAGCCGGCTGCTGTCGGCATTTCCGGCGGGGGTGACGGTGGTGCGGGCGAAATTGGCCGAGGCGGTGGCAGCGACGGCGGAATTTCTTGGGAATGACGTGTGAAATCGTTGCAATATTTCCACGAGGGATGTTTACCCTCGGTGCGGTCCGCGCCATAAGAGTGCCATGCGTTTGAATCCTAACAGCTCCGCCTTTACCGCCCTGATCGGGGCGCTCGCCGCGTTGCCGCCGTTGTCGATCGACATGGGGTTGCCGGCCTTGGGCGTATTGCAATCCGACCTGGGGGCGACGGCGGCCGAGGCGTCTGGCACGTTATCGCTGTTTTTGTATGGGTTTGCCGCCGGGCAGTTGGCGATGGGGCCGCTATCGGACCGCTTCGGGCGGCGACCAGTGATGCTGGTGGGGCTGGCGATTTACGCAATGTTTGGCATGGCCTGTGCGCTGGCTTGGTCACCGGGCTGGCTGCTGGTTTTCCGGCTGATCGAGGGGGTTGGCGCGGCGGGCGGCAGCACCTTGGCGATGGCAATCGTGCGCGACCTGTTTTCCGGCCAGGCTGGGCGGATCAAGATGTCGGCGGTCAGCATGGTGATCGTGATCGCGCCGATCATTGCGCCGAGCATCGGGGCGACGCTGCTGGTGTTCGGGGAATGGCGGTTCATCTACGTCACGCTTGGCCTGTCGGGCGTGGCGCTGTTCGTGGCGGCGTATTTTTGGCTCGACGAAACCCGCCCGGCAGACCCGGGCGCGCGGATTGATGTGGTCGGACGCTACGCGGCGGTGTTCCGCAGCAAGCGCACGCTGGGCTATGCGATGGTCAACGCGGCGGGCGCGGGGGCGCTGTTTTCGTTCATTGGCACATCTTCGCTGGTGCTGATGGGGCAGATGGGACTGTCGGCGAGCGGTTTTGCGATGATTTTTGCGATGACCTCGGGGGGGATATTGCTGGGCTCGAGCCTCAATAACCTGTTCGCGCGGCGGGCGGTGGCGGCGTCGATCCCGCTGACCGCGGGCCTGGTGATTGCGCCAGTGGCCGCGCTGGCGGCGACCGGGTTTTTGTGGGTCGATATCGTCTCCCCGATCACCCTGGTGCCGTTCGTGATCCTGGTCGGCATGAGCCGCGGGATGATCAACGCCAACGCCACCCATGCGGCGTTGGAGCCGGTGCCGCATCATGCCGGCGCGGCGTCGGCACTGCTCGGGTTTATGCAGGTCGGATCGTCGGCGACGGCGGGCGTGCTCGTGGCATTTGCGTTTCCGCGCTATGGTGCGTTGGCGGTTACGGTGGCGATGGCGATTTATTCGCTGCTGGCGGTGGTCGCCTGGCGGTGGGTGGAGACCCGCCATCCTGCTGAAAAGGGGCTTTAGAATGTCCGATATTGCATTCACGGAAAATTATCTGGCGACCTCGGTTGCAGCTTTTGGCGCGTTTGCCGAGGATGTGGCGGCGCGCGACACGATGATTGCGATGGCCGCCGATATCGTTACCGCGATGCAAGCCGGCGGCAAACTGATGATCTGCGGCAATGGCGGCAGTGCGGCCGACAGCCAGCATATCGCCGGCGAGTTTATTTCGCGACTGATGTTCGACCATGCGCCGCTGCCAGCGATTGCGCTGACGGTGGATACGTCGGCGATTACCGCGACCGGGAATGATTACGGGTATGAGCATATTTTTACCCGCCAAGTGATCGGGCTGGGGCGGGCGGGCGACGTGCTGTTGGGGATTTCGACCTCGGGCAATTCGCCCAATGTGCTGGCCGCGTTGGCCGAGGCGCGGGCGCGCGGGATTGTGACCCATGGGTTTGCTGGCGGCGGCGGCGGGAAGATGGTTGGATTGTGTGACCGGTTGGTGCGGGCACCTTCGACCTGGACGCCGGTTATTCAGCAAATTCATATTACGGCGGCGCATATTGTGTGTGCGTTGGTGGAGCGGGGGATGTTTCCGGATTTGGCGGTGGGGTAGAGCTTAAAGCCGGCACCGTCGAACTATATGCTTTCGGAAAAGTTGTTTTAGATGGCAAATAGCGAAAAATCCGGACGGGGATGCTGATTAGTCTGGACTCTGACAAACGGCATACCGGTTCCACCACAGGTGTGGTCTAGAATTGTAAGGCTAGCTAAAGTGCGCAGCTGAATTTTAAATACCCATCTTGGTGACGAAGAACAGCGTCACACCAGCGTCGTACACTTATTGTCGGACTACGGAACGTGGACGACCATATAAAACGCGTGCAGCCTCTGGCGCACCAGTGTGGTGGGCCTCGAATGGAAAGGTAAGAACGGGCACGTGCTTAATCTAACACGTATCTCTGTGTGGGGGTTCAAGGCGGTCGACCGCTTCACGATGAGGATTGACCCTTCGCTCACGCTACTTCTAGGTAAGAACGGCGCAGGCAAGAGCTCTATTCTGCAGGCGTTCGCATTATTGCGGCATTTGGCCGATGGAACACCCGCACGCTTTTTTGACGATCGAGGTTGGGATCGGAAAGCACTCCGCTTTCGGTCCCCAAACAACCGTTCGTCAATTCTGCGCGTGTCCGCAATATTTGAGTCAGAGCGCTGGGGCAGAGTACGTTGGTCGATCAGATGGGGCCTTAACACCGGCACCCTACAAAGTGAGCAAGTCGATCTGCGCCGGAACACGGATTCCGAGCCGATCAAAATTGTAGCATTTGACCAGAAGAGGGGGGGGAACGCGGGGAAGCAAGACCTGCCGCCGCTACGGTTCGAAGGAAGTCTTTTGTCTGCCATTCAAGATCAGGAAAAGGGTGATGAGGCGGACGGAGTAGTCCGAGACCTCCACGCTTGGCTTACATCTATTCAATCGCTTGAGTTGCTCTCTCCAGCCGCAATGAAAGGAGCCACACGGCTCAGCATTGGCGATATGGGAGCGCGTGGCAACCATCTAGCAGGTTTCCTCGCTGCCCTAACGTCAGAGCAACGCTCGCGCGTGGTGAACCGCATAGCCCGATTCTATCCGCTAGACGATCTTGAAACAGTGCATAAGCGAGCAGGGTGGATCGATCTTATACTTTCCGAACGCTTTGCTCATTTCAGCCTCGTTCCGTGGACCCAAATGAGCGATGGATTTATGCGGATGCTTGCACTTTGTGCAATCCCGGAACTCCCCGACCCTAGTGTTGTTCTGCTTGACGAACTTGAAGATGGGATCGAGCCACACATACTTGGTAGATTAGTTGCTTTGGTAACAAGCGAGACGCGCGCTCAAATTATCGCGACATCGCATTCACCAATCCTTGCCAACGTAGTGGGGGCCAACGGACTTCGACTGATCTCTAGAACCCCCGATGGACGAACTGTGGCAGCCGAAATTAACAAAATGCCGTCATTCCGGCTAGGAAGTGACTATTTTGGACCTGGCGAACTCTGGACAAATACCGACCTTCAGGTTCTGGAGTCCGAGGCTCTCGATTTGGCCAATAATGGTCAGATACAGGCAGGGGTCGACGAACTTTGAAAGTGCTTATCTGCGGAGAGGGTCCCCATGAAATTGGCGTTCGAGACCATTGGGACGAGCGATTGCGTAAATACGTCCAGTTAGATGGTTGGATGCAGCCAATCATTCGCCGCACGCTTACCGACGAGATAGATTGCAATGTCCGTACCCGCAGGGAGCTACAGGTTTTATCGCGCGATCCACTTAAGCGGCGGCTCCCCGAAGGCCACGGTGCCAAAGCATATCTAGCCAAACGCGAAGCAATAACTGGTGGTTACGATATGCTAATTTTTATGGTCGACGCAGACTCGAACGACATACGCACATGGCACCGCATCGTTGCTGAAATTAAAGCCGGGTTTGATCTACTTTCTGGTGAGATTCGGTGTATTCCTTGTGTGCCAATGGCTGCGTCAGAGAGCTGGCTTTTGTCGGACCCGGCGGCGTGGAATCGCGAGGCCAGTTACAGTGGGAAAAACCTGCCGCCGAGACCAGAGGCGATTTGGGGTGCCCGAGACGATCCCACAGGCAACCATCCACACAGGATTTTCCTCCGAATCTGCATAGAGGCAGACGTAGCGGACGACCGCGAGATTCGCATGCGAATTGCTGGTGCAATGAACTTGGAGCACTCACGCGCTCGATGTCCCTTAAGTATGGAGCCATTCCTGGCGGAGTTGGAGGCCTAAACGAGGTTTGTTCGTGTTGAAGCGGCTGACACGCTCGATCTGGTGGACGGCGTGCCCGAAGTGGTGGCCGGTTTCCCCGACCGGATCATCGCCAAAAACCCGGTGGCGGCGGCAACGCTGAAAACCCGCACGCTGACCAATCTCTACAACACGCGTGGCACGCCGGCCGGCGCGTGGCTCGATGCGCTGCACGCACGGCTGGATGCGGCGGTGGCCAGCGCTTATGGCTGGCAAGCCGATATTTCCACCGATGACGCGCTGGCGGCACTGTTGGCGCTGAACCATGCGCGGGCGGGGTAGCGGTTCGTTTCGATGCCGTAGGGCGGATGCAATCCGCCCCACGCGATGCTCAGCGTTGGTATGTTTGTTTCGTAACTGCCCAGGTTCTACAATTTCGGTGGCCGTTTTGTCAGTTCCACTGGATCATTATTGCTCAATCCCGTCATCGCGAGCATCTGGGCAGTTATACCAAGCGCCCTTGATGTTGACCCATGAAGAATGGGTCAACGGCGCTTGGTATAAGTCTTTGCTTGGCGCACCGCCGCCGGCCAACCCGGTGCGCAATACCAAGCGCCCTCACCCCGGCCCTCTCCCGAAGGGCGAGGGGGAAGCGGTTCGCTGGGATGGTCGGGCAACTGGCGCCAGACGTGCATCGTGCTAGAACCGGCGTCCCCCCACAGCGAAGGTCCAGCAGATGCGCATCGGTGTTCCCAAGGAAATCAAGACCCATGAATACCGTGTTGGGCTGACGCCTGCTGCGGTGCGGGAATTTACCGTCCGGGGCCATGCGGTAACGGTGCAGGAAAATTCCGGGATCGGGATCGGCTTCGCCGATGACGCGTATCGCGCCGCCGGGGCGACGATTGTAGCGAGCGCTGCGGACGTGTTCGCGGCGTCTGACATGATCGTCAAGGTCAAGGAGCCTCTTCCCGCCGAAATCGCGCTGCTGCGCCCGGATCACGTGCTGTTCACCTATTTGCACCTCGCCGCCGACAAGGCGCAGACCGAGGGACTGATGAAATCGGGCGCGACCTGCATCGCCTATGAGACTGTCACCGATGCGCGCGGCGCGCTGCCGCTGCTGGCGCCGATGTCGGAGGTTGCCGGGCGGATGTCGGTTCAGGTGGGCGCGCATTGCCTGGAAAAAGAACAGGGCGGCGCGGGCGTGTTGCTGGGCGGCGTGCCGGGCGTGCCGGCCGGCAAGGTGGTGGTGATCGGCGGCGGCGTGTCGGGCACCAATGCGGCGCGGTTGGCGATCGGGCTGGGCGCGCATGTCACGGTCATTGACCGGTCAATTGCGCGGCTTAAGGAACTCGACCAGGAATTCGGCGCCCAGCTCAGCACATTGTTTTCCACCACCGAGGCAATCGAGCAATCGGTGATCGATGCCGATCTGGTGATCGGGGCGGTGCTGGTGCCGGGGGCCGCAGCCCCCAAGCTGGTAACCCGCGCCATGGTGGCACGGATGCGGCCGGGATCTGTCGTGGTCGATATCGCGATTGACCAGGGCGGGTGCCTGGAAACCAGCCGCCCGACCAGCCATGCGGCACCGACTTATGTTGAAGAAGGCGTGGTGCATTACTGCGTGACCAACATGCCGGGGGCGGTGGCGCGGACATCGACCATCGCGCTCGGCAACGCGACCTTGCCGTTCGCGCTGGCTTTGGCGACCAAGGGCTGGCGCCAGGCGATGCGCGACGATCCGCATTTGCGGGCCGGGTTGAACGTCCATGCGGGGATGGTGACGTACAAGGCGGTCGCGGATGATTTAGGGTTGGCGTATCAATCAGCGGCCGAGATTGTGGCGCAGGGGTAATGCCAAGCGCCTGAATGACTGACCCTTCCACTCATTCGGGCGCTTGGTATTGCGCACCGGGTTGGCCGGCGGCGGTGCGCCAAGCAAAGACTTATACCAAGCGCTGTTGACCCAGTCTTCATGGGTCAACAGCGCTTAGTATAAGACAAGATATTGTTTTCGTGCGTAAAAAAGCAACTTCGCCGGTGCCAGACTGGCGTGCGGTGTTGTAAGCTAAGCACTCTTTCCCCACCCCTCTCGCCGCGGAGAGGGGTGGGGGAGGCAGAAAAAACTTGAC